>NZ_SMJX01000100.1 GCF_004348535.1 Actinomadura sp. KC216
GGGCTCGGCTCGGGGGGCGGGCAGGTCAGGATGCGGGTGCGCACATGGACCAGTGCCGGGCGGGTCGCCCAGGCGTTCGTGCGTCCGGCCGCGTCCATCGCCAGGTGGCGGAGCCCGGTCCAGCGGTCCGTGAGCTGCCGCGTGGTCGCGTAGGTGTACCAGGCGCGCAGGTACGGTTCGTGTTCGCCGGCTCTCGCCTCCGCTATATGGGTGCGCCACAGCCGCACCTGGCGGCCCAGTTCGTCCGGGAGGAAGCTGCGGTACATGGCGAAGCGCCATTCGGCGGGCAGCAGCGGCGTGAGCACGAGGCCGATCACGCGGTGCGAGGTGCCCGGCTCCACGTCCACCAGTGCGGTGATGTCTGGGCCGGGAGCGCGCGCGGGCGGGTCCAGGTGGCCGAACTCGTCGGTGAACCAGTGTCCGGACGCCGCGAAGTCCGCCGCCTGCGCCCTCGCCGCGGCCGCGAAGGTGGCCGCGTCGCACCGGGGGCGCATCCGGTACCAGTCGACGCCCATGCCCCGACCGTACGGGGGTTCAAAGAAGCTTGATGTCGAGATAAGTTGTAGATAGCTTGACGTCAAGAGAAAAGGTGCGGAAGTTAGGCGGCCCTGATTCTTGGTCCGGGGCCCGACTAAGGCAGGATCAAGGTAGGCGAGCATCGAACCCGCTGAAGATCGATACATGCCCGCGCGCTCATGTCCCGGACCGGACGCGCGGTGGTGACGGAGGAGGAGTCCGTGTCCGCGAACAGCTTCGGCAGCCTTGACAAGCTGCAGGTGGGCGACAGGTCGTACGACATCTACCGGCTGGACGCCGTCGAGGGCGCGGCCCGTCTCCCGTACAGCCTCAAGGTGCTGCTGGAGAACCTGCTGCGCACCGAGGACGGCGCGAACGTCACGGCCGAGCACATCCGCGCGCTCGCGCAGTGGGACCCGCAGGCCCAGCCGAGCAAGGAGATCCAGTTCACCCCGGCCCGCGTGATCATGCAGGACTTCACCGGCGTGCCGTGCGTGGTGGACCTCGCCACGATGCGCGAGGCCGTCCGGGATCTGGGCGGGGACGCGAGCAAGATCAACCCGCTGGCGCCCGCCGAGATGGTCATCGACCACTCCGTCATCGTCGACTACTTCGGCTCGCCGGACGCGTTCGAGCGCAACGTGCAGCGCGAGTACGAGCGCAACCGTGAGCGGTACCAGTTCCTGCGGTGGGGGCAGACGGCCTTCGACGAGTTCAAGGTCGTCCCGCCCGGCACCGGCATCGTCCACCAGGTGAACATCGAGCACCTGGCGCGCGTGGTGTTCGACCGTGACGGCGTCGCCTACCCGGACACGTGTGTCGGCACCGACTCGCACACGACGATGGAGAACGGCATCGGCGTGCTCGGGTGGGGCGTCGGCGGCATCGAGGCGGAGGCCGCGATGCTCGGACAGCCGATCTCGATGCTCATCCCGCGCGTGGTGGGCTTCAAGCTGAGCGGCGAGCTGCCCGCCGGGACGACCGCTACCGACCTGGTCCTGACCGTCACCGAGATGCTGCGCCAGCACGGCGTCGTCGGCAAGTTCGTCGAGTTCTACGGCGAGGGCGTTCATGCCCTGCCGCTCGCTAACCGGGCGACGATCGGCAACATGAGCCCCGAGTTCGGGTCCACCTGCGCGATCTTCCCGATCGACGACGAGACGCTCAGCTACCTGCGGCTGACCGGGCGGAGCGAGGAGCAGATCGCGCTCGTCGAGGCGTACGCGAAGGCGCAGGGCCTCTGGCTCGACCCGTCGGTGGAGCCCGAGTTCTCCGAGTACATGGAGCTGGACCTCGCGACGGTCGTCCCGTCCCTGGCCGGGCCGAAGCGCCCGCAGGACCGGATCTCGCTGTCGGACGCCAAGCAGACCTGGCGCCGGGACGTGCAGAACTACGTCGCGAGCGTCCAGGGCGCGGCGGACGAGGCGTCCAACGAGTCCTTCCCCGCCTCCGACTCGCCCGCGATCAGCCACGACACGAGCGGTGACAAGCCGCGGCACGTCGACCCCAACGGCTCGTTCCGGCCGCACAACCGGGTTTCCGTCACGCTGGACGGCGGCGCGACGTTCGAGCTCGACCACGGCCATGTCGCCGTCGCGGCGATCACGTCGTGCACGAACACGTCCAACCCGTACGTGATGATCGGGGCGGCGCTGCTGGCCAAGAACGCGGTCGAGAAGGGGCTGACCCGTAAGCCGTGGGTCAAGACCTCGCTTGCGCCTGGGTCGCAGGTCGTCACCGATTACCTGGAGCGGGCCGGCCTCACGCCGTACCTCGACAAGATCGGGTTCAACCTGGTCGGGTACGGGTGCACCACCTGCATCGGCAACACCGGGCCGCTGCAGCCGGAGATCTCCAAGGCCGTCAACGACAACGACCTCGCGGTCACGGCGGTGCTGTCCGGCAACCGCAACTTCGAGGGCCGCATCAGCCCCGACGTGAAGATGAACTACCTCGCGTCGCCGCCGCTGGTCATCGCCTACGCGCTGGCCGGGACGATGGACATCGACATCCTCAACGACCCGATCGCCGACGGCGCCGACGGGCCGGTGTACCTGCGCGACATCTGGCCCGCGCCGGAGGACGTCGCCGCGATCGTCGAGTCGTCCATCGGGCAGGAGATGTTCACCGAGAGCTACGCCGACGTCTTCAAGGGCGACGAGCGCTGGACCGGCCTGGACATCCCCACCGGCGACCTGTTCGAGTGGGACCCGTCGTCCACCTACGTCCGCAAGGCCCCGTACTTCGACGGCATGACCGCCGAGCCGGAGCCCGTCACCGACATCCACGGCGCGCGGGTCCTGGCGAAGCTCGGCGACTCGGTCACCACCGACCACATCTCCCCGGCCGGGTCCATCAAGGTCGGCACGCCCGCCGCGCAGTACCTCCAGGACAACGGCGTCGCCGTCAAGGACTTCAACTCCTACGGCTCGCGCCGCGGCAACCACGAGGTCATGATCCGCGGGACGTTCGCCAACATCCGGCTCCGCAACCAGCTTCTGGACGACGTCGAGGGCGGCTACACCCGCGACTTCACCCAGGACGGCGCGCCGCAGGCGTTCATCTACGACGCCGCGCAGAACTACGCCGCGCAGGGCACGCCGCTGGTCGTCATCGCGGGCAAGGAGTACGGCTCCGGGTCGTCGCGCGACTGGGCCGCGAAGGGCACCGCGCTGCTCGGCGTCCGCGCCGTCATCGCCGAGTCGTACGAGCGCATCCACCGCTCGAACCTCATCGGCCTCGGCGTCCTGCCGCTCCAGTTCAGGGACGGCGACTCCGCCGAGTCCCTCGGCCTCACCGGCACCGAGACGTTCGACATCACCGGCGTCACCGCGCTGAACGAGGGCGGCGTGCCCGACGAGGTCACGGTCAGGGCGGACGGCAAGGAGTTCACCGCGACCGTCCGCATCGACACCCCCGGCGAGGCGGACTACTACCGCAACGGCGGCATCCTGCAGTACGTCCTCCGCAACCTCCTCCGCAAGTAGGCCGCGACAGAACGGGCCGCTCCTGCAAGGGGGCGGCCCGTTTCAGCGTTCCACGGCCAGGCGGACGCCGAAGCCGATGAACGCCACGCCCGTCACCTGCTGCAGGCGGCGCTTCACGGCCGGACGCGACAGGACGCGCCGCGCCGCGCTCGCCGCGACGACGACGAGCCCCAGCCACACCAGCACCTCGGCGACGTGGATGGCGCCGAAGAGCATGCTCGTCCCGAACGTCGGGGCGCCCTGCGGGATGAACTGCGGGAGCATGCTCATGTAGAAGACGCCGACCTTGGGATTCAGCAGGTTGCTCGTCAGGCCGGTGCGCAGCGCGGTGCGGCCGGAGACGCTCGCGTCCGGCGCCTCCTCCGAGTCCCGCGTCCTGCGGCGGGCCTTCCACAGCGCCTGCCCGCCCAGCCACAGCAGGTAGCACGCGCCCGCGACGCGCAGCACGTCGAACGCGATCCGCGACGCGGCCAGCAGCGCGGTCAGCCCGGCGGCGCTCGCCGCCGCCCAGCACAGCAGGCCCGCCGCCACCCCGGTTCCGGCGAGATAGCCCGTTCGCCGCCCGCTGGTCACGGTCGTGCGGAGGACGAGCATCGTGTCCACGCCGGGGGTGATCGTCACGAGGGCGGCCACCGCGGCGAAGGCGAGACAGGCCGTGAACATACGTTCCATTCTGCCAGGCATAGTCCTCGCCGCGGCGGGCACGGGCCGCCGGGAACGTTTGATTGGATCGGACCATGGCTGACACGAAGAAGATCGGCGACCTGGACGTCTTCCCGCTCGCGCTCGGCGGCAACGTCTTCGGCTGGACCGCCGACCGGGACCGCTCGTTCGAGATCCTGGACGCCTACGCCGGGGGCGGCGGCACCTTCATCGACACCGCCGACCAGTACTCCGCGTGGGTCGAGGGCAACCGCGGCGGCGAGTCCGAGACCATCATCGGCGACTGGACGGCCGCCCGCCGCAACCGCGACGACCTCGTGATCGCGACGAAGGGCGGCCGCCACCCCGACCACCAGGGCCTGGCCGCGCCGACGATCAAGGCGGCCGTGGACGACTCGCTCAAACGGCTCCGTACCGACCGCATCGACCTCTACTACACGCACTTCGACGACCCGTCCGTCCCCGTCGAAGAGATCATGACGGCGCTGGACGAGCTCGTCACCGCGGGCAAGATCCGGCATATCGCGGTGTCCAACATCGAGCTCGACCGGCTGGAGGCGTCCCTGGAGTTCAGCGAACGCGAGGGCACCGCCCGCTACGTCGCCATCCAGCCGCAGTACAACCTCGTCTCCCGCGACACCTACGAGGGCGAGCGCCGCGCCATCGCCGAACGCCACGGGCTGGCCTGCGTCCCGTACTACGGCCTCGCGTCCGGCTTCCTGACCGGCAAGTACCGTCCCGGGTCCGGCGTCGACAGCGTGCGGGCCGGAAGCGCGGCCAGGCACCTCGACACCGAGCGCGGCCGCAAGGTCCTCGCCGCCCTCGACATCGTCGCGGAGGAGCAGGGCAAGGCCGTCGCGACCGTCGCGCTCGCCTGGCTCGCCGCGCAGCCGACCGTCGCCGCGCCCATCGCCAGCGCCCGCACCCTCGACCAGCTCCCGCCGCTCATCGACGTCGCCGCCACGACGCTGACGGATGACCAGATCCGGCGCCTCTCGGAGGCCTCCGCCTGAATTCTCCGGCATGTACCGTTCTACGCCGTGCCGGATTATGAATTCCTGCTGATCGCCGGGCTCGCCGCGCTGCTGGGCGCGGTCGTCCAGGGCAGCGTCGGCCTCGGCGTCGGGCTGGTCGCGACCCCGATCGTGACGATGCTGTTCCCGTCGCTGATGCCGGGCACGATCCTCGTGCTCTCGGTCTTCCTGCCGCTCGCGACCCTCGCGCAGGAGGTGGACCACGCCGACCTGCGCGGCATCGGGTGGGCGTTCGGCGGGCGCCTCGCCGGGACGCCGTTCGGCGTCCTGCTGGTCGCGGCCGTCCCGACCCGCGCCCTCGGCATCGTGATCGGTGTCTTCGTCCTCGGCGCGCTGGCCGCCACCGGCTGGTCCCGCGAGGTCCCGCGCAACCGCCGGACGCTCACCGCCGCCGGGATCATCTCCGGCACCGCCGGCACCGCCTCCGGCATCGGCGGCCCGCCCGTCGCGCTCCTCTACCAGCGGGAGAGCGGCCCCCGCGTCCGCGCCACCCTCGCCGTGTTCTTCAGCGCCAGCGCGCTGCTCTCCCTGTCCGCCCTCGCGCTCGCCGGACGGCTCCCCGCCCGCCAGGTCACCGCCGGGCTGGCGCTGCTCCCGTTCGTCCTCGCCGGCTACCTGGCCGCCGGCCCGCTGCGCCGCTACGTGGACGCCGGCCGCCTCCGCCGAACCCTCCTCATCGTCGTCGGCACCTCCGCGCTGATCCTCATCGTCCGTAATCTGGGGTGATGCGTCCTACGAAGGCCGAACTGGAGGCTGCTCGCGATCGGGTCATCGACGACGTTCTGCCCGCGGAAGGGGAGACGTTGCGGGTGCTTTTCAGCGGTATCAACCCCGGGCTCTACTCGGGGGCCACTGGATTTCACTTCGCGCGTCCCGGAAATCGGTTCTGGCCCGCGTTGTATCGGTCGGGGTTCACCGATCGGCTTCTGGACCCGTCCGAGCAGGGGCTTCTGCCGTCTTACGGGCTCGGCATCACCAATCTGGCGCACCGGACCACCGCCCGCGCCGACGAGCTGACCGATGCCGAGCTCCGGGAGGGCGGGCGGCGGCTGGCCGGGCTTGTCGAGCGTTATCGCCCGACTTACCTAGCCGTTGCCGGGGTCACCGCTTATCGCACCGCTTTTGGACGCCCGCGAACTCAGATCGGTCCGCAGGACGACTCGTTCGGGGACGCGAAGGTGTGGGTCCTGCCCAATCCGAGCGGGCTGAACGCGTCGTGGCCGATCGACCGGATCGCCGCCGAGTTCGGCCGGCTCCGCGAGGCCGCCGATGCGCTCAGGGCGTGCGGTCCAGAGCGGCCGCCGCCGTGAGCATGGTCGTGACCACCTGGACGAGGGTGGGCTTCGGCTCCCACAGGCCCGGGCGGCCGAGGGCCACGATCGGGCGGGGGAGGGCCCGGACGCCCGCGAGGCGCCAGTGGTAGGTCCCCGGCTCCGACCAGGGGCCGCAGTCGCAGGCGCCGCCCGCGACCGTGGCCGAGCAGACGTCGTCGAGGTCGGCCATCGCGATGACGGCGCCGATGGTGGCGAGCGGGTCGCGGGGGTCCCAGCCGGCTGCCTGGATGAGCGGGGAGTCGCAGGCCTTCAGGTCGACGCGCATGGAGGCGTGGATCAGCAGCGGGCCGCGGTAGGCGGTCGGCAGGCTCTGGTTCGAGACGGTCTTGCCGCCGCGTGCGATCGTGAAGGCCCAGGGCTGCTGAACACTGATCGCCTGCACGCGGTCACCTCCGGTGCTCTCCCGTCCCTGCACCACCACGGGATCCCCCGAGGCCCGGCGAGACGCCGGTACACCGCGTAGTGATGCCCGAGAGGTTAGGCGCATCCCGCAGGAATTGCCAATGGACGAGGCGAGCGGGTCGCTGTCGTGATATGGGACGAACGGAAAGCCGTTCGATTCCCATCCGATTTCCTCTGGTCATCCATGTGACGCGCGAAGTTGTCGTCAGGTTGACGGGTAGGAGTGTCTCACCCTTTCAGTGCTCCCGCCATGAGGCCGCGCATGAAGAAGCGTCCGAGCAGCAGGTAGACGAGGACGGTCGGCAGCGACGCCAGCAGCGCCGACGCCATCTGCTGGTTGTACTGGACGGCCACCGCCCCCGAACCGGCCAGGTTGTTCAGCGTCACCGTGACGGGCCAGCTGTCGGGCGTCCCGAGGAAGACGGCGAAGAGGAAGTCGTTCCACATGGACGTGAACTGCCAGATCAGCGTCACGGCGAAGGCCGGGCCTGAGACGGGCAGCATGATCGACCAGTAGGTGCGGAGCATCCCGGCGCCGTCCACGCGGGCCGCCTCGATCAGCTCGTCGGGGACGGTGACGTAGTAGTTCCGGAAGATCAGCGTGCAGATCGGGATGCCGTAGACGACGTGGGCCAGGATCAGGCCGCGGATCGTCCCGGACAGCTCCATGTCCGTCAGCAGCCCGGCCAGCGGGATCATCACCGCCTGGTACGGGATGAACATGCCGAACAGGAACAGGGTGAAGACCACGTCCGAGCCGGGGAAGCGCCACTTCGACAGGACGTAGCCGTTCAGCGAGCCGAGCAAGGCGGAGATCACCGAGCCCGTGACGGCGATCTTGACGCTGTTCTCCAGGCCGGGGCGGAGGTCGTGCCACGCGGCGCTCCAGCCGGAGGTGCTCCAGTTGTCCGGCAGGCTCCACGCGCTGCTCGCGTCGGCCTCGTCCAGCGGCTTGAAGCTCGTGACCACCAGGACGTAGACGGGGATCAGGAACAGCAGGACGAAGGCCAGCAGGACGGCCAGCTTCACCGCCCGCATCCGGCGGCCCGCGGTGGGCGCCGGGGCCGTCACCGGGACCGCTCCGCCCGCACCGACCACACCAGGTACGGGATCACCAGGACGGCGACCGCCACCAGCAGGTAGGTCGCGATCGTGGCGCCGTTGGCCGGGTCGTGCCGGTCGAATATCTCCACGAAGGTGGCGACGGCCGGGACGTAGGTGACGATCTGCTTGCCCGCGATCGCCATGATCAGGTCGAACACCTTGAGCGAGATGTGCCCGAGGATGATCAGCGCGGACAGCGTCACCGGGCGGAGCTGCGGGAACACGACGTAGCGGTACACCTTCCACTCGGACGCGCCGTCCACCCGCGCCGCCTCCCGCAGCTCCTCCGGCACGCTCCGGAACCCCGCCAGATACAAGGCCATGACATACCCGGACATCTGCCAGATGGCGGGGAGGGCCATCGCCGCCATGCCCCACGTCGGGTCCTGCCACCAGCTGTTCGCCAGCGCCCCCAGGTGCAGCTTGTCGAACAGCTGGTTGAACCCGACCGCGCGGTCAGGCGGCGCCGGGTTCATCAGCCAGCGCCACACCACGCCGCTGGCGATGAACGACACCGCCATCGGGAACAGGTAGATGACGCGGAACGACGCCTCGCCGCGGATCCCCTTGTCCATCAGGAACGCCAGGAACGCGCCGAGCGCCAGGGCGCCGGCGACGAACACGGCCGTGAACACCAGGGCGTTCTGCACCGCGCCCGGCCAGCTCGGCTGGTCCCACAGGTCGACGAAGTTCCGGCCCTTGTCGAACCCGTACTCGCTGACCTCGTCGTGCTTGCCGCTCAGCGCGACCCGCGTGTTCCAGAAGATGAGCCCGTAGACGAACAGGCCGATCGCGACGATGGACGGCGAGAGCAGCAGCAGACCCGGCAGCCATTTCCTGCTACGGCGGAGCTTCACCGGTTCACAGGCCGCTGTTCTTGGCGGCGCTCACCAGCCCTTGTTGCAGTTTGGCCGCGTCCTTGTTCTGGAGGAACAGGCCCACCGCGGTGTCGATGTCGGCGTGCCATTTGTTGTTGGCGTTCACGCCGTGCCAGAACGAGCCCGCCAGCTTGATGTCCGGGCTGTTCCACTGCTCGAAAGCGTCCTTCAGGTACCCCGTGTAGAGGCTCTTGTCGGCGTCCTTGCGGGCCGGGATGGAGCCCTTCTTCGGGTTGAAGAGGTCCTGCCCCTCCTTGCTGGACACCTCCTTCAGCCACGCGAGGGCCCCGCCCCGGTGCGGCGCGCCCTTGGGGAGGGTGAAACTGTCCGACAGCCACAGGTAGGTGCCCTCGGTGCCGGGCGCCGCCGCGTACTTGAAATCGGTGTCGAGCTTCTTGCCGAGGCCGTTCGGCGCGTTCCCGACGAAGTAGCCGTACGCCCAGTCGCCCATGATGTTGAACGCGGCCTTGCCGTCCACGACGGCCTTCGCGGCGCCCTGCCAGTCCGTGGACGCGGCCTCCAGCGTCGTGTACTTCATGATCTCGGCGAAGTCGTTCAGCGCCTTGGTCACGGCCGGGGTGTTCCAGTCGGCGCCCGGCTTCCACAGCGCGTTGTAGGCGTCGGTGCCGAGATCGCCGAGCAGGACGTTCTCCAGCAGGTGGTCGGCCGTCCACTGCGCGCCGAGCGACAGCGGGACCTTCTTCGTCCTCTCCTTGACGGCCTTCAGCGCGGTGATGAAGTCGGCGACCGTCTTCGGCGGCCCGGCGATCCCGGCGTCCCGGAGGATGCCCGGGTTGTACCAGAGGACGTTCGACCGGTGGATGTTCACCGGCACCGAGTAGATCTTGCCCTGGTAGGTGATCTGGTCGATGAGCTGCTGCGGGTACACCGACTTCAGGCCGTTCCGCTGGTAGAAGTCGTCCAGCGGCTCGATCTGCCCGGCCTTGATGTAGTCGAGCAGCTCCGCGCCCGCGTGGCCCTGGAACGAGTCCGGCGGCTTGCGGTTCTGCAGGCGGCTCGCCAGGACGGCCTTCGCCTGCGTCCCCGACCCGCCGGCGATGGCCGCGTTGACGAACTTCGTGCCGGGATTCTTCTTTTCGAAGTCGGCCTGCATGGCCTTCAGCCCGTCGGCCTCGCCCGGACCGGTCCACCAGGAGAAGACCTCGACCCGGGACGCGTCGTCCGAGCCGTCGCCCTCGTTCGCGCCGCAGCCGGCCAGGGCGAGCGCGCCGGTCATCGCGCCGGTCATCAGCATGGCCGCGAAGACCGTCCGGCGGGTCCTGGGAGCACGTAGTCGCATCGTCCGATTCCTCCGTTCCCCGGAAAAGCAAGCGTCCGTTCGGACGCCCGGGCGGGTCAACACCGGGGACGGAAAAGTGATCTAGCGGTGATGCGAGCGCCACGCTCCGCTACAGAGCGCGACCGATGCGGGGGCTTCCGAGCGCGGGAGCCACCGATCGCGGGGTGCGGGAGCTACCAGGCGATGGCGGGCGGCAGGTCGGCGGGGCCCGCGTCCGGCCAGTCCGGGGGCGCGCCGAGGGGAGCGAGCTCGGCGAGCTGGAGGCGGTACCACGGCGACGACTCGGGCCGCCCGGCCAGCTCCAGGCACCGGTCCCACGTCCACCACTCGGCCTGCTCGACCTCGTCGGCGTTCGGCCGGACGGCGGTGTCCGCAGGGACGGTCGCGCGCACGACCGGGCAGCGCTCGTTCTCGACGGTCCCGTCCGCCGCGACGGCCCGGTACTGGAACCGGGGCAGGACGGACATGAGGTCGGCGTCCCGGATGCCCAGCTCGTCGCGGAGCCGCCGCAGGACGGCGTCGCGGAGCTTCTCGCCCGGGCCGGGATGGCCGCAGCAGCTTCCCGTCCACACGCCGGGGAACGTCCGCTTGCCCAGCGCGCGCTGAGTGATCAGCACGCGACCCTCCGTGTCCGTGACATAGCAGGAAAAGGCCAGGTGGTACGGCGTGTCCCTATGGTGGCTCGCGCCCTTCGGAGCCGTTCCGACGGCCTCGTCGTCCGCGTTGAGCAGCACGATCTCTTCGACAGCCATGCTCAAGTCCTACCCCATGCGCGCCGCCGGGGTCAGCCGTTTCACACCCCGGGGGCAGCGGCCCTCCGGCGCGTCGCGGGCGAACCGGGATTAAACTCGGAACGGCCCGAGCCAGGGGAGCCCGGTCCCCGACGGAGGAGTTGACACGAGTGAGCCTGCTGGAGTCGATCACAGGTCCCGACGACCTCAAACGACTGGACGCCGCTCAACTGACTCGGCTCGCGGAGGAGATCCGCGAGTTCCTCGTCCAGGCGGTCTCCAAGACGGGCGGCCACCTCGGGCCGAACCTCGGCGCGGTCGAGCTGACGATCGCGCTGCACCGGGTCTTCGACTCGCCGCACGACAAGATTCTGTTCGACACGGGCCACCAGGCGTACGTGCACAAGATGCTGACCGGGCGCCACGACTTCGAGCGGCTGCGCAAGCGCGGCGGCCTGTCGGGGTACCCGAGCCGCGCCGAGTCCGACCACGACATCATCGAGAACTCGCACGCCTCGCCCGCCCTGTCCTACGCCGACGGGTTCGCCAAGGCGTTCCAGATCCGCGGTGAGACCGACCGGGCCGTGGTCGCGGTCGTCGGCGACGGCGCGCTGACGGGCGGCATGTGCTGGGAGGCGCTCAACAACATCGCCGCGGGCGCCGACCGTCCCGTCATCATCGTCGTCAACGACAACGGCCGCTCGTACTCGCCGACGATCGGCGGCCTCGCCTCCCACCTGGCCCAGCTGCGCGTCACGCAGGGCTACGAGAACGCGCTCGACCTCATCAAGAAGACCGTGCCGCGCGCGCCGGTCGTCGGCAACGTCGCCTACGAGGCGCTGCACGGCATCAAGAAGGGCATCAAGGACGTCCTCCAGCCGCAGGCCATGTTCGAGGACCTCGGCATCAAGTACGTCGGCCCGATCGACGGCCACGACGAGGACGCCGTCGAGCGCGCGCTGCGCCGGGCCCGCGGGTTCGGCCGTCCCGTGATCGTGCACTGCATCACCACCAAGGGACGCGGCTACGCCCCCGCCGAGAACGACGAGGAAGACTGCATGCACGGCGGCGGCGCGTTCGACCCCGCCACCGGGCAGTTCGTCCGCAAGGCGGGCGGTCCCGCCTGGACGAAGGTCTTCGGCGAGGAGATGGTCGCGATCGGCCGCGAGCGCCGCGACGTCGTCGCCATCACCGCCGCGATGCTCCACCCGACCGGGCTCGCGCCGTTCGCCGAGGCGTTCCCCGAGCGCATCTTCGACGTCGGCATCGCCGAGCAGCACGCGGTCACCTCCGCCACCGGGCTCGCGATGGGCGGGCTGCACCCGGTCGTGGCCGTGTACGCGACGTTCCTCAACCGCGCGTTCGACCAGGTCCTCATGGACACGGCCCTGCACGGGCAGCCCGTCACCTTCGCCCTGGACCGCTCCGGCGTGACCGGCGACGACGGCCCCAGCCACAACGGCATGTGGGACCTGTCGATCCTGCAGCTCGTCCCCGGCATGCGCATCGCCGTCCCGCGCGACGGCGCCCGGCTGCGCGAGCTGCTGCGCGAATGCGTCGCCGTGTCGGACGGCCCCACCGCGATCCGCTACCCGAAGGGCCCCGCCGCCGCCGACATCGAGGCCGTCGACCAGGTCGGCGGCATGGACGTCCTCGCCCGCCACGACGGCTCGAACGGCACCCGCGTCCTGCTGGTCGCGGCCGGGTCGATGGCGACGCCCGCGGTCGAGGCCGCCGAGCTGATCGCCGCCCAGGGCATCGGCGTCACGGTCGTCGACCCGCGGTGGGTGAAGCCGCTCGACCCGGAGCTCGCCGGGCTCGCCCGCGAGCACGCGCTCGTCGCCGTCGCGGAGGACAACGGCCGCACCGGCGCCGTCGGCGACGCGGTCGCGCGGCTGCTGCGCGACGAGGGCGTCGACGCCCCGATCCGCACGTTCGGGATCCCGCAGGAGTTCCTCGACCACGCCGCCCGCGGCGAGATCCTCGCCGACATCGGCCTGACCCCGCAGGCCCTCGCCCGCGACATCACCGAGCACGTCGCGCGGATCACCTCGCCCGACACGCACGCCCCCGCCGAGCAGGACCGGGAGTCGTCCGAACGCGACTAGATCCCGGTCTAGACCCCCTCGGCGGACAGCAGCTGCCAGAAGTGGGTGATGGACGCCGCGGACGTGCCCAGCTCGCGGCCCGAGTACGTCCATCTCCCGCGCAGCCGCCACGGGCGCCCGGCGCCGTCGCGGACGAAGACCTGGAGCGGGAAGCTGGCGTCATGGGCGCGGATGACGCCGGAGGTGTCGACCGAGGGCTCGAGCCGGGGCTCGCCCTCGCACCGCACGCCCATCACGGACGTGCGCGGATCCTGGCGCAGGAGGCCCTGCGTCAGGTCGTACACGAGTACGGAAACGTAGTCGGGGCCGAGCCACCTGAGGTCGGGCACCGTCTCGGGTGGGGGGAACCCGTACAGTTCTGGACCGCCGGTCACAGGCCGCACCGTAGCGCTAGCGTGACATGTCCGTCACTACCTTCGAGGCGAGTTATTACCGGGAAGTCGAATTATTCCCTTCCGCGGCACGCGGACGTCATCGCCTCCCAGCGGGCCAGCTTGACGCGTTCGCCGCGGTCGAGCGCGCGGGCGAGGGCGATCTCGGCGGCGTCGAGGTTGAGCCAGTCGTCGTAGGTGACGACGCGCAGGCCCCGCGATTCCAGCAGCTCCTCGATGGTGAGCTTCGGCGGCGTCCGCGGTCCCGCCCCTTCGCCGTGCACGTCCTCCAGGAGGTTGCGGACGGTCTCGGCGGCGTCGGACTTGTTCGTCCCGACGACGCCGGTCGGCCCGCGCTTGATCCAGCCCGCGACGTACTCGCGGGGGACCGGGCTCCCGTCCGGGCCGAGGATGCGGCCGCTTTCGTTCGGGACCGTGGAGGTGCGCTCGTCGAACGGGACGCCGTCCAGCGGGACGCTCTGGTAGCCGACCGACCGCAGCACCATCCCGACGGGCAGCGTCTCGAACTCGCCGGTGCCGGTGACGCGGCCGGTGTCGTCCAGGCGGGTCCTCTCCAGCCGGAGCCCCTCGACGCGGTCGGTGCCGATGATCTCGGCGGGGGCGCGCCAGAACCGCACGTCGATGCGGCGGAGGCGGTCGGCGGGCGGCTCCGCGGTCCACGTGTTCAGGACCTTGACGTTGCCGCGGACGTGCCGGTCGGTCTCGGCGAGCTCGGCGCTCGCCGGGTCGAGGTCCATGTCCTCGGGGCTGACGTGGATGCCCGCGTTCGGCAGCTCGCCCAGCTCCCGGGCCTCCTTGGTGGTGAACTTCGCCTGTGCCGGGCCCCGCCGCCCGATCATGTGCACGCGCTTGACGCGGCTGCGCGACAGCACCTCGATGACCTGCTCGGGGACGTCGGTGTCGCGCAGCTCGTCCGCCGTCTTGGCGAGGATCCGGACGACGTCGACGGCCACGTTCCCGACGCCGATCACCGCGACCTCCTCGACCGACAGGTCGAACTCGTGGTCGGCGGCGTCGGGGTGCCCGCAGTACCAGTTGACGAAGTCGGTCGCGGCGATGCTGCCGGGCAGGTCCTCGCCCGGGATGCGCATGTGCCGGTCCACCATCGCGCCGGTGGAGTAGATCACGGCGTCGTAGCAGTCCAGCAGGTCGGCGCGGCTCAGGTCACGGCCCAGCTCCACGCAGCCGAAGAACCGGACGCCCGGCGTCTCCAGCACCTTCTGCAGGTACCGGGCGATCGACTTGATCGACTTGTGGTCGGGCGCGACGCCGTAGCGGACGAGCCCGTACGGCGACGGCAGCCGGTCGAAGACGTCCACCCGGACGTCGCCCTCCGTCTGCTTGACGAGGGCCTCGGCGGCGTAGATCCCCGCCGGTCCCGAGCCGATCACCGCGACGCGCACAGGTTGAGCCATGCGCGCCATTGTGCCCATCCGGCGCGGAAAACGACACCGTGACCCCGATCACGGAGCGTGTCAGAGTTTCTTGGCGGGTTCGCTGGACCGCTGCAGCCGGCTGTTCCGGTAGCCGTACAGGGCGTAGACGACGATGCCGATGGCCAGCCACGCCAGGAACCGCAGCCACGTCTCCACCGGCAGGTTGATCATCACGAACAGGCATGCCAGCACCGACAGGATCGGGATGACCGGAACCCACGGCGTCCGGAACGCGCGCGGCAGCTCCGGGCGGGTGCGGCGCAGGATGACGACCGCGACCGAGACGACCAGGAACGCGAACAGCGTCCCGATGTTGACCAGCTCCGCCAGCTCGGCGAGCGGGATGAACCCGGCGAGCACCGCGGCGATCACGCCCATGAGGATCGTGGACCGGTACGGGGTCCCGAACCGCGGGTGGACGGCCGACAGCCAGGCGGGCAGGAGCTTGTCCCGGCCCATCGCGAACAGGATCCGGCTCATCCCGAGCAGCAGGATCATCACGACGGTGATGAGCCCGGCGACGGCGCCGACGTCGATGATCGTGGCGTACACGGAGTGCCCGTTCGCCTTGAACGCGTCCGCGAGCGGCGCCTCGGTGCTCAGCTCCGAGTAGTGCTGCATGCCCACGACGACGATCGACACGGCCGCGTACAGGATCGCGGTGATGACGAGGGAGCCGATGAGCCCGATCGGCAGGTCCCGCTGCGGCCGGCGCGCCTCCTCGGCGGCGGTGGCGACGATGTCGAAGCCGATGTAGGCGAAGAACACGATCGCGACGGCGGAGAAGATGCCGAGCCAGCCGTACGTGGCGGGCGTGGCCCCGAACAGCACCTGCATCAGCGGCGCGGTGAGGCCGCCCGCCTCCTCGGTCGGCTTGGACGGCGGGATGAACGGGTCGTAGTTGGCGCCCTTGACGTAGAACAGCCCGGCGATGATCACCAGCAGGACCACGGACACCTTGATCGCGACGACCACCGCGTTGACCCGCGAGGAGACCTTGATGCCGAGCACGAGCAGCGCCGTCACCGCCAGCACGAGCCCGATCGCCGGGACGTTGACCGTCCCGCCGTCGCCCGGCGGTGCCGAGATGGACTCCGGTATCGTCACGCCGACGTCGTCCAGCAGCGCCGCGAAGTAGCCTGACCAGCCGACCGACACGACCGCCGCGGCCAGGCCCATCTCCAGGATGAGGTCCCAGCCGATGATCCACGCCGGGAACTCGCCGAGCGTGGCGTAGGAGAAGGTGTACGCCGACCCGGCCACCGGGACGGTCGAGGCGAACTCGGCGTAGCACAGCGCCGCGAGCCCGCACACCACGGCGGCGAGGATGAACGACAGCGCGACCGCGGGCCCGGCCTTGTCCCGGGCGACCTGGCCGGTCAGCACGAAGATGCCGGTCCCGACGATGACGCCGACGCCGAACACGGTCAGGTCCAGTGCCGACAGGGCGCGCCGGAGCCGGTGCCCGGGCTCCTCCGTGTCGCGTATCGACTGTTCGACCGACTTCGTGCGCAGCAGAGTCATCCTCCCCGCCCTTTCGCCCCCGGTTGCGTGATCGTTACGGCCGTGAGGCCTATGCCCGTTCGGAGACGGCTTATGTTGCGGTGTACGGGTCGTCGCCGGGCGGGCGGTGACTCTCGCCGGAGGCGGAACCGCCGTCCGCGCGATCAGCGCTCGCCGCCGTCGCGGACCCGAGCGAGAATGTGCAGGGGGGCCGTCCGGCACCGGGCGGAAACCGCATGGGGGTGACCCGCGTGACCGATCGTCCTTCCCGGCTCCGCCTGATGACCGACACCTCGCCCGCGGCCTGGCTGGAAGCGGAGATGGGCGATTTCGACGCGGACGTCCGGGCCCTGCTGCCCGGCCGGTTCGACGCCTACGCCCGCATCCTCCATCCCGCCGACTCGCCGCACGGTGAGCCGGTTCCCTGGCGCGAGGTGGCCAGGTGGACGGGGCGCGCGATGCATCCGGGCGTCCAGTTCAAGGCGCTGGCCCGCCCGGCGCGCGGGGCGGGACAGGGCCCGCCGCCCTGGGACGAACCGCCCGAGCGCGGCGAGCTGTTCCAGCCGATGCTGAGCGCGCTGTGCGCCGTCCTCGCCCGCCACACCGGCACTCCGGACCGGTGCCGCTTCTGCCTGTGGGACGGCTGGTCCTGGATCGCGGACGCCGCGTCCTCCATGGTCCTGCTGGAGTCCCTGCCCGACACCCGGCCGGACGCGTCGGGCCCGGGCCGGGAGGTGGCGGCGACGGCGCCCGCGTTCGACGAGGTGCCGCGGGTCCGGCTGCCCTGGCGCGACTACGTGATGTTCGAGGGCCCGCTCGCCGCCGCCATGGACCTGGGGCAGCGCACGGCCGGGTTCTTCTTCCCGCAGTCGCCCAACCTGTTCTGGCCCGCCGACCGCTCCTGGTGCGTCGCGACCGACGTCGACTTCGACTCGACCTACGCCGGCGGCCCCGCCGGGCTGATCGACGAGCTGCTCGGCGACCCGGCCCTGGAGGCCGTCGGGGTGAAGCCGACCGACCCGATCGACGAGGACAGCGACCAGATCAACCGGGAGTGACGGACGCGACGCCCGGCTCCAGGAACCGGCGTCCCGTCACCCGCTCGGAGATGCCCGCCCTGTCCAGGTACGGGGTGATCCCGCCGAGGTGGAACGGCCAGCCCGCGCCGAGGATCATGCAGAGGTCGATGTCCTGCGGGGCCGCGACGACGCCCTCGTCCAGCATGATGCGGATCTCGCCGGCGAGCGCCGCCAGCGCCCGGTCGAGGACCTGCTCCTCGCTGGACGGGCTGCCCCCGCCCCCGAAGATCTCCACGGCCTCGGGGTCGAGGGAGAAGTCGGGCAGGTACACGCCGGACTTGCCGGACGCGACCAGCTTCGCCAGGTTGTCCGACAGCGGGAACCGGTCCGGGAACGCGGCGTGCAGGGTCTCGTTCACGTGCAGCGCGATCGCCGGGCCGACGAGCCCCATCAGCACGAACGGCGGCATCGGCAGGCCGAGCGGCCGCGCGGCCCGCTCGGCGGTCTCGATGGGCGTGCCCTCGTCCACCGCCCGGACGATCTCGGCGAGCAGCCGCAGCAGGACGCGGTTGACGACGAACGCGGGGGCGTCCTTGACCAGCACGCACGACTTCTTCAGCGCCTTGCCCGTCGCGAACGCGGTGGCCAGCGTGGCGTCGTCCGTCGCGGTGCCCCGGACGATCTCCAGCAGCGGCAGCACCGCGACCGGGTTGAAGAAGTGGAAGCCGACCACGCGCTCGGGATGCCTGAGCCCGGACGCCATCTCGCTCACCGACAGCGACGAGGTGTTGGTCGCGAGGACGCACTCGGGCGAGACGTACTCCTCGACCTCGGCGAACACCTTCCGCTTGACCGACATCTCCTCGAAGACGGCCTCGATGACGAAGTCGGCGTCGGCGAAGGCGTCCTTGCCGAGCGAGCCGGTGATCAGCGACTTGAGCCGGTTCGCCTTGTCGGGCGAGACGCGGCCCTTGCCGAGCAGCTTGTCGATCTCGCCGTGCGCGTAGCCGACGCCCTTGTCGATCCGCTCCTGGTCGAGGTCGGTCAGCACGACCGGGACCTCCATGCGGCGCGCGAACAGCAGCGCAAGCTGCGACGCCATCAGCCCCGCGCCGACGATGCCGACCTTGGTGACCGAGTAGGCGAGCGACGCGTCGGGCGCCCCGGCCGGCTTCTTCGCGCGCTTCTGGGTGAGGTCGAACGCGTACAGCCCGGCGCGCAGCTCGTCGCTCATGATGAGGTCGGCGAGCGCCTCGTCCTCTGCGGCGAAGCCCTCGTCGCGGGTGCGGTCCTTGGCGGCGGCGACGAGATCGAGGGCCCTCAGGTAGGACGGGGCCGCGCCGTGGAGCTTGCCGTCCACGTTCCAGCGGGCCATGGCGACGGCGTCGTCCCACGCCTTGCCCGTGTCGACCTCGGCCCGCCGGACGGTGATCTCGCCGTTCAGGACGCGCGCCGTCCAGGCGAGCGACTCCTCCAGGAAGTCGGCCGGCTCGAAGACCGCGTCCGCGATGCCCAGCTCGTACGCCTGCGGGCCCTTCAGCATCCGGTTCTGCGACAGCGGGTTCTCGATGACGACCTTGAGCGCCTTCTCCGCGCCGATCAGGTTCGGGAGCAGGTACGTCCCGCCCCAGCCGGGCACCAGGCCGAGAAACGTCTCGGGCAGCGCGAACGCCGGGACGCCGGACGAGATCGTCCGGTAGGTGCAGTGCAGCCCGAGCTCGACTCCGCCGCCCATCGCCGCGCCGTTGTAGTACGCGAACGACGGGACGTCCAGCTCCCCGAACCGCCGGAACACGTCGTGCCCGAGCCGGGCGATGGCCGCGGCGTCCTCCCGCCTCCGGATCAGCGGGACGCCGTTGAGGTCGGCGCCGACGGCGAAGATGAACGGCTTGCCGGTGACGCCGACGGCGGCGACGTCGTCGCGCGCGGCGATCGTGTCGAGGGCGGCGTCCAGCTCGGCGAGGCCGTTCGGGCCGAACGTGTTGGGCTTGGTGTGGTCGTGCCCGTTGTCGAGCGTGATGAGCGCCAGCGTGCCCGCGCCGAGGGGCAGCGTCACGTCCCTGACATGGGCGCGCGTCACGACCTCGTCAGCGAAGAGTTCTCCGAAGCTGCTCACCGCGAGCCCTCCCAATTGGCGTTCTCCCACAGGACCGTTCCGCCCATGCCCATGCCCACACACATCGTGGTCAGTCCGAACCGGACGTTTCGGCGCTCCTCAAATAGGCGGGCGAGCTGGTTCATCAGCCGGACGCCGGACGAGGCGAGCGGATGCCCGAGCGCGATCGCGCCGCCCCACGGGTTCACGCGCGCGTCGTCGTCGGCGACCTTGAAGTGCTCCAGGAACGCCAGCACCTGCACCGCGAACGCCTCGTTGATCTCGATGAGGCCGATGTCGTCCATGGTCAGCGCGTTGCGGGCGAGGAGCTTCTCGGTCGCGGGGACGGGCCCGACGCCCATCACCTCCGGCTCGACGCCGGCGAACGCGAAGTCGACCAGGCGCATCTTCGGGGTCAGGCCGAGCTCGGCGGCGACGTCCTCGGCGGCCAGCAGGCAGGCGGTCGCGCCGTCGTTGAGCCCGGCGGCGTTCCCGGCCGTGACGTTGCCGTGCACCCGGAACGGCGTCTTCAGCGCGGCCAGGTCGTCCAGCGTGGTGCCGGGACGCGGCGGCTCGTCCTCCGTCGCGAGGCCCCAGCCCTTCTCGGCCGAGCGGATCGCGGTCGGGACGAGGTCGGGCTGGATCTTCCCGGCGGCGTAGGCGGCGGCGACCTTCTGCTGGCTCCGGACGGCGTAGGCGTCCGCGCGCGCCTTGCTGATCCCGGGGAACCGGTCGTGCAGGTTCTCCGCCGTCGAGCCCATGACCAGGGCGGACGGGTCGACGAGCTTCTCTGCGAGGAACCGCGGGTTCGGGTCGACGCCCTCGCCCATCGGGTGCCGTCCCATGTGCTCGACGCCGCCCGCGATGGCGACGTCGTACGAGCCGAACGCGATCCCGGCGCCGGTCGTGGTCACGGCCGTCATCGCGCCCGCGCACATCCGGTCGATCGCGTAGCCGGGGACGCTCTTCGGCAGCCCGGCCAGCACGGCGGCGGACCGCCCGATGGTGAGGCCCTGGTCGCCGGTCTGGGTGGTGGCGGCGACGGCGACCTCGTCCACCCGCTCGGGCGGCAGGGACGGGTTGCGGCGCAGCAGCTCGCGGATCGCGCGGACGACCATGTCGTCGGCGCGGGTCTGCGCGTACAGGCCCTTGGGGCCCGCCTTGCCGAACGGTGTGCGTACGCCGTCGACGAACACGACGTCGCGTGCGGTGCGAGGCACGGGTCGTCCTCCCTGCGATGGGTCCGGTGTGCTCCTCACCGCAATGCTACTCGTCAGTAACCACTGACGTCCGGATCGCCTCGCACCTGTGCCTTGTCCGGCATGTGAACCGGTGGATAGCGTGGCGTGAAATCGCCGGAGGAGGCCGCGGTGACGCATGCGAGGCCCGCGTACCGGCCGGGGATGCGCCGGCGGATCGGGCACATCCGTGATCTCGCCGCCCTCCTGCTGAAGACCGGGCTCCTGTTCTCCGGCGGCCCCCGCCGGATCGGCCGGCAGCTGCGCGCCGTCCGGCACTGGGGCACCACCCTCGCCGGGCTCGTCGCCTCGTCCGCCGCCCGCTCCCCGTCCCGCCTCGCGCTGATCGACGACGACGGCGCCGTCACTTTCGCCGAACTCGACGAGCGCGCCGCGCGGCTCGCCGCCGGGCTCCCGCTGAGCGGCCCCCGCCCGCGCGTCGGGGTGCTCTGCCGCAACCATCGCGGGATGGTCGAGACGCTCGTCGCGTGCAGCCGGCGCGGCGCCGAGGTCGTCCTGCTCAACACCGGCTTCGGCACCGGCCAGCTCCGCGCCGTGCTCGGCGAGCTGCGGCCCGACCTGCTCGTCGCCGACACCGAGTTCGCGCCGCTGCTCGCCGACGTGCCCATCGCGTTGCGCCGGACGGTCCTGTGGACCGACCGCGAGCCCGGCCTGGACGGGATCGTCCGGTCCGTCCCGGCGGGCGAGACCGCCGCCGCGGCGCCGCAGATCCAGAGCCGCACCATCATGCTCAGCTCCGGCACCACCGGACGCCCGAAGGGCGCCCGCCGGCCGCCCCGCCCCGGGCTTTGGCCGCTCGCCTCGATGACGTCCCGGATCCCGCTGCGCGCCCGCCAGACGATGATCGTCGAGGCGCCGCTGTTCCACACCTGGGGGTACGCCGCGCTGCAGATGGCGTGGGCGCTGCGAGCACCGGTCGTCCTGCACCGCCGCTTCGACCCCGAGCGGACGCTGCGGGCGATCGCCTCCCACCGCGAGACGGCCGTGTTCGCCGTCCCCGTGATGCTCCAGCGCATCCTCGACCTCGCGCCCGAGGTCCGCGCGCTCTACGACACGTCCTCGCTGCGGATCCTCGCGCTCAGCGGCGCCGCGCTGCCCGGCGACCTCGCCACCCGCGTCATGGACGAGTTCGGCGACCGGCTCTACAACGTGTACGGCTCCACCGAGGTGTCCTGGGTGTCCATCGCCACCCCGCGCGACCTGCGGCTCGACCCGCGCACCGCCGGGCGGCCGCCCCGCAACACCGCGCTGGAGATCCTCGACGCGCAGGGCGGGCGGCTCGGCCGCGCCGCCATCGGGCAGATATTCGCCGCGAACGAGCTGCTGTTCGAGGGGTACACGGGCGGCGAGCCGATGGAGGTCCGCGACGGGCTGCTCGCCACCGGCGACCTCGGGCACATCGACGAGCGCGGGCTGCTGTTCGTGGCCGGGCGCCGCGACGGCGTGATCGTATCGGGCGGCGAGAACGTCGTCCCCCGCGACGTGGAGGACGCGCTGCTGCGGATCCCGGAGATCCACGAGGTCGCCGTGGTCGGCGTGCCCGACGACGCGTGGGGGCAGCGGCTCGCGGCGTACGTCGTCCTGCGGCCCGGGGCCCGGCTGGAGGCGGAGGCGGTCCGCGAGTACGTGCGCGCCCACGTCGCCCGGTACGCGGTGCCACGCGAGGTGCACTTCATCGCCGAGCTGCCCCGCAACGCGACCGGCAAGGTCGTGCACCGCTGGCTGGCGGCGCGCCCCGGCCGTCCCGCGCCGGAGGGCCGCGTCGAATGGCCGCGCCCGGGCCGGCACGCGCAGCCGCAGCAGCCGCCCGCCGCCGAGGCGGCGAGCTAGGGCACCCCGGCCGGCGCCGGGACGGGCCGCTCGGACACGGGCAGCCGCACGGTGATCGACAGCCCGCCGCCGTCCCGCGGGACCGTCTCGATCGTGCCGCCGTGCGCCTCCACCACCGCCCGGACGATCGACAGCCCGAGGCCCGTGCCGTCCGCCGACCCCGTCCGGTCCCGGGTCGCCCGATCGGGGCGCAGCCGCCGGAACGGCTCGAAGATCGTCCCCACCTCGTACGACGGGACGGGCCGCCCCGTGTTGACCACCTGCAAGAACGCGGCGCCGCCCTGCACCCCGGTG
Source organism: Actinomadura sp. KC216 (assembly GCF_004348535.1). Taxonomy (GTDB): domain Bacteria; phylum Actinomycetota; class Actinomycetes; order Streptosporangiales; family Streptosporangiaceae; genus Spirillospora. The sequence continues at coordinate 22,886 of NZ_SMJX01000100.1, forward strand.
CGGACCCACACCCGCCCGTCCCGCACGTTGTACTTCACCGCGTTCTCCAGCAGGTTCACCGCGCAGCGCTCCAGCAGGACGGGATCGCCGGTCACGACCGCGGGCGCCAGCCGCGCCTCCACGTCCACGCCCGTCTCGTCGGCCAGGTCGTCGAGATGGCCGAGCGCGCCGTGCACCACGTCGGGCAGCGGCGTCGCGGTCCGCGCCGCGAGGTCCCGCTCGGAGCGGGCCAGCGTCAGCAGCCCGTCGATGAGCCGCTCGTGCCGGGCGGTGTTGCCGAGCAGCACGTCCGCGAGCGCCTTCGTCTCCGGCGGGCTCTTCCGGCTCGCCAGCGCGACCTCCAGGACCGTCCGGTTGATGGTCAGCGGCGTGCGCAGCTCATGCGAGGCGTTCGCGACGAAGCGGCGCTGGACGTCGAACGCGCGGTTCAGCCGGTCCAACATCCGGTTGAACGTCTCGGCCAGGTCCTTGATCTCGTCCTGCGGGCCGTCCAGGGCGATCCGCTCGTGCAGGTTGCTCTCCGACAGCCGCCGCGCCGTCGCCGTCACCGCGTGCAGCGGCCGCAGCATCCGCCCCGCCACCACGTACCCGATCGCCACCGCGAGGACGCCGAGCACCAGCATCGTGACCAGCGAGCTCTGCAGCAGCTGCTCCAGCACCTCGCGCTTCTGCTCGGCGACCCGCCGGTTCGCCTCCGCCTTCAGCTCCACCAGCGCGCTCACGTCACCCTGGGACGCCAGGTCGCGCAGCCGCGTGAAGGCCGCCGGGCTGATGTCGTCGCCCGCCATCGTGAGGCGCTGGTCCATCGTGTGGACGGTCAGCAGATACGTCACCGCGACCAGAACCGCCGAGCTGACGAGATACAGCGACCCGTACACCAACGTGAGCCGCGTCCGGACGCTCAGCCGGGGCCTCGCGCCGGTCATCGCGCCTCCAGCCGGTATCCGGAGCCCGTCACCGTCTCGATCACCGGCGGCCCGCCCAGCTTGCGGCGCAGCGTCGCCATCGTGACCCGGACGATGTTGCTGAACGGGTCGATGTTCTCGTCCCACGCCCGCTCCAGCAGCCGCTCCGCGCTCACGACACCGCCCTCCGCCCGCATCAGCTCCTCCAGCACGGCGAACTCCTTGTTCGTCAGCCGCAGCTCCCGGCCGTCGCGCGCCACCTTCCGCCGGTGGGGGTCGAGCCGGATGCCGCGCCGCTCCAGCACCGGCGGCACCGGCGGCCCGGACCTGCGCGCCAGCGCCCGCACCCGCGCCACCAGCTCGCCGAACACGAACGGCTTCGGGAGGTAGTCGTCGGCGCCGAGGGACAGCCCGTCCACCCGGTCGTCGACGTCGCCGGACGCGGTCAGCATCAGGATCCGTGCCCGGCTGCGCCGCTCCACCAGCTCGCGGCACACGTCGTCGCCGTGGACGGTCGGCAGGTCGCGGTCGAGGACCACCACGTCGTACTCGTTGTAGGACGCCCGCTCCAACGCGTCGTCGCCGTCGTACACCACGTCGACGGCCATCGCCTCGTCGCGGAGCCCCTCGGCGATCGCGTCCGCGAGCACCCGCTCGTCCTCGACGATCAGAACACGCATGCCGCCGAGCATGACCGGCGGGAGGTTAAACGCCGGTAAGGAAACCCGGCGGCGGGTTCACCCCGCCACCGGGGACGCCGGACAGAAGGCCAGAGGTCACGACTGGACGGCGATGATGTCGTACGGCGTGTCCGGGGTCGGCGGAGTGCTGAACCGGGCGTTCGGGAGGTACAGCGTCTGCCCGGACTTCGCCACGGTCGTGGGAACGTCGAACCGCGGATCGGTCAGCTTCTTGACGACCTTCCCCGCGGTGGCGTCCTCGTTCAGCTCGATGACGGCCACGGTGTTGAGCGCGTTCTGCACGGCGTACAGGGTCCGGCCGTCGAGCAGGATCCCGTCCCCGGCGGTCAGGACCTCGCCGCCTAGGTCGATCGTCTTTGCGACACCGGTCTGCGCGTCGACCTTGAAGATCTTGCCGGTGTTGGACTGGATGACGATGAGCGACTTCCCGTCCGGCAGCGCGGCGATGCCGTTGGCGTTGAAGCCCTGCTGGAAGACGAGGTCGCCGCTCAGCGGGATTGTCTTCACGTCCGCCGCGTCGTCCTCGTCGAGCGGGATCCGGTAGAGCTGGGGATTGGTCGAGTCGGTGAGGTACGCGCCGTCCGCCCCGACGGTGACGTCGTTGACGAACGCCGTCTTCGTCGTGAGCTTGAACGACCGCAGGACCGCGCCGGTCCGCGTGTCGATGATGCGCGCGTCACCGCCCCGCCCTCCGGCCACGTACAGCCGGTGCCCCTGCGTCTTCATGCCGAGCGAGGGCGTGCCCGGCCCCGGATTGATCACCTGCCCCTCGCCGGTCCGCAGATCGGCCCGGTAGATCGCCCCCGTGGCCCGCGAGCCGAGGAACGCCACCTTCCCGGGCCCGGCCGCGATCCCTTCGGGCTGGAACCCCGCCGGCAACGCGATCCGATCCGGCGGCGCCGCCACGTCCCCGTGCGCGGACGCCCCGAGGGGAACCAGAACCCCGACCATCAGTGCAGTGCTGAGAATTCGAGACCACATGGCATCAACGTCCCGCACGAGCCCCCGCCGAGCCAGACCCATTACCCGAGCCGCCGCCAGGCACCCCGTCAAATACCTGCTCAAGGCCCCCATGGCACGCATTATCGGCACGCTCAGCCAATACCACCCCTCCCAAGATCCCCCACACCGCTAATGCGGGTTTAACCCCTTGGTGGGTGTCATGAGCCTTCGTCCGGGGCGTGCGGCCTCGGGGGAGAGGACGTGATGAGGAATCGGATGTGGGCCGTGATGATCGCGGTCGTGTTCGTCGTCGCCGGGTGCGGGAGTGATGAAGGGGGTGGGGTGGCGAGTGCCGGTGGGTCGGCGGCGGCCAAGGTGTCGGCCTCTGCCTCGGCGTCGCTTTCGCCGGAGGACGCGCAGCTCAAGTTCGCGCAGTGCATGCGGGAGAACGGGGTGGACGTTCCCGATCCCGGCGCCGACCAGAAGTCGATGCGGCTGGGCAAGGGGCACGACCGGAAGAAGCTTGAGGCGGCGCTGGAGAAATGCCGGTCGTGGCTGAAGGCCGGCGGGAAGATGCCCGATCTCAAGGACCCGAAGACCCGTGACCAGTACGTCAAGTTCGCGCAGTGCATGCGCGAGCACGGGGTGAACGTCCCCGATCCGGGGCCGGACGGGCAGATCAAGATTCCGACGGGGGACCTCAGCCTGGAGGCGATCGAGAAGGCGCGCAAGGCGTGCAAGGGGAGCCTGCCAGGGGCCCGGAAATGAGGCGCGGGGCGGTCGCGGGTGGTGTGGCCGTCGTGGTGGTGGTCGGCGGGGGAAGTGCGCTGGCCTGGACGATGGACGGCGGCGAGGCTCAGGCCGGGAACGCGGTGAAATTGCGGACCGTCGCGGTCAGCCGGGGGGATCTCGTCGATACCGAGACGGTCGACGGGAAGCTCACCCACGACGGTGTCCGGGAGGTGTGGACGGGCGCGTCCGGGGTCGTGACGTGGGCGCCCGAAAAG
>NZ_SMJX01000101.1 GCF_004348535.1 Actinomadura sp. KC216
CGCCGACCATCCGCCCGCCCCGCGCGCCCGCCCGCAGCGCCGCGTCGACGGCCGCGTCCGCCTCGGGCCAGGACACCTCGAACTGGTCGCGCAGCGACAGGTGCGACGCGTTCAGCATCGCGCCCAGCTCCGGGACGGCCCCGGCGCGCAGCAGCCCGACCGTGGCCTCCACCCGGTGGTTCTCGGTGACGACATGCTGGACCCGGCGCCGCAGCACCGGGTCGCGGAGCGTGCCGAGCGCGCCCGCGAGGTCCTTGACGTCGCGGAGCGCGTCCACGCCGAGCAGCGCCGCGGCCTCCTCGCACTCGGCGCGCCGCCGCGCGTACTCGCCGCCGGTCAGCGCGTGCGCGGCCCGCGTGTCGACCACGAGCAGCGCCAGCCCGGACGCCGCCGGGTCGAACGGGACCTGCCCCGACAGGCCGCTCCGGCAGTCGAGCATCAGCGCGTGCCCGGCCTTGCAGAGGAGCGACGCGGACTGGTCCATCAGCCCGCACGGCATTCCGACCTGCTCGTTCTCCGCGCGCTGCGCCAGCCGAGCCAACGCGGGACGGTCGATCGTGATGCCGTACAGGTCGCAGAGCGCCAGCGCGGTCGCGCACTCCAGCGCGGCCGACGACGACAGCCCCGCGCCCTGCGGCAGGTCGGAGTCGATCAGCAGCGACGCGCCGCCCGCCCCGTGCTCGCGCAGCACCCGCGCGACGCCGACCGGGTACGCCGCCCACGCCCGCTCGGAGGGCCAGCCCTCGGACACGACCGTCCCGCCGTCGATGGGCGCGGCCACCCCTTCCCCGGCCTGGTGGGAGCGGGCTTCGAGGACGCCGTCGTCCCGCCGCGCCGCCGCCACCGACACCCCGAGCGGCAGCGCGAACGGCAGCACGAGCCCGCCGTTGTAGTCGGTGTGCTCGCCGATCAGGTTGACGCGTCCGGGCGCGTACCAGACGCCCTCCGGTTCGCGCCCGTAGGCCGCCGCGAAGTCGGCCTGGAGCCGGTCGGCGGGCACGGGGCTCATCGCGACCGGAGGAAGGTCCACGCGTCGTCGATCATGGTGCGCAGGTCGCGCTCCGGCTTCCAGCCCAGCTCCGCCTGGATCTTGTCGGACGAGGCGACCAGCACGGCCGGGTCCCCGGGGCGGCGCGGCGCGACCTCCGCCGGGATCTCCCGTCCGGTGACCTCGCGGCACACGTCCACGACCTCCTTAACGGAGTTGCCGGTGCCGCTGCCCAGGTTGAATATCCGGTGCGTGCCGGGCGCGCAGGCGTCCAGCGCGAGCAGATGGGCGCGGCCGAGGTCGGTGACGTGGATGTAGTCGCGGATGCAGGTGCCGTCCGGCGTCGGGTAGTCGTCGCCGAACATCTTCACCGCCTCGCCGTCCCCCTGCGCGATCTTCAGCACGTTCGGGATCAGGTGCGTCTCCACGGTGTGGCGCTCGCCGAGCCGCCCGTACGCGCCCGCCACGTTGAAGTACCGCAGCGACACCCCGCCGATGCCGTGCAGCCGCGCGTACTCGGCCAGCGCCGTGTCGATCGCCAGCTTGGACGCGCCGTACGGGTTCGTCGGACGCGTCGGGTCGGTCTCCAGGATCGGCGTCGACTCCGGCTCGCCGTAGACGGCGGCCGTCGAGGAGAACACGATCCGCGGGACGCCCGCGACGCGCATCGCGTCCAGCAGCGCCAGCGACTCGCCGAGGTTCTTGTCCCAGTACAGGCCGGGCTTCTCCACCGACTCGCCCACCAGGGACTTCGCGGCGAAGTGCAGCACGGCCTCGAACCCGGCGCCGGCCATCACGTCCTGCGCCGTGTCGCGGAGCGTGCCGCGCACGAGGCGGGCGCCTTCCGGGACGCTGTCCTCGTGCCCGGTGGACACGTCGTCCAGCACGACGACCTCGTGCCCCGCCTCCAGGAGCAGGGCGGAAACGACGCTGCCGACGTAGCCTGCGCCTCCGGTGACGAGCAGCTTCACGGACGGACCTCCAAAACACGACACTGTGACGGCGGGGTGAGGCCAGGCTATCCGGAACGCCGAACGGGGAAGGGTGAACCCATGGACCGGACGCCGTCGCGGCCGCCACGAGGGGTCGCGCGACCCCTGGTGTGGCTGCTGTCGAGCTCGACCAACCTCGTCGTCCGGTTGTCCGGCGGGGACCCCGGCGCGCTCCGCGAGGAGCTGTCGGCGGAGCGGATGCGGGCGCTCGTCGCCGAGAACACGCAGCTCACGGCGGAGGAGCGGGCGCTGATCGGGGAGGTCTTCGCGGCCGGGGAGCGGCCGTTGCGGGAGGTCCTCGTCCCGCGCACCGAGGTGGTGTTCCTGGACGCCGCGCTCCCGCTGACCGCCGCCGCGCGGATGGCCGCCGGGAGCCCGCACTCCCGGTTCCCCGTCTGCCGCGAGTCCCACGATGAAGTGATCGGCTTCGTCCACATCCGCGATCTACTCGCCCCTGATCCGCCGGAACGAGACGGGCCGGTGGGTGACCTGGTGCGGGCCGTGAAGTTCCTGCCGTCGTCGAAGCGGGTGCTGCCCGCGCTGTCGGAGATGCGCCGCGAGGGCTGCCATCTGGCGATCGTCATGGACGAGTACGGCGGCGTCGCCGGGATCGTCACGCTGGAGGACCTTGTGGAGGAGCTCATCGGGGACATCCGCGACGAATATGATGTCCAGGACGCGCAGGCACGGCGCCTGCACGGCGGCGTGGTCGAGGTCGACGGCCTGCTCAACCTGGACGACTTCGCTGCCGAGACCGGCATCCGGCTCCCCGCCGGGCCCTACGAGACGGTCGCCGGGCACATCATGGCGGTGCTGCGCCGCGTGCCCGCCGAGGGCGACTCGGTGGAGGCCGGCGGCCACCGGCTCGCGGTGGCCCGGATGGACGGCCGGCGGGTGGCCCGCGTGCGCGTCACCCCGCGGGCGACGCCGCAGGCCGTCACGGCGACGCCCGCCACCCCGGCCGCGACCCCGCGACCGGGCACCGGCGACCCCGCCGCCGGCTCTGCCGCCAGCAGCGCCACCGAAGCCGCCCCGAGCGGCGCCACCCGAGGCGGAGCCCCAGGCGACACCTGAGAGAATCGGTCCGTGCACATGCCCGAAGCGTCCAGCCCAGCAGCAGCGCCCGAGACGGGCGGGGCCCTCAGGCCCCGCGTGCTGTCCGGCATCCAGCCCACCGCCGACTCGTTCCACCTCGGCAATTACCTGGGCGCATTGCGGCAGTGGGTCGCCATGCAGGACACGCATGACGCCTTCTACTGCGTGGTCGACCTGCACGCGATCACCGTCGAGCACGACCCGGCGGTGCTGCGCCGCCGGACGAAGGTCGCCGTCGCGCAGCTCCTCGCGATGGGCCTCGACCCCGAGCGCGCCACCGTGTTCGTGCAGAGCCACGTCCCCGAGCACGCGGAGCTGGCGTGGGTGCTGGGCTGCCTCACCGGGTTCGGCGAGGCCGGGCGGATGACCCAGTTCAAGGACAAGTCGTCCAAGCAGGGGACGAGCGGCACCACCGTCGGGCTGTTCACGTACCCGATCCTGCAGGCAGCCGACATCCTGCTGTACTCGCCGGAGCCGGGCGAGGGGGACCGGGCCCTGCGCGTGCCGGTCGGGGAGGACCAGCGGCAGCATCTGGAGCTGACCCGCGTCCTCGCGCAGCGGTTCAACCACCGGTTCGGCGAGACGTTCGTGCCGCCCGAGGCGCACATCCCGCAGGGCGCCGCGAAGATCACCGACCTTCAGGAGCCCGAGGCCAAGATGAGCAAGTCGGCCTCCTCCCCGCAGGGCATCATCGACGTCCTGGAGGAGCCCGGCCCGATGCGCAAGAAGATCATGCGCGCGGTCACCGACACCGGCTCCGAGGTCCTCTACGACGAGGAGAAGAAGGCCGGGATCACCAACCTCCTGCGGATCTACGCGGCGCTCGACGGCGCGTCCGTCCAGGAGCTGGAGCGGCGCTACGCGGGCTCCGGGTACGGCCAGTTCAAGAAGGACCTCGCGCAGCTCGTCGTCGACACCTTCACGCCGATCAGGGAACGCACGCTGAAGCTGCTCGACGACGAGCAGCAGCTCGACCGGGTCCTCGCGCTGGGCGCCGAACGCGCGTCCACGGTCGCCGCGCGGACGATGGAGACCGTCCGCGACCGGGTGGGATTCGTGGGACGTGGTCGCTGACCGCCCGTCCCACGACGCCGCCGCGGAGGGCCCCGGGGAGGCGCCCTCCGCGCGCGGGAGCCGCCCGGGCCCGGCCCCCGCGCAGGCCCCGGCGCAGGCCCCGGCCCCGGTGACGGCCCCGGGCGTGCGCGCGATCGGTGTCGCGATCCCGATCCCCGACCCGCACGGCGCGCTGCTGCAGGCCAAGCGCGCCTCGTTCGGCGACCCGCTCGCCACCGCGATCCCGACGCACATCACGCTGCTCCCGCCGACCGAGGTCCACGAGTCCGCGCTCGGCGTCATCGAGGACCACCTGCGGGAGATCGCCCGGACCGAGCAGCCGTTCCAGATCAAGCTCCGTGGAAGCGGAACGTTCCGACCGGTCTCTCCGGTCGTGTTCGTCGCTCTCGCCGAAGGAATCGGTGGCTGCGAACGCGTCCAGGCAAGGGTTCTGTCGGGTCCGCTCGCCCGGCCGCTGCCGTTCCCGTACCACCCGCACGTCACCATCGCCCACCACCTGCCCGACGACGTCATGGACAAGGCGTTCAAGGAGCTCGCGAGCTACAGCGCCGACTTCGACGCGTGGGGCTTCTCCCTCTACGAGCACGGCCTGGACGGCGTCTGGCGCCCCCAGCGCGACTTCGTCTTCACCGGATGCGGCGCCTGACGGTATTTGGGTGTCTTTAGCACCCGATTACCGTCCGCCGCATCTCCTGACCGCGAGTGGGTACGCCCGGTACATGCGGCAGGTGATCAACCGGGTCCAGCGGGGGAGCGAGGCCCTGTTCGGCCGCGGCAAGGATCTGCTCCGGGACGCCCGCAGCCGCCGGCCCTGGATCGACCACCAGGCGCGGGCGTTCACCCGGTACCGGGAGCGCCGCGGCGACCGGCTCGCCGCCGCCCTCACCTGCTACGGCTTCCTGTCGTTCTTCCCGCTGCTGGCGCTGGCGTACTCGCTGCTCGGCTACGTCGTCGGGGTCAGCTCGGAGGCGCGCGCCTACTTCGTCCGGGCGGTGAACTCGCTGCTTCCCGGGCTGTCGGAGGAGCTCCAGGTCGAGCAGATCGCGCAGTCCAAGACGGCCGTCGGGATCATCGGCCTGGCCGCGCTGCTGATCACCGGGCAGAGCTGGGTGCAGGTTCTGCGCGAGGGGCTCCGCGACATGTGGGGCAACGAGCCGGGCGGCGGCGGGAACTACGCCGTCAAGCGGCTGTGGGACCTCGCCGTCCTGGCGTTCCTCGGCGCGGTCCTGATCTGCGGGATGGCGGTCTCGACGGTCACGACGTCGGCCACGCACTCCGTCCTCGGCTGGTTCGGGCTGGAGGACGTCACCGGCGCGGGCACCGGGCTGCGGCTGCTGTCCCTCGCCTGCGCGACCGCGTTCAACACCGTGGTCTTCCTGGTGCTGTTCACCCGCCTTTCGGGGACGCGGGCGCCGTGGCGGCGGATCTTCCGCGGCGCGCTGTTCGGGGCCGCCGGTTTCGAGCTGCTCAAGCTGATCGCGACGCTGCTCATCGCGCGGACGACCGCGAACCCGGTCTACGGGGCGTTCGCCGTCCTCGTCGGGCTGATGGTGTGGATCAACATCGTGTCGCGCTTCACGCTGTTCGTCGCCGCATGGACGGCCACCCGCCGCGTCGTCCTCACCGCCGACGCCGACAACCCCGAGAAGGCCGACCCGCCCGAGCCCGACGCCGGGGAGCCTGCCAAGCCCGCCCCGCCGCCTCCGGCTCAGGACCAGAAGGCGTCGTCGGCGTACTGATCCTCCGCCAGGGTGCGGATCTCGGTGATCTTGCCGCCCTCGATGCGGAACAGGTCCACCGCGCGGCCGTCCAGGACGCGTCCCGGCTGCCCCGGACGTTCGGCATAGGTCTGGACGAGGCCCACGCCGTACTCCTCGTTCGCCATCACCGCGTACGGCTCGGCGCGGAACGTCCCGCCGGACAGCTCGAACAGCCGGACGTAGAAGCCGAGGACCTCCTCCGCCGTCCGGTACTCGCCGCACAGCGGCCCGCGCCCCGGGACGCGGTGCACGACGTTCTCGGCGAGCAGCCCGCGGATGGACGCCGTGTCGCCCTTCGCGAAGGCGGTGTAGCCGTCCTTCAGCAGGGTCACGTTCGGATGTTCAGGTGTGCAGTCGCCGAACACCCCGCGAGCGTAAGCCCGCCCGCACCGGCCAGACCAGGGCCCCCGGAAGGCCCTGAGTGAACCTTTACCGGGCCCTGGCGGGCGTCAGCGGGACTCCAGGCGGCGACGGCGCCGCAGCACGATGAACAGGGACGCGATGGCCAGCAGCGCGCCCACGGCCCCGCCGCCGATGAGCAGCCATGTGCGGGACGTGTCGTCGGACGCGAGCGGCGCGTCCGGCAGCACCCCGTCGGCGGCGGCGTCCTTCTTGCCCTTGTCCTGCTCGGGGGTGCCCGGGGCGACGAGCGCGCCGACCGGCTCGACCTTGCCGCGGGCGGCGAAGCCCCAGTCCAGCAGCTCGGTCGCGTACTCCGACGGCGGCCGGTCGGCCTTCATCAGCGAGATCACGATCGTGTGGCCGCCGCGCCGCGCCTGGGCGACGAAGGTCTGCTGCGCCGCGATCGTGTAGCCGTTCTTGCCGCCGAGCATGCCCGCGTAGGCGTGCCGCTCGCCCGGCATCATGCGGTTGTGGGTGTGGATCGGGTACCCGCCGACCTTCTTGCCCTTCTTGCGTTCCTTCTTCGTCGGCGGGGCGGGGAACTTGTGGTCGATCGCCTGCATGTACTGCCGGTAGGCGGGGTTCTTCATCCCCTCGCGCAGGATCAGCGCCAGGTCGTAGGCGGAGGTGTGCTGGGTGCGGACGCTCAACCCGAGGTCCTTGTCCAGCCCGTTCGGCGACCCGGCCAGGGTGTCGAGGGCGTTGATCCGCCTGGCCTCGGCGTTCATGTCGGCGAGCGTCTTCTTCAGGCCGCCGTGCGCCTCGGCCAGCGTCACCGAGGCGTCGTTGGCCGACATCATCAGCATCGCGTGGAACAGGTCGGAGACCTTGTAGCTCATCTTCGGGGTGAGCCCGACCTTGGTGCCCTCGACGTTGCAGGCCTCCTGCGACGGCCGGACGAGCCGGTTCGGGTCCAGCTTGGGGATGAGGGTGAGCGCGGTCAGCGTCTTGATCGTGCTGGCGGGCAGGTACCGGCCGTGCGGGTCCTTGGCGGCGAGGACGTCGCCGGTGTCGGCGTCCGCGATCAGGTACGAGCCCGCCTTGATCTTCGGCAGCGCGGGCACGCCGGGCGCCTTGTTGAGGACGATCCCGCGCCCGGCGAGCTGCGGCCCGCCGACGGTCTCCTCCGGCGACGCCCCCGACGGGGCGGCCTGCCGCGGGACGGGCGCGGCCGTCGCGGGGGCCGCCACGAAGGCGGGGCCCGTGGCGAGGGACGCCGAGGTCAGTGGCACTGTGATCATCGTCAGGGCGCGGCGGACGCTGGTCCGCTCTCGCCGCTCTGCTCGCAAGCTTCCGACGCTCCTCGATCCCGTGGAAGCCCGATCGCTCCCGACGCGCGTACGCGTGACGCCCATGGCTCCCCCGAAGACTAGGCGACGTATCCGGCGAAGGGGTACCCAGACGCGAACACGGCAAGCGCGGTACGTACGCGACGCCGAGCGCACCGGGAGCACCGGGGGACGCCACGGTATGTAAGGGACGACCGCTATCGGTGACACACCGTCATCGACGGTATTTTGGGACGGACTGACTAGTTCGATCGGATGGTGCCGCAGACAAGATCAATGACCGAAAGGTAGGGCCTCCCGGTGCTCGCCGACCGTCCGCATGAGTCAATTGGTCCGCAAAGGGCATGGAGACGGGGCAGCGCGGGAACCGCGGACGCCATCATGGAGCGAACACGTGAACACGTGACCTGGACCGGCGTTTGTCCAGGCTTAGGGACCCGCTGGCTTGAATTGCGCCACGTGCCACGCAACGACCTGCAAGGATTGTGGACGGAGGTTGGCCGTGGCCATTGACTTCAACGCATCGGACGGCGCGACGCTCGGCGTCGAGTGGGAGATCCAGCTGGTCGATGCGGAGACGAGGCACCTGCGGCAGGACGCTCGCGAGGTGCTCGCCGCCCTGCCGTCGCTCAGCCTCGACGGTGAGAACCCGCCGGTCCGCCACGAGCTGATGGAGTCCACGGTCGAGGTCGTGACCGGTATCTGCCACACGGTCGGCGAGGCCAAAACCGACCTGACCGGAACGCTCGCCGCGCTCCGCACCGCGGCCGCCGACCGCGGCATCGCGCTCGCCTGCACGGGCACCCATCCGATCAGCGACTGGCGCGATGCGGTCATGGCGCCGATGCGGCGCTACGCCGAGCTCATCGAGGAGATGCAGTGGCTGGCGCGGCGCATCCAGACGTTCGGCGTTCACGTCCACGTCGGGGTCTCCGACCGTGAGCGGGCGATCCCGATCGTCAACGCGCTGTCCTCCTACCTTCCGCATTTCCTGGCGCTCACCGCGTCCAGCCCGTTCTGGAGCGGCAGCGACACCGGGCTGGCCTCGTGCCGGGCGGTCGTGTTCGGCCAGCTCCCGACGGCCGGGCCTCCCCACCTGCTGGACGACTGGGCGGCGTTCGAGGATTACATGGACACGCTCCTGCGTTCAGGGACTATCCGGAGCATCAAGGAAGTCTGGTGGGATATCCGTCCGCATCCCGACTTCGGCACCGTCGAGATCAGGATGTTCGACGGCATCCCGACGCTGCGCGAGGTCGGCATGGCCGCGGCCCTCTGCCAGAGCCTGGTCACGCTGTTCGAGCAGCAGCTCGACCGCGGCTACACGCTACCCCGCCCGGCCGCCTGGGTGGTCCGCGACAACAAGTGGCGCGCGACCCGCTACGGGCTCGACGCCATCGTCATCACCGACGACAGCGGGAACACCGCCCCGCTCCGCGACGACCTGTACGAGCTGATCAGGGAGCTGGAGCCGGTGGCCGACCGGCTCGGCTGCGCCGAGGAGCTCAAGGTGGCCGGCGAGGTCCTGGAGCACGGGGCCCCGTACGAGCGCCAGCGCGCCATCCGCGCCGAGGGCGGGACGCTGGAGAACATCGTCGATGCGGCGATCACCGAGCTCGCGGAGGACAGGTTCGTCACACTGGGGGAGGTCGATCATGCCGGCGCCTGAGGAACCGGCCGTCCCGGGGAACCCTCCCGGTGCCGCCGTCCCCGCCCACGAGGCGGCTCCCGTCCACGAGGCGCCTCCCCTGGCGCCACCCGCCCGCGAGCCGTTTCCCGGACGCGCGGCCGGCCGCACGGCTGATTCCAGCGAAGACAACGAAGACAACACGGTGACAACAGGGCGGAGGCCCTCCGGCTCCGCCGTCGCACAGGGGGCGCACATGACACATCCGAGGCCCGGGGTGATGCCTGGCCTTGAACCACCCACCGCCTCGGGGCCCGCGGGCTCCGGGCGCCGCGACGAGGCGGTCCCGCCGTCGGGGCCGGTGGCACGTGAGACGGCGTCCGCGGCGGGGAATCCGCCCGGGGGCGAGGACGTCCCGCAGAACATTCCTGGCGAAACCGGCCAGGAAGGAACGGTCCCGGACGAAACCCTGGCACAGCCCGTGACGGGCGAGGTCGTCCCGGGGACCCCGGCCCCGGGCGCCGCCTCCGCCGGATCGGCGGTGCTCGGCGGCGCGGTGCTGCAGCCGCAGCTCGACGCCTTCCTCGCCGCGCACGAGGACGAGCTGATCGCGTTCCGCCGCGACCTGCACATGCACCCCGAGCTGGGCTACTCCGAGTACCGCACGACCAGGAAGCTCGCCGAGCGGCTGCGCGCGGCGGGCCTGAAGCCGGTCATCCTCCCCAAGGGCACCGGCCTGTTCTGCGACGTCGGCCCCGCCGACGGCGGCACGGTCGCGCTGCGCGCCGACATCGACGCCCTCCCCCTCCAGGACGAGAAGGCCGACGTCCCGTACCGGTCGACGGTCCCCGGCGTCGCGCACGCGTGCGGCCACGACGCCCACACCGCGATGGTGCTGGGCGCGGGCCTGTTCCTCGCGCAGCAGGCGGAGGCGGGGCTGCTGCCCGGCCGGGTCCGGCTGCTGTTCCAGCCCGCCGAGGAGACCCCGGGCGGCGCGCTGGACGTGATGGCCGCCGGCGGCATCGCGGGCGTCGACCGGGCGTTCGCGCTGCACTGCGACCCCCGCATCGAGGTCGGCCAGCTCGGGCTGCGCACCGGCCCGATCACCGCGGCCTGCGACAAGGTGTACGTGAAGGTCACCGGGCCCGGCGGGCACACCGCCCGGCCGCACCTGACCGCCGACCTCGTCTACGCCCTCGCCAAGATCGTCACCGAGCTGCCGTCCGCGCTGTCGCGCCGCGTCGACCCGCGCTCCAGCCTGTCGCTGGTGTGGGGGCGGGTGTCGGCCGGGTCCGTCGCCAACGCCATCCCCGACGACGGGATCGCGGAGGGGACCGTCCGCTGCCTGGACGACGACGCGTGGCACCGGGCGCCGGAGATGATGAAGGCGCTGCTGCAGTCGGTCGCCGCCGCCTACGACGTGGAGGCGTCCCTGGAGTACGTCCGGGGCGTCCCGCCGACGGTGAACGAGGCGACCAGCGTCCAGATGTTCCGCGACGCCGCCGCGCAGGTGATGAGCGAGGACGGCGTGGTGCCCACCCCGCAGAGCCTCGGCGGCGAGGACTTCGGCTGGTACCTGGAGTCGATCCCCGGCGCGCTGGCCAGGCTCGGCGTCCGCACCCCCGGCTCGTCCGGCGAGTACGACCTGCACCGCGGCGACTTCGACGTGGACGAGCGCTGCCTCGCGGTCGGCGTCCGGGTGCTGAGCGCGACCGCGCTCACCGCGCTGTGGGAGGGCGGACGTCCCGGCGACGCCGAACCGATCGAGGGTGCCGCGCTGGCCTGATTTCCCCCGCTGACCTGCGGCGCTGGCCTGCCGTGCGGGCCCGTGGCGCGTTGCCTACGCCTTGGTAACGGACCTATTGCGAATCAGTGCATACAGGAAGTTTGCCCGCATTCGCGAGGTAGCGTCCGATCGATTTCGGTGACCGGTCGAACGGTCCGGTCGCCGTCCCGTGGGTGGGGAACGGAAGGAGCGCACCTTGCGCCGTGGACTGAAGATTTCGCTCGTCACCGCGACGGGTGCGGCGCTGCTGTTCAGCGCTTCCGCCTGCGGTGGCAAGAAGGCCGACAGCGGCGAGGGCGGCGAGGACGGCAAGAAGACCCTCAAGATCGGCCTGGCCTTCGACATCGGCGGGCGCGGCGACCAGTCGTTCAACGACTCGGCCGCCGCCGGGCTCGACCGCGCGAAGAAGGACCTGAACGTCCAGACCGAGGAGATCTCCGCCAAGCCGGACGAGCCGGACGCCGACAAGGAGTCCCGCCTGCGGCTGCTGGCCAACAAGGGCTACAACCCGGTCATCGGCGTCGGCTTCGCCTACACGACCTCGATCATCAAGGTCGCCAAGGAGTTCCCGAACACCAAGTTCCTCGTCGTGGACGCCGACCAGTGCAAGGTCGAGGGCGCGAACGTCAGCGGCGCCTGCTTCGCCGAGGAGCAGGGGTCCTACCTGGTCGGCGCCGCCGCGGCGCTGAAGTCCAAGTCCGGCACGATCGGGTTCATCGGCGGCGTCAACGTGCCGCTGATCGTGAAGTTCTACGCGGGCTACCAGGCCGGGGCGAAGGCGGCCAAGCCGGGCATCAAGGTTCTGCCGCCGAAGTACCTGACCCAGCCGCCGAACTTCAACGGCTTCAAGGACACCGGGCTCGGCAACGAGGCCGCCAAGGGGCAGCTCGACCAGAACGCGGACGTCATCTACCACGCGGCGGGCGGCGCGGGCATCGGCGTCATCAAGACCGTCGGCGCGGCCGGCAAGTGGGCGATCGGCGTCGACTCCGACCAGTACGACCAGCCCGCCGTCGCCAGCGTGAAGGAGCAGATCCTCACGTCGATGATCAAGCACGTCGACCTCGCGGTGTACGACTTCGTGGAGAGCGTCGCGAAGAACACCTTCAAGGCGGGCACCAAGCAGTACGACCTGAAGAACGACGGCGTCGGCTACGCGACGACCGGCGGGAACGTCGACGACATCAAGGCCAAGCTGGACGAGATGAAGGCCGGCATCGTCAACGGCTCGATCACGGTCCCGACCAAGGCGTGACCCGCGCCGGGCGGCACGGCCGGACCCGTTCCGCACGGCCGTAACCGCGCACCGGGCGTCACCGATCGGGTGACGCCCGGTGCGGTCCCGGGTCAAGAGGGGCCCCGAGTCAACAGGAGGGGGAGGCTCGTGCCTGACCAGGTGCCGGCCGTGCGGCTGACATCGATCACCAAGCGGTTCCCCGGTGTGGTGGCCAACCACGACATCGACCTCACCATCGAGCGCGGCGAGGTGCACGCGCTGTGCGGGGAGAACGGCGCCGGCAAGTCCACGCTGATGAAGATCCTCTACGGGATGCAGCGGCCGGACGAGGGCACCATCGAGGTCGAGGGCGAGCAGGTCTCGTTCCGTACCCCGGCCGACGCGATCGGCCGCGGCATCGGCATGGTCCACCAGCACTTCAAGCTGGCCGACAACCTGACCGTCCTGGAGAACGTGATCCTCGGCGCCGAGCCCCGCGGCCGGTTCGGCGGCATCGACTTCGCCGCCGCCCGCGCCAGGATCAAGGAGATGTCGCAGGCGTACGGGCTGCGCGTCGACCCCGACGTGCTGGTCGAGACGCTCGGCGTCGGCGAGCGGCAGCGCGTGGAGATCCTCAAGGTGCTGTACCGGGGCGCCCGCGTGCTGATCCTGGACGAGCCGACCGCGGTCCTCGTCCCGCAGGAGGTCGACGAGCTGTTCGGCAACCTGCGCGAGCTGCGCGCCGAGGGCCTGACCGTGCTGTTCATCTCGCACAAGCTGGACGAGGTGCTCGCCGTCGCCGACACGATCTCGGTGATCCGCCGCGGCACCACCGTCGCGACCCGGCTCGCGCCGAGCGAGGTCACCTCGCGGCGGCTGGCGGAGCTGATGGTCGGGTCGGAGCTGCCGACCCCGGAGCTGCGCGAGTCCACGGTGACCGAGGACGTCCAGCTCGACATCTCGGGCCTGAAGGTGCTCACCCCGGAGGGGCGCGCCGTCGTGGACGACGTGTCGCTCCGCATCCGCCGCGGCGAGATCGTCGGCCTCGCGGGCGTCGAGGGCAACGGGCAGACCGAGCTCATCGAGGCGATCATGGGCATCCGGCACTCCGACGCCGGAACGATCCGCTACGGCTCCGACGACATCACCCACTGGGCGACCCGGAAGCGCCGCGAGGCGGGCATCGCCTACATCCCGGAGGACCGGCACCGGCACGGGCTCGTCCTGGAGGGGACGCTCTGGGAGAACCGGATGCTGGGGCACCAGACGCGGCCGCCGAACGTCCGCGGCCCGTGGATCGACCGGCGCGGCGCCCGCCGCGACACGACCCGGATCGTCCAGGCCTACGACGTCCGGACGCCCGGGATCGACGTGCCCGCCGCCGCGCTGTCGGGCGGCAACCAGCAGAAGCTGATCGTCGGCCGGGAGATGTCCGGCGAGCCGCGCCTGCTGATCGCCGCGCATCCGACGCGCGGCATCGACGTCGGCGCCCAGGCCGCGATCTGGGACCACCTGCGGCAGGCCCGCGCGGCCGGGCTGGCCGTGCTGCTGATCAGCGCCGACCTTGAGGAACTCATCGGTATGTCCGACACCCTGCACGTGATCCTGCGGGGACGGCTGGTCGCGGAGGTCGACCCGCGGACCGTCACCCCCGAGGACCTCGGCTCCGCCATGACGGGCGCCGGAGCCGGCTCATGACCGACCCGAAGGACCCGGCGAGGCCCGAGCCGGAGGAACCGGCGAAGCCCGACCTGTCGAAAGAGCCGAAAGACTCGACGTCGGAGCCGCCGCCGGGGGTTCCGGAGCCGGTCCCGGCGTGGAAGGCGATCATCCAGGGGCTGGGGCCGACCGGCCTCGGGCTGCGGATCGGCGCGCCGCTGCTGGCGCTGCTGATCTCCCTGGTCATCACGATGATCCTGCTGCGGATCACCGGCGCCGACCCGTTCAGCTCCGTGCAGAGCATGATCGACTACGGCACCACCGAGAACTCGATCGTCGACATCGTCAACCGCGCGACCCGCTACTACCTGTCGGCGGTCGCGGTGGCGATCGGCTTCCGGATGGCGCTGCTGAACATCGGCGTGGACGGCCAGTACCGCCTCGCCGCGTTCATCGCCGCCGTGCTCGGCGGCGCGCTCACCCTCCCGGCCCCGTTCGGCCAGATGCTGGTGATCGTCGCGGCGATGGTGGTCGGCGGGGTGTGGGCGGCGATCGCGGGCGTGCTGAAGGTGACCCGCGGGGTCAGCGAGGTGCTGTCCACGATCATGCTGAACGCGATCGCGACCGGCCTGATCGCCTACCTGCTGAACGACCAGCGGCTCGCCGAGTTCCGGCCGGGCAGCAACAACGTCGCCACCCCGAAGATCCCGGAGGACGGGCGGGTCGGCCCGCTCAACGGCATCCTGTCGTCCATCGGCATCGACCTGCCCGGCCAGCTGTACGGGCTGCTGCCGGTCGCGGTCGTCGTCGGCATCGTGTTCTGGGTCGTGATCAACCACACCAGGTTCGGGTTCGATCTGAAGGTCTCGGGCCTGTCCCAGCCCGCCGCGCAGGCGAGCGGCGTCAACGCCCGCCGCATGATCGTCTACACGATGGTCGCGTCCGGCGTGGTGGCCGGTCTGATCGGGATGCCGGAGCTGCTCGGCGCGTCCTACGAGTACTCGCTGAACTTCCCGGCGGGCCTCGGCTTCACGGGCATCACGATCGCGCTGCTCGGCCGCAACCATCCGGCGGGCATGGCGCTCGCCGCGCTGCTGTTCGCGTTCCTCGACCAGACCTCCGACATCCTCCAGGAGGTCGACGTGCCGAAGGAGATCGTCGGGGTGATGCAGGGCGTGGTCGTGCTGACCGTCGTCATCGTGTACGAGCTGGTGCGGCGCTGGGAGATCCGGTTGCAGCAGCGCACCGTCGCGGCGGAGCTGGCCACCGGCCACGACCTGGCCCGGGAGGCCACCGGCAGCACGGGCAGCACGGGGAGCGCCTCATGAGCACCGCGACCGGGACGATGACCCCGGCGAAGCCCGCGAACGGCAAGCGCAGGCTGCGCTGGCCGCACTACGCGCTGATCGCCTCGGGCCTCCTCGTCCTCCTCTCCCTCGTCCGCGTGATCGACGACGCGAACCCGGTGACCTCCAGCGGGACGGTCAGCGCCTCCCTCCGCCTCGCCGTGCCGATCTTCCTGGCCGGGCTCGGCGGGCTCTGGTCGGAGCGGTCCGGCGTGATCAACATCGGGCTCGAGGGCATGATGATCCTCGGGACCTGGACGGGCGCCTGGGCGGGATTCCAGTGGGGCCCGTGGATCGGCGTCCTCGCGGGCATCATCGGCGGCGCGCTCGGCGGGCTGCTGCACGCGATCGCGACCGTGTCGTTCGGCGTCGACCACATCGTGTCCGGTGTCGCGATCAACATCCTCGGCGTCGGCCTGACGCAGTTCCTCGCCGGGCTGATCTTCGACAAGGGCGAGGCGAAGGCGCTCGGCGGCGGGCCGCGGCAATCCCCGCCCGTCGATGACATCCATACGCTGACGTTGCCCGTA
Organism: Actinomadura sp. KC216; assembly: GCF_004348535.1. GTDB lineage: Bacteria > Actinomycetota > Actinomycetes > Streptosporangiales > Streptosporangiaceae > Spirillospora. The sequence goes on from NZ_SMJX01000101.1 coordinate 15,765, forward strand.
CTGTCCGGCGGGAAGATCGGCGGCTGGCAGAGCCCCGACTGGCTCGGCTCGCTGGAGGGTCACCACTGGTTCCTGGTGTCCGACCTGGCGGGCATCCTGCGCGGCCTGACCAGCGAGATGTCGCTGCTGACGTTCGTGGCGCTGCTGCTGGTGCCGCTCAGCTTCCTGATCCTGTGGAAGACGTCGTTCGGCCTGCGGATCCGCTCCTGCGGCGAGGACCCGTACGCCGCCGAGTCCCTCGGCGTGCAGGTCTACCGGATGAAGTACGCCGCCGTGATCATCTCCGGCGGGTTCTCCGGCCTGGCGGGCGCGTTCCTGGTCACCGTCGCGGGCAACCTGTTCCAGGACGGCCAGACCAACGGCCGCGGCTTCATCGGCCTCGCCGCGATGATCTTCGGCAACTGGCGTCCCGGGGGCCTGATGGCGGGCTCGCTGCTGTTCGGCTACACCGACGCGATGAACGTCCGGGGCGGCGGCGAGTCCGTCCACGCGCTGCTGCTGTTCGTGACGATCCTGCTGGTCGGCGCGGCGATCTGGCAGGTGATGCGGGCGCGGCGGCTGCGGCCGGACGCGGTGACCGATCTCGGCCGCCGCGAGGTCCGCAACGCCTACGTCAGCGCCGTGCTGGCGCTGGTCGCGGCGGCCGGGCTGCTCACGTGGTTCCTGATGAGCGACCTGGTCCCCGGCGAGCTGGTGTCGTTCACGCCGCACCTGGTGACGCTGCTCGTCCTGTCCCTGGCGAGCCAGCGCCTCCGGATGCCCACCGCGAACGGGCTCCGGTACCGGCGCGGTGAGGCACGATAAGCAGATGGAGATCGACTGGCCTGCCCTGCGCGACGCCGCGCGGGAGGCGATGAAGCGCGCCTACTGCCCCTACTCCGGCTTCCCCGTCGGCGCCGCCGCGCTGGTGGACGACGGCCGCATCATCAGCGGATGCAACGTCGAGAACGCCGCGTACGGGGTCGCCCTGTGCGCGGAGTGCGGCGTCGTGTCGGCGCTGCACGGCCCCGGCAAGTCGGAGAACCCGCGCCTGGTCGCGGTCGTGGTGGTCGACCGGCACGGCAACACGCTGATGCCGTGCGGCCGCTGCCGCCAGCTCCTCTGGGAGCACGGCGGCGCGTCGATCCTGATCGAGACGACGGAGGGCATCCTGCCCATGTCGGCCGTCCTGCCGGACGCGTTCGGCCCCGACGACCTGATCGAGAGGGTGTGATCGGTTGGACGCCATCGACGTCATCCGCGCCAAGCGCGACGGCGGCACGCTGACCCCTGACCAGATCGACTGGGCCGTCGACGCCTACACGCGCGGCGCGATCGCCGAGGAGCAGATGGCCGCGCTGGCGATGGCGATCCTGCTGAACGGCATGACCCGCGCCGAGGTGGCCCGCTGGACGGACGCGATGATCCGCTCCGGCGAGCGGATGGACTGGTCGTCGCTGGACCGCCCGACCACCGACAAGCACTCCACCGGCGGCGTCGGCGACAAGATCACCCTCCCGCTCGCGCCGCTCGTGGCCGCGTGCGGCGCGGCCGTCCCGCAACTCTCCGGCCGCGGCCTCGGCCACACCGGCGGGACGCTCGACAAGCTGGAGTCGATCCCGGGCTGGCGGGCGTCGCTGTCGAACACCGAGATGCTGGACGTGCTGCGCACCGCCGGAGCGGTCGTCTGCGCGGCGGGCGGCGGCCTGGCTCCCGCCGACCGCAAGCTCTACGCGCTCCGCGACGTGACCGGCACCGTGGAGTCGATCCCGCTGATCGCCTCCTCGATCATGTCGAAGAAGATCGCGGAGGGGACGGGGGCGCTCGTCCTGGACGTCAAGGTCGGCTCCGGCGCGTTCATGAAGACGGTGGAGAACGCCCGCGAGCTGGCCGAGACCATGGTCGCGATCGGCACGGACAACGGCCTGCGCACCACCGCGCTCCTCACCGCGATGGACCGCCCGCTCGGCAACGCGGTGGGGAACGCCGTCGAGGTCGCGGAGTCGGTCGAGGTGCTGGCCGGCGGGGGACCGCCCGACGTGGTCGAGCTGACGCTGACCCTGGCCCGCGAGATGCTGGCCGCCGCCGGGCTCACGGACAAGGACCCGGCCGACGCGCTGAAGGACGGCTCCGCCATGGACGTCTGGCGCCGCATGATCACCGCCCAGGGCGGCGACCCGGACGCGCCACTTCCGTCCGCCCGCGAGAACCACACCGTCACAGCGCCCGCCTCCGGTGTCCTGACGAGCCTGGACGCCTACGGCGTGGGCGTGGCGGCCTGGCGCCTGGGCGCGGGCCGGGCCCGCAAGGAGGACCCGGTCTCGTTCGCCGCGGGCATCACCTGCCACGCCAAACCCGGCGACACGGTGACCGAAGGCCAGCCCCTCCTCACCCTCCACACCGACGACGAGACCCGCCTGCCCCGCGCCCTGGAGTCCCTGGACGGCGCGTACGAGATCGAGGCATCCGGAACCCCGACCCTCCACCCCTTGATCATCGACCGGATCGTTTAGTTCCTCAGTGCAGGCCGCGCTTGCCGGGCGTCCAGAACGGCTTGACCTTGACGGACGTGCGCGGCCACCCGCGGTCGCGCACCAGGTGATCGCGGACCATCTGGCATGTCCTGGCCTCCCCGGCCACATAGGCGGCACCCGGCGCCTCAGGCAGGTCGAGGCGTGACACGGCGTCCAGCATGACCTTGGACGACGCTGCGGGCGTGCCCTCCCGATGGACGCGCTCCAGCCGGTGCGGGCCGGGCAGCGGCGGGTCGAGCTCGGGTGTCTCGCTCTCCAGCACCCCGTAGACCTGGGCGGACGCGTCCAGCTCCCGCAGCATCGGCCCGAACGCGACCGACGCCGTCTCCTCCCCGGCGAACACGTGGTAGTCGGCGTCCCGGACGGTGAAGTTCCCCTGCGGCCACCAGAACGTCACCGCGTCGCCGGGCTTCACCTCCCGCGCCCAGCGGAGCCCGATGCCGTCGCCGTCGTAGAGGTGGGCGCGGAGTTCCAGCTCCCGCGCGTCCCGGTCGAACTCCCAGATCGTGTAGCTGCGGAGGGTCTCCACGGGCCGCAGCAGCCCCTGGAGCGAGAGCGGGTCGTTGATCTGGATCCGGACGTGCTGCCCAGGGGTGTACCGGAACTCGATCGGCGCCTCGGTGACCAGCCGGATGCGCTTCATCGTCGGCGTGACCTCCCCGACGCTCGCGACCGTCGCCTCCATCGCGTACTTGCCGACCAGCCGGTTCAGCGGGTTACGGGCCATGGCTCCTTACTTCCTCTAGAATGATTTAGAGGTATTAAGGAAACATAGAAGCCCTAGACTGTCAACGCCCGTCCACGACCCCGGAAGGACGTCCATGAGCCCCAGCCGCCGCGACCGGCTCCGGCGGGAGACGATGGCGGAGATCCGCGAGGCGGCCCGCACGCTCCTCACCACGCGGGGCACCGCCGCCGTGACGATCAACGCCGTCGCGCGGGAGGTCGGGATGAGCGGTCCCGCCCTCTACCACTACTTCTCCGGGCACGACGAGCTCGTCCAGGCCGTGACCGCCGACTTCTTCGCGGAACTGGCCGCCGAGATGCGCGCCGCCCGCGACGCACAGGGCTCCGGCGCCTCGATCTCCGCCCGCCTGCTGGCGACCTGCCGCGCCATGCGGGGCTGGGCGATCGCGCACCCCGCCGAGTTCGGCTGGATCTTCACCAGCCACGTCCCTTCGTCGGTCACCCGCAGCGCCGACTCCGCCCGCAACCTGGCCGGACGCGACTTCGAGCGGGTCTTCCAGGAGGAGATCGCGACGCTGTGGGAGACGGCCCCGTTCCCCGTCCCGGACGACCTGCCGCCCGCCATCCGCGAGCAGCTCGGCGCCTACATCGACAAGCTGGGCATCAAGCTGCCCGTCGAGGCCGTCTACGTGACCACGAGCTGCTGGATCAGGCTCTACGGGCTGCTCTGCATGGAGGTCCTGAACCAGCTCGACTACCTCTACACCGACGTGGAACCCATTTTCGAGGAATGCCTCAAGGACCTCGCCGGACTGCTCGGACTCGACTACGAGCCGCCACCGGCCTAACTGGCAGGTTTGTTAACAATCACCGTTGACGCAGGTCCGCGCCGCTCTGGAAAGCTGAGCTGGTTTCTTTCAGTGATCAGGGAGCGGAAGTTGAGACCCTCACTCCTGCCCGTCGCGGCACTCGCGGGCACGGCGACCTTGGCGGTAGGCGCCTTGTCGTTGCCCGCCCACGCCGAGACGGCACGTCCTCACATCGTCGTGAAGGACGGCAAGACGCAACCCGTGTTCTCCTACAAGGACGCCATTCGCGAAAAGATTTTCGTCGAGACCAAGGTGGACAGCGACGGGGACGGGAAACGCGACCGCGTGTCCGTGTACCTCACCCGTCCGAAGGAGACGAACGAGGGCCTGAAGGTAGCGTCGATCATCGAGGGCAGCCCCTATTACGGCGGACTGCACGACACGCCTTACCACCCGGCCGACGTCACCGACTACCCGCGCCTCGCGCCCTGGACGGCCCCGTCCGGCCCGCCTGGCACGCCGAATTACGCGTTCCCGTATTACGACAACTATTTCGTTTCCCGCGGCTACGCCTTCCTCGCCGCCGACACCCTCGGGACGGGCGACTCCGACGGCTGCCCCACCTCCGTCGGCCCGAACGAGGCCCAGGGCATGAAATCCGTCGTCGAATGGCTCACCGGCGACGCCGTCGCCTACGACGCGAACGGCAAGAAGGTCGAGGCGAACTGGTCGACCGGGAACGCCGCGATGGCGGGCAAGTCCTATGACGGCACCCTGCCCCTCGCCGCCGCCGCGACCCGCGTCAAGGGCCTCAAGACCGTCGTCTCCATTTCCGGTGTCTCCAACTGGTACGACGAATACCGCGCCAACGGCGGCGTGGTCGCCCCGGACGGCTTCGAGGGCGAGGACCTGGACCTGCACGCCAAGGTCGTCATGTCCCGCAAGAACCCCGCCATCTGCGCGCCCGTCATGCACGACATCGCGAAGAAGATGGACCGCGTCACCGGCGACTACAACCGCACCTGGGACGACCGCAACTTCGCCAAGCGCGCCGCGCATTTCCGCGCCAGCGTCTTCATGACCAGCGGCCTCGCCGACTGGAACGTCAAGCCGCTCCAGATGTCCCTTCTCTGGGACGGTCTGAAGAAGGCCGGAGTGAACCGGAAACTCTGGATTCACCAGGCCGCCCATGACGACCCGCTCGACGTCCGCCAGGGCGCATGGCTCGACGCCCTGAACCTCTGGTTCGCGCACGAGCTCTACGGCGTCCGCAACGACATCATGCGGCAGCCGAAGGTCGACCTGGAACGCACCCCGGGCAACTGGGAAACGCACCGCGACTGGCCCGCCCCGGACGCCCGCCCCGTCCGCCTGGGCCTGAACTCCAACGGCCTCGGCAAGCCCGGCCACGGCACCCAGCACCTCGTCGACGACCCGTCGCGCAAGGCCGAAGAACTGGCCGCCAAGCCGGACGCGTCCGACCCCAACCGCCTGATCTACCTCACGCCCGAGCTGAAGGAATCGGTGAAGCTCAGCGGCACCGCCGAGATCAAGCTCCGCGCCGCTATCAACGGCAGGTCGCCGTACCTGTCGGCGATCCTGGTGGACTACGGCACCGACGAGCGCGTCTCCGGCTACGTCCGGACGTCCGACACCTGGTGCTACGGCGACTCGATCCCCACCGACCAGGGCTGCCGCGCGGTCCGCAAGTACACCACCGCGGTCAGCGACTTCAAGATCGTGACGCGCGGCTGGATGGACATCCGCAACCGCAACTCCATCTGGCACAGCACCCCGGTCAAGCCCGGCCAGGAATACACGTTCTCCTGGCCGATGCAGCCCTACGACTACGTCTTCAAGAAGGGCCACCGCATCGGCCTGATGATCCTCGCGACCGACCACGCCTACACGCTCCGCTACCCGGCGGGCACCAAGGTCGACGTCGACCTACGAGGAAGCACCCTGACCCTCCCCCTGACCCGCTAGGCCCCGAGAAGCGGCCCCGCCCCTGTGGGCGGGGCCGTTTCCTTTCACCGGCTCCCGGCCAGAAACCCGAAAAACCACCCGGCCGCCATGCAGGCACCCCCGAAAACGAGGACCTGCAACGCCATCTGCCCCAGGCTCACGCCAACTCCCGAACGAGCATGGCGATGACGCCCTCGACGTCCCGCACCGGCGCGATCGGCCGCCCGTCCTGCCACGTGAACCACCACGCCTCCCGGACGAAGTCGCACCCGACCAGGACCAGCCGCCCCGACCCGCCGAACCGGGCGACGCTGATCCACGTCACCCCGCGCCGCTCGATCAGCTCGCAGGCCAACTCCCGCCGCGCCTCCACCGCGCCCCGCAGCACGTGCAGATTCGCGACCCGCTCGTTGGTCAGAACGCCCTGGTTCCCAGCGCTCATACCTCTCACCTCCTTGTGAAGCGGCGCGGCCGGTGGACTCGGGGGGATGCCCACCGGCCGCACCGCGCCTGAGGACGGCGGCCGACCCGCCGCCGTCGTGATCACACGCTCCTGACCTGCGCCCGCTCCGCCTGCCGGACCAGCGCCTGCCGCAGGAGCGACGCCGTGGGGAACATGAGCGTCGGCTCGACCCCGACCCTGGGGTCATGCAGGCTGGCGACCCATTCACCCAGCCGCCCGTCCTGCTTCACGGCCCGCCAGATCCGCCACCCGCGGAAGTCGTCCCGCAGCCGCCCCAATTCCTGCTCGTCCCGCACTCGCGTGTCCATTCGGAATCCTCTGGTTCCTCGCCTTGACCAATTCCGTGTGACCACCCTCACACGATCGACTACTCTTTGGAGCAGACCGTGTACCACCAGCTACACACCACAGGCAAGATCGATCGCACCCTCCCCCCGGGTGCGCAGCCCCCGGAGGTCGAGATGCCCGCACAATCCGAGCCGTACGAAGCCCCGGCCATCGTCACGTACGCGAAAGAACTCGAATGGCGCCGGACACAGGCCGGCCTCACCAAGAAGGACCTCGCCGCCAAACTCGGCTTCGCCGACTCCTACGTCGGCCAGGTCGAGCTATGCAAGAACCTGCCGTCCGACGAGTTCACCGCCGCCCTCGACACCTTCTTCCAGACCGACGGCCTGTTCGCCCGCCTCCTGGAACGAATCAACGACACGCGCCACCTCGCCATCCTCCCGCCCGGCTTCCCCGAATACGTCGCCCACGAGGAGAAGGCGAGCCACGTCCGCGTCTTCACGACCAACCTGATCAGCGGTCTCTTCCAAACCGAGGCGTACGCCAGCACCATTATCGGGTCGGTAATGGCTTCCTCTGCCGATCGCATCGTCGCCGAACGCATGGCGAGGAAGTCGATCTTCCAGCGTGATGATCCTCCGCACACGTTCTTCGTACTGGACGAGGGCGTCATCCGGCGAAACGTGGGAGGCCCCGAGGTCATGCGTGACCAACTCGGTTACCTGCTGGAGGTAGCGAACCGAAAAAGGACCCAGCTGCAAATCGTCCCCTTCGGTGTCGGATATCACGTTGGCCTGACCGGGAGCTTTATCCTCCTCAGTTTCGAGGACGCGCCGGATATCGCCTACACGGAGTCTTCCGGAGAAGGAGTGCTTCTACAGCAGCGCGACAGGGTCGGACTCCAAGCCGTAAGGTGGGATCTGATCCAGGGCCACACTCTCTCTACGGAGGAGTCAGTGGCCATGATCCAAGACGCTATGGAGCGGCTATGAGCACCCCAAACGTGTCGGTTGTCCACTGGCGCAAGAGCAGCCGTAGCGGCCACGAGGGCGGCGAATGTGTTGAGGTCGCGGACCTCACTGCCTCGGTTGCGGTTCGTGATTCCAAGGATCCGGACGGCCCCAACCTCGCATTTGGTCGTGCGGCCTGGCGTGCGTTCGCCGACCGGGTGAAGGCGAGCAAGTTCGACCTGGAGCGCTAGCCATGGGATCGGCAGCCGTCCTCTGGCGCAAGAGCAGCCGCAGCGGTCACCAGGGCGGCGAGTGCGTAGAAGTCGCGAACCTCGCCCCCGTCATCGCGGTGCGGGACTCCAAGAACCCGGATGGTCCCAGCCTGGCGTTCGGTCATGCGGCTTGGCGGGCGTTCGCCGACCAGGTGAAGGCGAGTAGGTTCGACCTGGAGGGCTAGCCATGGACACCTCGGACGTCCAATGGCGCAAGAGCAGCCGCAGTGATCACCACGGCGGCGAGTGTGTGGAGATCGCGGAGTTCGCCGCCACGGTCGGGGTGCGGGACTCCAAGAATCCGGATGGTCCCAGCTTGGCGTTCGGTCATGCGGCTTGGCGAGCGTTCACGCGTCGAGTGAAGGCCAGCGAGTTCGATCTGGGTTAGTGGCTCTCAGCTCTGGATGAGTTGTTCGGCGTGTTCGGCTTCGCTGGTGCGGATGGTGCTGGGCTGAGCGTTCAGCAGTCGCCAGTGTGTGGCTATTCCGTCCGGGCTGGTGAGGGTGGACTCGGACAGGGCTTGTTCGATGCGGGTGCGGACCTCGGCTTCGCGCGCGGGTTCGCTGGCGAACAGCACTCGTAGTCGTACCCGGGTGCCGGAACGTCGTGCGTCGGTGTGGTGTGGGGCCAGCGGGCATGGCGACCGGTGCTCCCAGTGTCCGCACAACGCGACTGTGATGGCTGCGCCTGGTGCCCGGATGTCCTCGCCGGGGTCCATGACGACGACCGCCTCGTGAGCGAATGCTTGTCGCACAGGTTCAGTCTCCAGCGCAGTGGCGCTGCCGATCAAGCCAGTCGGCATCGAGGGCCCGGAGTACACCATGTACACCTGTGACACTGTGTGCCCTAGAGTCTCGGTATGGAGCCCTATCCGATCAAGGAGGCGCGGAAGCGCCTTGGTGACATGCACGCCGCCGTGGTGCACGGTGGGGCTCACCCTCGGATAACCAAGAATGGCCGGGATCCCGTGGTGCTGGTCACCGAGCAGGAATGGCAGGAACTTCAACAGCTCCGTCGCGAGCGTGCTGCCCTGCATGCCGACCAGGAGGCAAGGCGCATCCAGCCATATCTGGACGCCGGTGAGACCCCGCCAGGCTATGAGGTTTACACCCGCGAAAAAGTCGCCTCTGGTGACTGGCTTGCCTGATCACCTCGTCGTCCCCCGCAGCCTCCGGCTCCTGATCGCTGGTAGGGCGCCCCACTACCGCACGGCTGTTCAGCTGGTGATCATGTCGTTGCTGAGTGATCCGGTTCCGCCCGACGCCAAGCCACTCGGCATCGAGGGGCTGGAGTACGTCCACTACACGCTCGCCCGCGACGACGTCACCGTCTACTACCTTCTCACCGGTGACAGCGTCGTGATCAACAAAGTCCATCCCGACAGCTGACACGGGCCTGTGCTCGGTTGAGCATTGGCATCTGGTGCGCGGGGCCGGATCGGTGTGGTTGTTTGCCGGTATGACGGCGGCGGGGAGTCTGGACGCGGAGAGCCTTGCCGTTCGGGCGGAGCTGCTTGAGCTGGGCAAGCTCTTGACCTCGGACAACGTGCGGCACAACCCCGCGCTTGCCGAAGGCTACCGGCGCCGCGACGAGCTGGTGCGGCGCTACCGGGAGTGGCTGCCCGAAATTCCCCTGACTCGTGACCCGTACTCCGGGGACGCCCTGCACTGGCCGCTGGATCCGGTCGATCTAGACGGCTGGTTCTGGAACCACGACGCGCCCGTCCGCCGGATTCCCGCACGACTTCCACGGCTGTGGCTCACACTGACCGGAGCCATGCGGATCGCCGAACCTGTGGCCTACGCACCCTTCACCTGTCAGCCCGGCCCCGGCGCCCCCTACGTCGTCCCACGCATCCTGGAGGCCCCGGACGTGCGCGCCGTCATCTCCGAGGTCCCGGTCGGCCGCCACACCGGATGGGCCATCGCCTACTTCGGCCCCCTGCCGAACGTCCCCCTGGAGAACGAATGGGGCGACAACGAGTACTACGTCTACGACGACAACGGCGAATGGAAAGGCTGGTCAGAGCACACGCCCCGGCCGGACGAATGGGACTTCGACCTCCGCCCCTCGCTCACCTCGGGCCGCCTGCTCTGGATCGCCCCCGGCGACTCCGCGCTCACCCTCCACGAGGGCACCGCTTCCTGCCCCTATGTGGGCATCGAAGGCCCCCGCGAACGCGCCTCCATCAGAAACGGCAAGCTCACCTACTACTGACCGCAACCGTGATCGTGCGGGCGTTGCTCGACCGGGTTCAGCGGAGATCGGGTGGTTGCCACGGTTTCATGTTGCTGATCATGGTGGCGGGGTGATGCTGGATTGATGGAGGGCGGGAGTCGGCGGCGGGCGCTCTGGTTCGTGCTGCTGCTTGTGGCGGCGGGCGTGGTGGCGGCAGTGGTTCCCTTGCTGCCGTCGTCGTGGCCGCTCATGGTGCGGGCGTTGCTGGGGACGCTGGGCGCGATCGCTGCGGGCGCCGCAGGATCCTACGTCAGTGAGGTGATCGCCGCTCGTCGCAAGATCAGGGAGGACGACCGGGCGGCGGTGGCGGAGCTTGAAACGCGCCGGGACGCTCTGGTCGGCACGCGCGAGGTGGCGGCGTCCGACCAGCAAAGCGTGGCAGGGTTGCTGCGGCCGGAGCGCGCGGTGGTGGAG
>NZ_SMJX01000102.1 GCF_004348535.1 Actinomadura sp. KC216
GTGCCGGGGCGGGGTGATCTCGTCCCACGCGGCGTACCGCTGCGACCAGAACGTCGTCGACCACGCCTCGTTCAGTGCGTCGATCGTCCCGTAGCGGCGCCGCAGCCAGCCGCGGAACGCCACCGCGTCGACCTCCCCGTACGACTCGGACACGTGGCAGCCGTACTCGTTGCCGACATGCCACGCGGCGAGCGCGGGATGGCGCGCGTACCGGGTCGCGAGCCGCTCGACGAGGCGGGTCGCGTGGTCGCGGTAGACCTGGCTGGACGGGGTGAAGTGCTGCCGGGCCCCGGGCCACAGGACGCTCCCGTCCGGCCGGACCGGCAGCGTCTCCGGATGCAGCCGCGCCAGCCACGGCGGAGGGGAGGCGGTCATGGTGGCGAGGCACACCGCGATGCCGCCGTCCGCCAGCAGGTCCATGACCCGGTCCAGCCAGCCCCAGTCGTAGGCGTCCGGCTCCGGCTGCACCCGCGCCCAGGAGAAGATGCCGAGCGACACCAGGTTCACGCCCGCCTCGGCCATGAGCCGGACGTCCTCGGCCCAGACGTCCTCGGGCCACTGCTCGGGGTTGTAGTCGCCGCCGTAGCCGATGCCGCCGAGCCGCGCCCGCAGCGCCGCGGCTCGGTCGTCTTCCGCCCGTCCGCCCCGATCGTTCAAGCCTTGACGCTCCCTTCGGTGAGGCCGGTCCGCCAGAACCGCTGGAGGACGACGATCGCGATGGCCAGCGGAACCACCGACACCAGCGCGCCGCCGATCGCGAGCTGGTACAGGATCGGCTGCCGGTCGACGATCGACTGCCACGACAGCAGGCCGAGCGGGATCGGGTACAGATCCGGGTCGGACAGCATCACCAGCGGCAGGAAGAAGTTGTTCCAGATGCCGATCAGCTGAAACAGGAACACCGTGACCAACGCGGGCGACATGACGCGCAGCACGATCGTGAAGAAGATGCGCAGCTCGCCCGCGCCGTCCACGCGGGCGGCCTCGAGCAGCTCGTCCGGCACCGCCGCCTCGGCGTAGATCCGGCACAGGTACACCCCGAACGGGCTGACCACGCTGGGCAGCAGCACCGACCAGTACGTGTTGGCGAGCCCGAGGCGGCTGAACATGAGGTACAGCGGCAGCGCGAGCACCGTGGTGGGCACCAGCACCCCGCCGAGCACGACCTTGAACGCCGCCTCCCGGCCGCGGAAGTCGAACTTCGCCATCGCGTGCCCGGCACCGGCCGCGAGCAGCGTCGCGACGAGCGCGCCGACGCCCGAGTACAGCACCGTGTTGCCGAGCCACCGCAGGTAGATGCCGTCGTCGTAGGTCAGCAGGTCCGTCAGGTTCCGCCACGGCCGCGGGTCGGCGAACCAGAGCGGCGAGCTGCCGAGCAGCCGGTCGGTGGTCTTGGTGGACGCCACGACCAGCCAGTAGATCGGCACCAGGAAGTACCCGGCCGCGACGGCGAGGACCGCCACGACGAGCACCCGGGCGCCGGTCATCCTGTTCATCGGCCGCCATTCGCCGTTCATCGGCCACCGCCTCCGGGACGCCCGCCGCGGCCGGCCAGGCGCAGGAAGCCGAACGAGAGGGCGAACGCGGCGAGCGCGAGCAGCACCGCCTCGGCCGCCGCGAGGCCGTAGTCGTTGTAGGTGAACGCCTGGTTGTAGGCGGACACGTTGGGCGTGTAGTCGTTCGTGACGGCGGGCGCCGCCCGTTTCAGCACCAGCGGCTCGGCGAACAGCTGGACCGTCCCGATGATCGTGAAGACCGTGGCCAGCACGACCGCCGGACGGATCAGCGGCAGCTTCAGATACCAGGTGAGCTGCCACGCGTTCGCCCCGTCCACCCGCGCCGCGTCGTACAGCTCGCGCGGCGCCGCCTGCAGTTGCGCGACGATGATCAGCATGTTGTAGCCGGCGAACTCCCAGAGCACGATGTTGGCGATCGCCCACAGCACCGAGTCGCCGGCGAGCGGCTCGACGGTGACGCCGGCCTTCTGCAGCACCTCCAGGATCGGGCTCAGCTCCGGCAGGTACAGGTAGCTCCACAGGATCGACGCGATCACGCCCGGGATGCCGTAGGGGAGGAAGTAGACCGTCCGGAAGAACCGCGGCCACACCGCCGCCGCCGAGTCGAGCAGCAGCGCCAGCACCACCGCCGCGAAGATCATCAGGGGCACCGTGACGACGCCGAAGAGCAGGATGCGCAGCAGGCTCTCGGTGAATCCCGTCTGCGTCAGCGCGTCGGCATAGTTGCTCAGGCCGGCGAACGTCGTCTCGCTCTCGCTCAGCCCGAGCGGTCCGGAGCGGCGCACGCCGGTGAAGCTCTGCCACACCGCGTATCCGATCGGCACGACGAAGAACGCGAGGAACACCACCGCGAACGGCCCGAAGAACAGCAGCGGGGCGTGCCGCCGTCCCGGTGCGCCTGCTGTGGGACGGGTCATGGGGGGCGCCTCCTCGATCGCTACTCGTTCATCGGCGTCGTCATCGGTGCTTGCTCAGTCATCGGTGCTTGCCCGGTCATCGGTGCTTGGTCGTTCATCGGCGTTGCTCGTCGACGGTGAGGCCCTTGCGGCGCATGTCGCGCACCGTGCTCCGCTGCGCCGCCCGCACGGCCTCGACGAAACCGCCCCGGCCACCGGCGGCGTCGGTGAATCCGATGTTCAGCGAGTCGAGCATCGCCGCGGTGGTCGGGACCCACCGCCATCCGGTGTCGACGTGCCGGTCGGCCTCGGCGAACACGTCGTTGTAGCGCTGGCCGCCGAAGAACGGGTCGGCGCGGTCCAGCGCCGATCCCCGCGCGATCCCCGCGGCGGCGGGCCAGCCGTACCCGCCCTCGATGAGGTGGTCGACGCTGCGCCGGTCCGTGTTCAGCCAGAGCGCGAACCGGAGCGCCTCGCGCGGATGCCGCGTCCCGCGCAGCACCGCGGTCGAGGACCCACCCCAGTTCGCGGACGCCGGCCTGGCGGGGTCCCACTGCGGCATCGGCGCCACCCGCCACTTCCCGGCGGTGTTCGGCGCGTTGCCCTTGAGCAGCGCGTCACCCCACTGCGGGCCCAGCCACGCGACGATCTTCCCGTCGCGAACGGCCTTGTACCACTCGGTGTGGACGTCGGGCATCGTGAAGATCAGCCCGTCGCGGCGCAGCCTGTCCCAGTACGCGGCGACCCTGAGCGTCGCGGCGTCGTCGATGCCCACCGACCACCGCCCGTCGGCGCCGAACCAGCGCGCCCCCGCCTGCCAGGCCAGCGCGACGAACCACTGCGAGTTGGCCGGGGGGAACGTTCCGATGCGGGCGGACGGGTCGGCGGCGCGGATCCGCCGCGCGGCCCGCTCGTAGGCGTCCCAGGTGGCGGGCGGTTCGATGCCCCATTTCTGGAACAGGTCGGCGCGGTAGTAGAGGGCCATCGGCCCGGACGCCTGCGGGATCGCGTACACGCCGTCGCCGAACACGCCCTGCCGCCATTGCCACGGCACGAACTCGCCCGCATGCTGCCGGGCGCCGTACCTCCCCAGCTCGACAAGCCCCTGTTCGAGCAGGAAGGCCGGGATCTCCCAGTATTCGACCTGCGCCACATCCGGTGCCGCGCCGGCCTTGACCGCGGAGAACATCTTCGCGTAGCCACCGTCCACTCCCGCCGTGATGCTCTCCAGCTCGACCTGGACGTCCGGGTTCTGGGAATTCCACAGGTCGATCGATTTCTCGATGCCCGGGACCCACGTCCAGAAGGTGAGCGTCACCCGGCCCGATCCACCGCCGCCGTCACCGCCGCCGCAGCCGGTCATCGCGGTCAGAACGGCCACCACGGTGATCACGAACCGGAGCCGGAGTGCTCGCCTCACTTGATCACTTCCCTGCGGACGCGGACGGGGCGGTAGTGATCAAACTTTCCCGCTCTATGGTTCCCGGTTAACGCGCGGTTGAAAACGCGCCCCGGGTCTGCCCGTCATTCTGTGTCGAGCGGCAGCGACATCACGAAACGGGCGCCTTTCCGGCTGTCCTGGATGGTGAGCGTCCCGCCGTACATTTCGGCGATCTCGCGGGCGATGGGCAGGCCGAGGCCGGTGCCCCGGGGGTCCCTGTCGCGCGATTCCGCGAGCCGCGCGAAGCGCTCGAAGACCCGTTCCCGCGCGTCCTCCGCGATGCCCGCGCCGTCATCGAGCACCTCCAGCCTCGCCTGGCCGCGCTCGCGCGTCAGGGCCACCTCGACGCGGCTCTCCGCGTGCCGTTCGGCGTTGCTCAGCAGGTTGTTGAGGACGCGCGCGAGCCGCACCGGGGCGGCGCGCACGAACACCCCGGATTCCAGCCGGGTCGTGATCGTCACCCCGGCGCTGCGGCGCTCGACCTCCCGCCGCACCAGCCGCGCGAGATCGACCCGCTCCACCGGCAGCGGCGCGCGCGAATCCAGCCGCGACAGCTCCAGCAGATCCTCGACGATGTCGGTGAGCCGCCCGACGTCGACCAGGGCCGCCTGGACCATCGGCCGCAACTGATGATCCTCGGGCTCGCCGAGCGCGACCTCCAGCCGCATTTGCAGTCCGGAGATCGGGTTGCGCAGATCGTGCGAGGCGTCGGAGATGAACCTGCGTTCCCGTCCGGACGACTCCTCCAGCCGCGCGAGCGTGTCGTTGACGGTTTCGGCGAGCCGCACGAGGATCCCGCCGCCGTGCGGGACGGGCACCCGCCTGCTCAGGTCGCCCGCCTCGATCTCCGACATCTCCGCGCGGATGCGCTCCACCGGGTTCAGCGCCAGCCCGACGGTCCGCCAGGTCCACCCGGCGATCAGCGCCAGGACGGCCAGCAGGAACAGCAGCATGATCGGCACCAGCAGCGGCAGGCCCGTGAGCAGCGGCAGCGGCGAGGCCGCGATGACCATCACGTCGCCCCGGTACACCGAGTCCGACAACCGGACGCCGTAGGCCCAGACGCACCGGTACTGGTAGCGCGGACACTCCTTGCGGTTGACCAGCACGCTCCCGCCTGGCACCACCAGCGCCGGGCGTCCGCGCATCTCGGGGCTCGCGGCGAGGACCCGCCCGTCCGGCGCCACCACCTGGATCAGGTCCGCCTCGTCCTCGCCGACGGGAAGCGGGTTGTCGCGCGCCCCCTGCTTGAGTTCGAGGATCCTGTGCTCGACGGTCCGTTCGGTCTGGTTCTGGCTCTGGTTCCGGAACCAGTCCCGCAGCACCCAGCCCGCGAGGGGAAGCGCGCCCATCAGGATCACCGCCGAGACGGCGACGGTCAGCAGGGTCGCGCGCCCCCGCACCGAGTACCGCATCTGCGGACGGCGCCACAGGCTGCTGACCGACCTGTCCTCGCTGTCCATGCACCCCGCCCCGACGTGGCCGACGTGTCACCGAGTGTAGTGATCCCGTGGTCAGGGGTATGTCGTGGCGGCGGCTTCGGCTACCCGAGGTTCAGGTCGCCCGTGATGTCGCGCGCCTGGATGACCCGCTGCGCCTGCCCGTTGAAGATGTTGACGACCCCGTCGCCGGACACGGACGCCATCGTCTGCGCCTGGTTCCAGAGGTTCTCCGCGGCGGCGCGGAAGTCGGGGTCCTCGTCGAAGAGGCGCAGGACGGCGCCCTGGAGGAGTTCGGGCTCGTCGTCCGCGCGGGCGAGCGCCGCCTCGTCGGACGGGCGGCCGCGGAACCGCTCGCGGACCCGGCGCGATATCTCGGCGACGGCCGCGCGCACCGGTTCGCCCGCCACCTCCACGGCCTTGCCCGCCATGGCGGTGGCGATGGCCACGGTCATCGGATCTGTCATCCGTTCAGTTCATCACGTCAGAGCCGTTTCCACCCGCGCCTTGTTCGCATTGGGTCGAAAGGGTCGGAAGTGTCGCAGGGGTCTAGAAATATTAGAGCGTTCCCAACTATTCCCTGATGTCAGGTTGGCGCCACATTTGCGTTCACAGCTTTTGGCATGATCAACCGAATCGGTTGCCGAGCCCGAGCGGCCGGGTTATGTTGACCCGGATTCCGCGCGTCCGCACCCCCCGGTGGAGCTGGTTCTTGCCTGATAGCGATGCAGAGGAATGGCGGGTCGAAAAGCCGTCATTGCGTAATGAAGTCGGTGCCGACGTGTCCGGTTCGGTGGTTCAGGCGGGCACCGTCCATGGTGGGATACATCTGCACGCGAACACCGGGTATCCGGCCGTGCCCGCGCAGTTGCCGGCCTCGCGCCCCTATTTCACCGACCGTTCGCGGGAACTGGAAATGCTCGGGCGGCTGGGCGACGCCGCGCGTGAGCAGGCGGCCGTCATCGTGATCAGCGGTGTCGGCGGCGTCGGGAAGACGTCGCTGGCGCTGGCATGGCTGCACCGCCTCGCCGCGGAATTCGCCGACGGGCAGCTTTTCGCCGACCTGCGCGGTTTCTCCGCCGGGGCGCCCGCGTCCCCGGGCGAGTCGCTCGGACGGTTCCTGCGCGCCCTCGGTGTGGCGCCGGAGGCGGTGCCCGCCGACCTCGACGAGCAGGCGGCCCTGTTCCGCACGCTCACCGCGGGCCGCCGATTGATCATTCTGCTGGACAACGCGGCGTCCGCGGCCCAGGTCCGCCCGCTGCTGCCGGGCCACGGGCCCTCGGTGGTGGCGGTGACGTCCCGGCGGCGGCTGTCGGGGCTGGCGGTCGACGGCGCGTCCTTCCTGCCGCTGGACCCGCTGGACGAGACCGGAGCCGTCGAGCTGCTCGACCGGATGCTCGGCACCGGCCGGACGGCGGCCGAACCGCAGGCCGTCCGGTCGCTGACCGCCCTGTGCGGGCGGCTCCCGCTGGCGCTGTGCACGTCCGCGGCCCGGCTGGCGACGCGCGGGCACTGGCGCATCGAGCGGCTGGTCGGGGAACTCGCAGACGAGCGGCGGCGCCTGGCCGTCCTCGGTGAGGAGGATCTGTCCGTGCAGGCCGTCTTCGACGTCACCTACCGGGACCTGCCGCCGTCGGCGGCGCGGCTGTACCGGCTGATGAGCGTCCATCCGAACGGGTGGTTCGGGCTCCCGGCGGCGACGGCGGCGGCCGGGACGGGCGCGGCGGACGTCGAGCGGGACCTCGACGTCCTGGTGGACGTGAACCTGGTCGACGCCGACCGGGACGGCAGATTCCGCTTTCACGACCTGGCGCATCTGCACGCCCGCTCGGTGGCCGCCCGGCCGGAGCACGAACCGGAAAGGGCGGAGGCGTTCCACCGGATCGTGGACCACTATTTGGGAATGGCGGTGGCCGCCGACCGCGCCATCATCCCCGACCGCTGGCATCTGGGCCGCAAATACGATGAGCCCCCTGCCGTCTCCTTTCCCGGTACGCCGGAGGCCATCGCCTGGGTCGAAGGCGAGCTGCCCCTTCTCCGCGATCTGGTCTCCGATGCCCACGGGCGCGGACTGCACCACGAAACGTGGGAGATGTGCGAAGCGCTGTGGGGGGTCCTGACATTCCGCAAGCACTATGCGATCTGGATCGAGACCCATGAGATGGGCCTGGCGTCGGCGTCCGCGCTCGGCGATCCCGTCGCGCGGGCCCGGATGCTGGAGGCGCTCGCGTTCGCGCGGTTGAACCTTGGCGAATTCCGCGAAGCGGAGCGGCTCGGCCGGGACGCGCTCGCCCTCGAACGCGACGCGGGGCACAGCGACGGCGTGGTGACGGCACTGGAATGCCTCGGCGTCGCGCAGCTGGCCCAGGGCGACGTGGCCGACGCGACGGAGACCTTCACCCGTGCCTTGGAAGCCTGCCACGACGTGCCCGGAGACGCCGCCCGGCATGTGGCGATGATGAGCCGCCGCCTGGGGGAGGCGCTCGTCCGCGCCGGCCGGCCCGGGGAAGGGGCCGGGCGCCTGCGCGAGGCGCTGGCCTTCTTCACCGGTCGCGGCGACGACTACAACCGCGCCCGGACGCTCAGGACGCTGTCGGGCGCGCTCGCCGCCGACGGCCGGGACGCCGAGGCGGGCGCGGCCCTTGACGAGGCGGAGGAGGCCGCGACCCGCGTCGGCGCGCGGCATTCCCTGGCGGACATCCATGTCGCGCGGGCGCGCCTCGCGGCGCGGCGCGGCGACCCCGCCGCGGAGCGCGGCCACCTTGAGCGGGCGGCCGCGGTCCTCGACGAACTCGGTTCCTACCAGGCGCGGGAGATCAGGGAACGGCTGTCGGAACTCGGCGGACCGTGATCCGCATGGACAGGAGCGCCGCCGCGCGCCGCCCGGAGACACGCCAGGCGTGGACGAACGACGCGACCCAGACGGCGTCGTCCAGGGACGCCACGAGGGTGGTCCCGGGCTCGTCCTTCACCGTGATGGCGCAGCGTCCGTCCGGCTCTAGCGCGCAGGCCACCACACCGTAGAAGCCTGTAGGGGGCCGCCAGGCGCCGTCGTAGAGCAGTACGTCGGCGATTGATGCCCACCCGGTGGCGTCCCCATCCGCCAGGTGCACTGCCAGGTGCTCGTCGAGCATCGGGCAGGAGGGGGAGGGGTCGTCCGTGACGTGTACGCGGGTCAGCGCCAGGCTCAGCGTGTCGTGCTGCCCGTCCGCCGTCACGTGAACGTCGCCGCCGTCCGACCCCGGTGATCGCACAAGGCGGGCCCGCACGAGACGGACGCGTTCGTGGCGTGCGCTCATGACAGACCGCTCGGCTCGCGGTGTGCCGGAATCAGCTCCGGCAGCGGGACGGGCTCGGTGGGCGGCGGTTCCGCCGGCTCGTCGAGGCCCATCAGCGAGTACATCTCGCGCCGCAGCAGCACGGCCGCCCGTCCCGGCTCCGAGGTCAGCCGGTCGCACAGCGGCGCCGGCGGATACGGGTTCGCGATGGCGTCCTCGACCTGCGGGAGGAGGGGGCGGTGCGGCGTGAGGTGCGGGGCGCGCCGGCCCAGCAGGTCGCTCACCGACCCCGGCAGCACCTCGTGGGCGGGGAACGCGCCGAGCAGCACGGGAACACCGGCCGCCGCCGCGTAGGACGTCACCGACCCGCAGTCACCGATCACCAGGTCCGCCGCCGCCAGCGCGGCGCGCCAGCCCTCGTGGAACGGCAGCAGCCCGACACCGAGCCGCAGGCAGTCGTCGAACCAGGCCCTGACCTGGCGATACCCGTGGAAACCCCAGGTCACCGGGTGCACGGCCAGCACGATGCGGTAGTGCTCGGACGGCAGGTCCAGCGCGAGCTGCCGGACCAGCTCGCGGTTCCGTCCGAGCAGCGCCCGCGCCCCCCAGGTGGACGAGACGACGACCAGCCGCCGTCCGTCCGCGACCTCGAGCGCCTCGCGGTGCCGCTCCCGGAACGCGACGCTGGCAAGCAGCCGGTCAAGGGCGGGATCGCCCGTTATGCGCACCACGGGCAGCGCCTCCGGGCAGATCCGCGCCAGCAGGTCCCGGTGGTCGCGGTGCGAGAACGCGAGGACGGACGGGATGACCCGCCCACCCGCGACGATCCCCTCGCGACGCAGACCCGCGATCGGCGGTTCCACCGCGGGCCCGGCGCCGTCCCAGCGGCGCGCGACCGTGGCCGGACCCGCGCCGTGCTGGAGTATCAGGACCGGCGCGTGGATCCGGTCCAGTGCGCCGTCGCCCGCCGCGACCGCCAGGTCGAACGACGTCTGCGCCGCCTGCGCGAACGGGATGACCACCGCGCCGGACGCGGTGAGATGACGGGTCGTGCCCGCCGCCCGCGGCGACGTCGGCGCCACTGTGTACACGGTCTGGATCCGCCGGTCGCGTTCGACCAGCGGCGCGACGTCGGCGAGCCTGGTCGCCGCCGTCAGATGGTGGACGACCATCAGGACCTTGTTCAGCCCCTGAAGGGTCGCTCCTACACCGCTGTCCAGGCCGAACGGTCCTATGGACCATCCGTCGACAGACATTGCGTCCCCCTTGCCCCGATTGACGCGGCGACCTGGATGACCGCCTCGAAGCCAAGGTGCGCGCCGACGTTTGATGAACTCCTTGAGAAGCGCTGGACGATTTCATCGAGGCCCAGGTGGGGGCGGGAATGGTCAGCGGCATCGAATGACCGGGATGAAACTCTCAGCGGAGTGTCCCACCCCGGTCATTCGCTACCAAATGAAAATGGGAAGCACGGAGTGCTCCTTATCTATGGCGAGCCTTTCGGGCATGCGGCCGCGCGCACCCGAAGGCGTACATTTCGGCGCCCCAATGATCGATGGGAGCCGGGCTTGCCCTAGCGTAGCCGGTCCTAGCGGGACATGTGAGGTTCGGGGTCTATTGCGGTCATGCCTAAGACGCCGGTTTTGGTCGCGTGGCGGCTGATCATCTCCGCAAATCGGTCAGCAAGGCCCGGCAATAAGGATTTCGGGCGCCGTCCGCCAAGGCGGGCCGGTCGAACATTTGTTCCCTAATACAATGTGCATTTATACCGGTAGCTCCCAAAGGTGCGCCAGTAGGGTGGAAACCGGCTAATTGGTGTGAGACCTTCCGTATCGGGGTCAAACGGAGGGAACGATGGAGGAGGTCGCGCTCCTCGGTCCGGTCGAGCTGAGCGTGCACGGCAGGCGGCTGGACGCCGGCTCGCCGAAGGAGAGCTGCGTGTTGGCGGTCCTGTCCGTCGAGTGCGGTCACACCGTCTCCGCGGACACCCTGGCCGCCAGGATCTGGGGGCAGGACCCACCGGCTCAGGCGAGGGCGACGCTCACGAGCTATCTGTCCCGGCTGCGCCGCAGGCTCAGGGACGCGGGCGCGGGCAACGCGCTGCTGGGGCACGGTCCGGGCGGCTACGTCCTCACCCTCGATCCCGATGCGGTCGATCTCCACCGGTTCCGGCGGCTGCGCCGCCAGGCGCGCGCCATCGCCGACAGCGGGGACGACGAGCACGGCCGCGCGCTGCTTATCGAGGCGGAGGCGCTCTGGCGCGGCGACGAGCCGCTCGCCGGGCTGCCCGGCGCTTGGGCGCGCGACCTGCGCACGAGCCTGCGCGAGGAACTCCACGTCGCGAAGGTGGAGCGGATCGAGGCGGAGTTGCGGCTGGGCCTGCATGACGTCGTCGTCGGCGACCTGTCCCGGCTCACAGCCGCGAACCCGTTCGACGAGCGCGCCGCCGCGCTGCTCATGACCGCGCTCTACCGGTGCGACAGGCACGCGGACGCGCTCGCCGTCTACCGGCGCGTGCACCGGCTGCTCGCCGACGAGACGGGCACCGAGCCCGGGGAGCGGCTGCGCGACCTTCACGCGCGGATACTCCGGCGCGACCTCGACCTGGCCGCGACCCCGCGGTACCGCCGCGCCGTCCCGCCGTCCGCCACCGCACCGCCCGGCCCCGGCGCCGCCCCGCAGCCCACCGCGCTGTTCCCGGACGACCTGCTGCCGCCCGACATCGCGGACTTCACCGGACGGGACGCGGAGCTCGACGTCCTCACCCGCCCGGCCGCCGAGGCCGGTGGGGCTCCCGCGCGGATCTCGGTCATCACCGGCCTGGCGGGCGTCGGGAAGAGCGCGCTCGCCATGCGCGCGGCGCGCATGCTCGCGCACCGGTATCCGGACGCCCAGCTCTACCTGCACCTGCGCGGGCACGACCCGGACCGGCCGCCGATGTCGCCGCACGCCGCGCTCGCCGAGCTGCTCCCGCAGCTCGGCGTCCCGGCCAGGCGGATCCCGGCCGATCTCGAAGGCCGCGTCGCGCTGTGGCGGCGGGAACTGTGCGGGCGGCGCGCGATCGTCGTCCTGGACGACGCCACCGGCGTGGCGCAGATCAGCGCGATCACCGCCGCCGGACCGGCCCGGTTCCTCGTCACCAGCAGGCGGCGGCTGGGCGGGCTACCCGGCGCGAGCTACCTGCCCCTCGACGTTCTCGGCATGGACGAGGCACGCGCCCTCGTCCGCGGCATCGCGGGCGACCGCCTCACCGCCGGGCGGGTCGACGACATCGTCCGCCGGTGCGGTCGGCTACCGGTGGCGCTGCGCGTGGCCACCGGACGAGCCGTGACGAGCCCACAGGACGACCACCTCGACGGGGCGGCGCTCCCCGAAGAGGACGAGGACCTGGCCGAGGCGGCGTTCGAGCTCTCCTACCGCGCCCTTACCGACGACCAGCGGACGGTCTTCCGGCGGCTGGGCCTGAGCCCGTGCGCAGAGATCGGGACGCGGGCGGCCGCCGTCCTGAGCGGATGCCCGGCCGACGTGGTGGACGGCGCCATCGAGACCCTGCTGGACCACCACCTCGTGGACGAGCACCGGCCCGGACGCCTGCGCATGCACGATCTCGTTCGCGCGTTCGCCCGCTGCCGCGCGTTCGCCGAGGACTCCAACGGGGATCGCAGGCGCGCCCTCGGACGCCTGCTGAACCATTTCCTCGGACGCGCCCATCGCGCGGACCGCGTCCTGCATCCGCACCGACGCAGGATTCCCATTCCGGAAAGGACGGCGGCGGACGAAGCCGCGCCACCGAGCCTTGATGAGGCGCAGGCATGGATGCGCGAGGAATGGCGCAACGGCCTCGCCCTGGCACATCACGCCATCGCGCGCGAAAGGAAGCAGGACGGTGTGCTACTGGTGCACCTCTTTTCCCGCTATCTGGAGGTGCACGGACACCATGATTCCGCCGGGGAAGCCCAGGAAGAGGCCCTCCGGGCGGCGCGCGAACTCGGCGACGCGGCGTTCACCGCGCAGACGCTGTACGAATTGAGCGTCACCCGCGCCCGCACGGGACGTTTCACCGAGGCGCTCGAAGCGGCCGAGCAGGCGCTCGCGCTGAACCGGGCCGCGGACGATCGGCCGGCCACCGCCGAGGTCCTCGACCGGATGGGCATCTACCTGCTGGCGACCGGCCGGTTCCGCGAGGCGCTCGCGCATTGCCGGGAATCCCGGGGAATCCACCGGTCGCTCGGCGACCGGCACGGCGAGGCGGAGGCGCTCGACCACGCGGGAATGGCCCTGTGGTATCTCGGCCGCTACGAGGAGGCCATGGTCCACATGCGGAGTTCGCTCGACGGGTACCGGCGCACCGGGGACGATCGCGGTGAGGCGGCGGCGCTGAACAATCTCGGCGAAGTGCAGCGGCAGCGCGGCTACCATCGCGACGCCGTCCGGCATTATCTGGAGGCGGCCCGCGTGTTCGGCCGGATCGACGAGGGCCGCAACAACGCCATTCTCCGAAGCAACATCGGGAACGTCCACCTGTACAAGGGCGAATACCATGAGGCGCTGCGCTGCCATCGCGAGGCGATCGCCGTGTTCCGCGCGACGGGGGAACGGCGGAACATCGCCGACACGCTGAACAGTCTCGGCGTGACCTATCTGCTGATGGACCGTCCGACGGAGGCGCTCGTCCACCACCAGGACGCGGAACGGCTGGCGCGCGAGGTGGGAGATCCGCACCAGCGCGTGCGGGCGTTGCTGGGCGCCGGGGACGCGCACCGCGCCTCCGGCCACTACACCACCGCGCTCGACCAGTACAAGGAGGCGCTGTCCATCGCCCGCGACATCAGTGACCCGTACGGGGAGGGGAAGGCGCACGAGGGGATCGCCGGGGCGGTGCTGCATCTCCGGGGTGCCGACGCCGCCCGGATCCATTGGCGGCAGGCTCTCGACCTGTTCGAGACGCTCGACGTTCCGGAGGCGCGGTCGATCGCGATCCGGTTGCAGATGGTGGACGGCGTCGCGTCGTGAACCGCCCGGGGGGTCCACGCGAACGGGGGAATTTCACGCTCGATGCGGCGTTTCGCTCTTCCCGCGTAGATGATCTCGCGTGATCTGTTCCGGCCGATGATTTTCCGCCGTGGTGACGGTCCACAGAACAAGGGCCATCACCACGATTGGAGCGCGGATGCACAAGAGGGCGGATGCGCGGTGGCCCGGTTCCCTGGACGGCGGGCTGCTGGAGCGCGCGATCGGTTTCGTGCTGACCTCCGTCCAGGCGGTCACGCCGGACATGATGTCCCGCCGCACGCCGTGCGCGTCGTGGGACCTGGAGATGCTGCTGCTGCACCTCCGCGACTCCCTCGCGGCGCTGCACGACGGCATGCGTTTCGGGTGCGTCGGCATGGTGCCGGAGCCGCCCGCGCCGGACGAGGACCCGGTGTCGGCGGTGCGGGTGCGCGCCGTCCGGCTGCTGCGCGCGGCCCTCGCGCCGGGCCCGGTCGAGATCGGCGACCGCCACCTGGACGGTCACCTGATGGCCGCGGCCGGGGCGATCGAGGTGGCGGTCCACGGCTGGGACATCGCGCAGGCGTCGGGCCGCGGGTCGCCCATCCCGGCGGCGCTGGCGGGCGAGCTGCTGGAGGTCTGCCCGCTGGTGGTCCCCGAGTCGCCGCGCCACGCGCTGTTCGCCGACCCCGTCGAGCCCGCTCCGGGCGCCGCACCCGGTGACCGCCTGGTCGCCTTCCTGGGCCGCCGCCCCCTTCCCTGAACCTGGCCGGGCCAAGGGGAGGGGGCGGTCCGGGGGTCAGGCCGCCCGGGACGTGGCGTCAGGCCCGTTCGCGGCCGAGCGGCGGCGGTTCTCCGGCGTCAGGGCCGGGTTGCCGGAGCGGTGGTCGATGCCGGCGATGTCGGTTCCCGGCGGGACGACCTCGTCGATCGCGTCCAGGACGGCGGTGTCGAGCCGGACGTCGGCACCGGCGAGCAGGTCGTCCAGCTGCTCCAGCGTCTTCGGGCCGATGATCGTCGAGGTGACGGCGGGATGCTCGGTGACGAAGCCCAGCGCGAGATGCGTCAGCGACAGCCCGGCGCTCTCGGCGACCTTCGTGAGGCGTTCGACGGCGTCGTAGCGGACGGCGGAGTTCGGGTCCACGTCCACGGCGCGCCGCTCCCACGCCGGATGCGACGTCCCGGAGAACCGGGACCCGGCCGGGGCCTGCTCGCCGCGCCGGTACTTGCCGGTCAGCCAGCCGCCCGCCAGCGGGCTCCACGGGATGACGCCCATGCCGTGCCGCAGCGCCGCGGGCAGCATGAACTCCTCGTTCGCCCGCGCGAAGATCGAGTACTGCGGCTGCTCGGTGACGAACCGCGCCGTGCCGCGCCGCTCCGCGACCCACTGCGCCTCGACGATCTGGTCGGCGGGGTAGCTCGACGAGCCGATGTACAGCACCTTGCCCTGGCGGACGAGATCGGTCAGCGCGTCGAGCGTCTCCTCCAGATCGGTGTCCCAAGCGCGGCGGTGCATCTGGTACAGGTCGATGTGGTCGGTGTCGAGGCGGCGGAGGCTGTCCTCGACCGCCTGGACGATCCAGCGCCGCGACCCGCCGCTCCTGGTGCGGTCCTCGCCCATCGGGAAGAAGAACTTGGTCGCGAGGACGACCTCGTCGCGGCGGCCCTTGACGGCGCGGCCGACGAACCTCTCGCTCTCCCCGGCCGAATACATGTCGGCGGTGTCGATGAAATTGATCCCGGCGTCCAGCGCGCGGTGGACGATGCGCTCGACCTCGTCGTAGTCGGGGTTGCCGACCTCACCGAACATCATCGCGCCGAGGGTCTGGGTACTGACCTCGACACCCGTACGGCCGAGCTTGCGGTACCGCATGACAAATCACTCCCTTGTGGCGATCGCCCCTCGAACGGCCGATCGCGCTCGAAGCTACGAGCTGGAGCGCACTCAAGGTCAAGCAACACTTCTGCGATGTTTCCGGCAGGCGTCCGGCATGGCACCGGAAAATCTCCCCAATCCCCGCGGCCACGGGCTATGGCCGGGGTTTCGCGCCCCGCCCGCCGGGCACCCCACCGACGTGATGATCATGGACGGACCGCCCGAACTCGTCCTTGAGGTGCTCGGGGTCGAGGCCGGGACCGCCGCGGCGGCGCCGGTCCTGAGCCTGCGCGTCGGGCTCCGCCGGACGGACGGCGGCGCCGTGCAGTGCGTGCTGCTCACCACGACCGTGACCATCGCGCCCGCCCGCCTGTCGTGGGCCCGCGTCGGCGCCACCGTCCCGACGTTCCGCGGCGGGACGGAACTGACGCTCACGCTGCCCTGCCGGAACGGCATCCGCGCCGCCGCCGGACGCCACCTCCCCCTGGACGACGGCGGCGTCCCCCTCGACCTGGCCTTCGACGGGACGATCTTCTACCCCGGCGAGAACGGCGCGCCGCGCACCGGCCAGGCCCCCTGGCGCCACGAGACGACCGCGCTGCTGCCGGTCGAGGCGTGGCGGACCCTCATGACCGTCCCCGCCCTCCGCGGGCAGACCGCATGAACGTGACCGGACGGGACCGTCCGGTCGCCCCCAAGGGCATCGACAGGGGAGGGAGTGAAAATGAGAAAGGGAAACCGCATCGGCCGGGGTGTGACCCGCCTGATGATCGCGCTGTTCGCGCTCGCCGCGCTCACCGTGATCGTCAAGGAGCTGCCGGCGCCGCGCCGCCGGCGTCGCGCGAAGAAGTCCGGGTGACGAGGCTTCGCGCATGACGACGATCGACCGGCAGCTGGTCGGCTATCTCAAGGACGCGCACGCGCTGCAGCAGCATGTGCAGGCCGCGCTCAGCGAGATGCTGACCACCGCGGCGAACGAGCCGGAGATGTGCAGGCCGCTCGGCCGCTACGCCGAGCGGTCCCGCGCGCACACGCGGGCGATCGAGGACCGGCTGCACGCCCACGGGTCCGCGCCGTCCATCGTGCGGGACGCGGGGATGCTGTTCGCGGCGGTGGTCGAGGGCGGGCTCGGCCGCAGCCGCCGCGACCCCGCAGGCAAGCACATGCGGGACGCCTACGTCGCCGCCCACCTGCAGATCGCCGCGGGGGAGATGCTGCGGCGCGTCGCGGAGCGCGCCGGGGACCGGGACACGGCGGCGGCCGCGGCGGCGATGTGCGACGACGCGTACGCGATGTCGGAGGAGCTGGCCGCCCGGTGGGACCTCGCCGTGGAGATGTCGCTCAGGCAGCACGGAGTCAAGGACATCCCGCCCCCGCCCACCGGCCCCTGACGTCCCGGCTACCGGGCGCGGCAGGTGTGGGCGTCCAGCCGCGCCTTGGCCCCCCGATACTGCCGCTCCACATACCCCTTGCGCATGTGGCTGCCCCAGCGGTACGGCTCCTCGTGCCCGCACTTCTCGCAGACGAGTTCCTCCATGCCCGCTGGACGCGACTCGATCAGGGTCACGGAGTGCTTCGCGACGATCGGCATTCCGGCGCCGTGCCCCGTGACGCCCATCTCGTCCGACGCGATCCCGCCGACGTAGTAGCCGGTGGCGGCCCCGGCGACGGCGAGCGGGATCAGAACGGCCAGCGCCGCGCCACCGATGACGAAGCACCCGACCACGCTCGCGATGAGGACGGCGAGCCCCGTCCAGGCGATCGCCCGCCAGCGCGCCTGCCGCCGCCGGGCGCCCGCGACGCTGTGCACGGTGAACTCCAGCTTCTGACGGCATTCCCGGCACGTGACCTTCCACGTTTCCGCGGGCCGCCCGTCCTCCGGGCGGACGATCACATGCTCATCGCCCTTGTAATCCCAGGAGACCGAGCCGGAGGCGGTCGGTTTGCCGACGAAGTTCTTCCGGTGCGCGAAGACGACCTTCTGGTTCCGATCGATGGCGAGCGGCATTCACGAACCCTCTCGGGGCGGCCCCGCGGGCGATTCCCGGCGAGGGGACGCCTGAATTTTCCGGATCAACCGCGAAGATCGTCAAGCTTTTCCGGGGCCTCCCTCGGGTCCGGCTGCGGCCACCGGCCGCCGCGCAGGGCCGCCTCTATCGCGGACAGCTTGTCGGCCAGGTGGAGCAGTGCCCCGACAGACGGATCGCCGGCGTCGCCTGCCAGCGTTCTGGAACGCTGGTAGGCGGTTTTGATCTGCGTCCAGCGTTCGGCCTGCGGTGGGGTCAGCGTGCCGCGGAGGTCGGAGAGTTTGAGGAGGTTCGCTTCGGCGTCCGACGTGAGGGTTTGCGATTCGGCCTTGTAGTGGTCGTCGATCGCGGCCTCCAGTTCGGCGGCGTTCATTACCGGAAGGACGCGTTCGGCGAGCTTGTTCATGTCGCGGTAGGAGCCTTGGAGGCGGAACGGGGGCTCGGTGCGTGCGGAGTCGTCCTGGGCGGCGGACGCCATATAGGCGCGGTTGACCGTCAGGACGACCTGCTGGACGTGGAGGAGTTTTTCCAGGACGGAAAGGATTTCGTCCAGTTCCGTCTGGGAGTAGGGGTGCGAAAGGCGGTCGGGGCGGACGGTCTCGTCGCCGGAGGCCAGGCGGACGAGGAGTTCCACGTCGCCACGGTCGTGGGTCGTCAGGGGAGCCAGGACGGGGTTCGAGGTCAGCGCGTTCTCGATGTAGCTGAGCGCGAACAGGTCGTCCTTGCCGGACAGGACGTCGCCGAGGTTCCACACGTCGGCGCGGTTGGCGAGCATGTCGGGAATGCGGAAGCGCCGCCCGGACTCGGTGTACGGGTTCCCGGCCATGCAGACGGCGAACCGTTTTCCGCGCAGGTCGTAGGTGCGCGCCGCTCCGTCGATGCGGCGCTGGGCGTCGCAGAGCGGGATGAACTTCTGGAGGAATTCCGGGGAGGTGTGCTGGATGTCGTCCACGTAGAGCATCACGTTGTCGCCCATGTCGAGGGCGAAGTTGATCTTCTCGACCTCGCGGGCGGCGGTCGCGTTCGGGGCCTTCGCGGGGTCGAGTGAGGTGACGTCGTGGCCGAGGGCGGGGCCGTCCACCTTGACGAGGGCAAGGCCCAGGCGGTCGGCGACGTATTCCATCAGGGTCGTCTTGCCATAGCCGGGCGGGGAGATGAGGAGGAGCAGACCCATGTGGTCTGTGCGCTTGCCGTCGCCCGCGGCGCCCAATTGCTTGGCGAGATTGTCGCCGATGAGCGGCAGATACACCTCGTCGACCAGGCGGTTGCGGACGAACGCGCTCATCGTGCGGGGCTTCAGGCCGGCGATTCCGAGGCGCCGTTCCTCCGCCGCGATCAGGTCGTTGCGCTGTTTCTGGTAGGCGCGGAACGCCGGGACCCGTTCGGTGCGGAAACGGTGCGTCCGGGTGAGCAGCTCGTCCAGGCGGAGGTCGAGGCGGCGGTCGGCGATGCGGGCGTGGTTGCCGAGAAGGCCGTCGATGGTGGCGGTCAGCGCGGCGGGGGAGTCGTAGCGGGTGACGGGGCAGAGAACGGTGGCGACGGCCTCTGGAATGTCGTCGCCGTTCTCGCCGAAGGAGTGGAGCCAGGCTTCGGCGAGCTGGTGGCGGGCGGCCAGGTCGCCGTCGCCCAGGGCGCGCAGGTCGTCATCCAGGGCGGTGCGGTGTTTCTGGCCGAAGCTCTTCAGCAGGTCGCGGGCTGCCTGGCTGGTGACGAAGCCGTCGGGCGACGTGGCCAGCTCCTCGATCAGATACCCCGCCGCGAGCGGCGCGTCCCGTCCGGCGAGGCGCGTGCGCTC
Organism: Actinomadura sp. KC216; assembly: GCF_004348535.1. Taxonomy (GTDB): domain Bacteria; phylum Actinomycetota; class Actinomycetes; order Streptosporangiales; family Streptosporangiaceae; genus Spirillospora. Next base: position 19,259 of record NZ_SMJX01000102.1, read on the forward strand.
GGCGAAACCGGTGATGGACGTGGTGAGCTCGGCGGTCAGGTCGGGCAGGGCGGCGGAGTGCCCGAACGTCCGGCGGGCGCGGACGAGGGAGCGGGCGCGGGTCGTCCAGGCGGCGCGGTCGGCGGGCTCGGTGCCGAAGGCCCAGAACAGCTGGGCGGTGGCGCGGGCCGGGCCCGGGTAGCGGAGCAGGCCCGCGTCGGTGTGGAGGCGCAGCAGCGTTTCCAGGATGCGGGCCGCGTCGTGGTCGTGGACGCCGCGCTCGTACCCCTCGTCGTAGCGGTCGGCGGCCGTCTCCTGGACGAGGGCCAGCAGGCGGCCATCCGTTGCGGCGCGATGCAGAACATCGGGGGCCTTCTCCGCGAGGATCGACGTCGCCAGGTACTCGGCGCGGTACGTCTCCGGTGTCTCCGAGACGAGGGCCTGGTTCCACAGGTGGCGGGTCGCGGCGAACGCCTCGTCGCGGACGGGCGCGCGGTAGCCGGTGCCGGTGATCGCGAAGGCGAGCGCGTCCCGGTGCGGGACGAGGGTCAGCTCGATCGGACGCGTGTTCACCGCGAAGCGGTGCCGCCCGAGCCGGATCGTCCCGCCGTCGTCGCCGTACAGGTCCAGGCGGTCGCGGAGGGCGCGCCCCGCCTCCTGGCGGGCGGCCTTGATCCGGCCGTCCAGTTCCTCGGCGCGGACGCCGTCGTCCAGGGCGCGCAGCTCGTCGGCGATCGCGCGGAGCCGCGCCACCATGGCGTCGGTGGCGAAGTACGCGGCGACCTCGTCCGGAGAGGCGAGCCCGGCGGCGCGGCGGCGGACGCCGGACAGGATGCGGTCCGCCGACTCGGTGAGCCGGTCGGTGCGGCGGGCGCGCTCGTCCAGGAGCGTCTGCTTGCGGGACGAGAACGCCTCGTAGACCTCCGTGCGCTTCGTCTCCAGCTCGGAAAGGAAGTCGTCCAGGTCGGCGAAGCGGGCCTGCAGGGTCTCCAGCCGGAGTAGCAGGTGGCCGAGCCGCTCGTCGCAGTCCTCGGGCGTGGCGGCGGTGGCGAGGGCCCCGGCGATGGACTGGTCGAGGAGCGCCAGCTCGGCGGCGAACGCGGCGCGACCCTCGCGGGCGAGGAGGTCGCGGCGCCGGTTGTCCAGGACGGCGCGGGCCCGGTTGAGGCCGCCGAGGACCTCACCGACCCGTTCGAGGATCGCGGTGCGTGCGGTCGCGTCGGTGATGTCGAGATCGCCGACGACCTCGGTGACGATCTCCAGGCCCTCGTTCTGCGCGTCGAGGAGGTCGGCGAGCGGCGCCGCGTCGGCGGCGGTCTCGATGGCGCCCGCGGCCTCGGTGATGCGGCCGACCTCGGCGTGGTAGCCGGTGAAGGCGTCCGCGTGCTGGAGGAACTCGACCGCGGCCTGTCCCGCGTTCCCCAGCTCCGCCAGGACGGACGCGGAAAGCTCGTCGATCCGCGCCGTGTCGGCGTACCGGAGGTCGCGGAGGGTTTCCAGGCGCCCCTGGGCGCGGCGGAAACCGGAGAGCCGGGTGATCCAGGCGTCCGCGCTCCCCGGCACCTCGGCCCGCGAACGGCGGATCAGGGTGGCGACGGCGTCCGCGGCCTCGGCCACGGACGCCTCCGCCCGGCCGGTTAGGGCGCGGACCTTCTCGTACTCGTCCAGCACCTGACCCGCCGTCGCGCGGACGTCCGCCAGCGGCGCGGCGAGGTCGCCGAGATCGCCCGCCGCGAGCCACGGGTACAGGTCCGACGCCCGCGTGCACGCCGCGATGAGCGCCTCGAACACCGGCGTCGACGGCGACATCTCGTCCACCATCCGCGCGACGGAAAGGCACTCGGAGACCCCGCGGACCAGGTCCGGGTTCCCGATGCGCTCCAGCGGACCCGAGCCGACGGGCTGCGCGGCGGCGTACGCGTCGGACGCGAACGGCGTCGCCCACAGCTGCAGCGGATGGACGCGGGTCGGCTCGCCCGAGAGTCCGCGCAGGACGACGAGCGTCCCGTCCTCGAACAGCGAGTACCCGTGGCACGTGATCGGCGCCGTGACCTGCTTGCGGATCACGTTGTACGGCAGCAGCAGCGACCGGCCGTCCTCGCGCGAGTGGAACACGTACAGGACGTCCTCGCCGTTGGGGGAGCGGACGGCGCGCTCGTACTCCAGCCCCCGGACGTCGGTGTCGAACGTCTTGGCCGCGCCGGTGTCCAGGTGGTAGCCGCCCGGGAAGATGATCCCGTGGTCGTCCGGCAGCCGCCGGCAGGCCTGCGCGATCCCGTCGAGCCGCACGACGTCCTTCGTCCGGACGTTGAACACCAGATGCCGCCACGCCGTCTCGTTGTACGGCCGGATCCGCAGCAGGATCAGCGCCCCTACCCGCGCGTACAGGACGTCGGCGTCCGCGAGGGACTGCAGCGGCTCGTCCACCGGCTCGGAGTGGATCCCCGCGCCGGTGCCGGTGTCGTCCTCGATCTTGACGGTGAGGGTCCCGCCGATCGTCGCGACGAACACCTCGCCGCCGATCGAGATGTGCGGGTGGCGGCCGGGGACGTGGTCGTCCCGCGTCGTCTCGATCCAGTCGACGTCGTGCGGCGGCGGGAACGCGTGGTCGCGGTAGCCCTGGTTGTCCTCGTAGGCGACGCGGCCGTCCGGGAACGTCCGCCACCGCAGGACGCGCAGGTCCGACAGGCGCGGGCCGGTCTGGAACACCGCGAGCAGCCGCCCGTCGACGAGCCGCAGCTGGAGCAGCCGCGCCTGCCGGTAGTACCGGTGGATGTCGGCGAAGTCGCGCTGGAACCTCGGATCGTCCAGGAGGCCCGGCACCGCGTCCGCCCCGGCCTGGGCGAACGCGATGCCGTTCTCGCCGCGGGTGCGGCGGTGCAGGGAGAAGACGTCCTCGACGGCCGTCTCCGGCTTCCGCCCGAGGAGCACGTTGTAGCCGGTCAGCAGCACGTCGCCGAGCGCCACCACGTCGCGGGGCACGCAGCTGTGCGCCGTCCGGATCCGTTCCGTGCCCGCCGGGCGCAGCTCCGCGCCGCCGAACACCTCCAGCCGCCGGGCGTTCAGCGCCTCCGCCCGCCGCGCCAGCTCCCCGGCGTGCTCGGCGAGCCGCGCCCGCAGCACCTCGTACGTGCCGTGGTCCAGCTCAGCGCCCGCGCTGACGTTCTCACTCACCGATGTCTCTCGCACAGGCGGCGCCTCAGTTCGGGACGGCGTTGACGGCATGGTTGGCCTCGCCGGTCACGGGCTCGGCGGTCGGCGGCTCGGTGGTCAGCGGGGCGTCGGCGATGCCCATGCGGCGGGCCGTGTCCAGGAGGTTCTGCAGGGCCGGGCCGTCCGGGCCGCCCGACCTGATCAGGCGGAGCAGCAGCGCGGACAGCGTCAGGTCCCGGACGCCGCCCGCACCCGCGCCGAGCGAGCCGAGGATCTTCGCGGCGTCGTCGGTGAAGCTGCCCGAGCCGTCCAGCCACGGCCCCGCCACCGCCCGCGCGACCTCGGAATTCTGGACGAACCCGTCCACCCCCTTGCCGAGCGCGATCGACCCGACGAGCCGGTCGAAGAACACCGAGTCGCCGCCGACGATGCTGATGTCGGCGTTCTCCAGCCCGGCCGCGAGCACACCGGCCTGGGCCTCCGCGACCTGCCGCTGCACCTCGATGCCGGCCAGACGGACGTCCTTCTCCGCCTCCAGCCGCAGCCGGTACTCCTCGTGCTGGCGGGTGGCGTCGTCGAGCGCCGCCATCGCGCCGGCCTTCTCGGTCAGGCCCTCGGCCTCCGCCTTGAGGCTCTCGCGGATGCGCGCCGCCTCGGCCAGCGCCTTCTCCTGCGCGACGGCGGCCTCCGCGCGCCCGACCTTCTCGATCGCCTCCGCGTCCCGCTCCCGGACCTGGACCTCGGCGAGCCCGGTCGCGGCGGCCTCCGCGCGCAGCCCCTCGGCCAGCCGGATCTTCGCCTGCGCGTCCAGCTCGGCGGCCTCCTGCCGGGCCTGCGCCATCGTCAGCTCCTCGCGGGCCCGGTGCCGCGCCGCCGCCTCGGCCGCCTCGGCCGCCTTGATGTCCTTGACGAGGTTCTCCTGCGCCTCAGCCTCCGCGTGGATGATCACCGACTGGCGGGCGCGCTCGGCCTCCTCGACCGCGCGGAGCCGCTTGATGCCCTCCTCCTGCTCGGCGACCGTCCGCTCGACCGCGATCCGCTCCCGGACGACGTTCGCGATCTCCCGCTTCTCCGCCTCGACCTCCTTGTCGGCGGCGATCCGGGTCAGCTCCGTCTCCCGCTCGCGGGCGATGACCTCCAGGACGCGGTCCTTCTCGATCCGCTCGCTCTCGATCGCGAGGACCCGCTCCTTGTTCTTCGCGGCGACCGACACCTCGCGCTCCTTGTTCTCGTGCTGGACGCCGAGCTGCTCGTCGGTCCGGATGTGCGCGGTCTGCGCGCGGAGCCGCTCCTCCGCCTTCACCCGCTCGATCTCCGCCTCCTCCCGCGCCCGGACGGTCTCGACCTCGCGCGCCTGCCGCAGCTCCGCGTCCGCCTGGCGGCGCTCCAGCTCCAGGATCGCCTCGCGCGCCTCCACGTTCTGGCGGGTGATCTCCTTCTCCTCGTTGCGGGCGTGCTCGTTGGTCCGGACGTGCTCGATCGCGGTCAGTTCGGTGATCTTCCGGATGCCCTGGGCGTCCAGGATGTTCGTCTTGTCCAGCGACAGCAGCGACGTCTGCTCCAGGTAGTCGATCGCCGCGTCCTCCAGGCTGTAGCCGTTCAGGTCCGTGCCGATGACCCGGATGATGTGGTCGCGGAACTCGTTGCGGCGCGTGTAGAGGTCGGCGAAGTCGAGGTGCTTGCCGACGGTCTTCAGCGCCTCGGAGAACTTGGCCGCGAACAGCTCCTGCAGCGTCTCGCGGCTGCTGGCGCGCTCGGTGCCGATCGCCTGCGCGACCTTGATCACGTCCTCGACGGTCTTGTTGACACGGACGAAGAACGTGATGCGGATGTCGGCGCGGATGTTGTCCTTGCAGATCAGCCCGTCCCGTCCGGTGCGCTCGATCTCGATCGTCTTGACCGAGATGTCCATCAGTTCGGCCTTGTGCAGCACGGGCAGCACGACCGCGCCGGTGAACGTGACGTCGACCTTCCTGAGCTTGGAGATGATCAGCGCCCGGCCCTGCTCGACCTTGCGGAACAGCCGGGTCACCATCAGCACCAGGCCGAGGGCGACGAGCAGGGCGAGTGCGAGGAGCACACCGGCTCCTATCGTGATGGTGTCCATCGATATCCCTGTCTGCTGGGTATCAGTGAGAGGCGTTCTCGGGCGGGCCGAAGGCCGCGTCGTGCGGCATGACCCAGAAGAACTGGCCGCCGGGATCGAAGTCGAAGATCAGGGCCTTGCTTCCGGCGGTGAGCCCGGCGCCCTCCGCCGCGTCCGCCGCGGCGCCCGCGACAGGGACGTCCATCGCGGGCTGCCGCACCTGGACGATGGCGGACGACCCGTCGGCCGCGATGACCTCCGCCTGCCCGAAGTCCGGGCCGACCCGCCCGGTGCGGATGACGCAGGGCAGGCCCACGAAGTCGCGGAGCGACGCCGCGACGGGGTTCTGGAAGACGCGGCGCAGCGGCAGGACCGCGACGCGCGTCCCGAACCACGCGACGGCCAGCGCCACCGGCAGCACCAGCGTCCGCGCGAGGGGGCCGTCGGACAGCGCCGAGCCGGACAGCGCGGCGAACCACGCGAGCGCGATCAGCAGCGACAGCACGACCGTGGCCGGGACGCCGCCGAGCCCGAGGACGGCCAGCCGCTCGGCGACGAACCCGTCCGCGCCGTCCTCGGGCCCGGCCCCTCCGTCCAGGGTCCCGGCCCCGGTCTCGCCGCCGATGCCGGCCCCTGTGTCGGCATCGGCGCCGCCGAGGACGTCGATTCCCAGGCCGCCGAGCAGGACGAGCGTCCAGTACCCGGCGACGACGAGAAGGGAGAAGGTGAAAAGCGCGGCCGGGAAACCGAGCGCCGCGTCGATGAATTCGCCCATGTGATTGCACGCTTCCGCATCGAGCCGTCATTGACCGCTCCGGGACGCCGGAAAACGCCGTCGCCGGACGGGAAAGGTGGTGCGAAGAAATAGCCCCTGATCAGGGGTGGAGCGGCTGGGCTCAGCTATCTGGGAACGCGCTCGCCCAGGCCGCGGCGGTCAGGCCGTGCGGCGGGGCAAGGGCGGCGCGCCGCACAGGACGCGGCGCAACGAAAAAGTGCCGGGGAGTCATAAAACCCCTTCTGGTCGGAGACAGAACCTGTCCCGCCGACCAGACTTCCCGGCACACCGATCGTTAACTTACCTTATTTCTCGCCTTAAGGGAAGTCCTTTCCCGGACGGTTCGGTGCCGCGGGCGGAATGGCGGGAGTCCGAACCGCGCCATTCGTCTGCCCACGCAGGGGAAAGCGGGGGAGGTGGGGCTGTCCCTACCACGGGCCACGTGCCAGCCGTAATGATCTTCGATGGGGGGAGCCGATGGGATCGGACCC
>NZ_SMJX01000103.1 GCF_004348535.1 Actinomadura sp. KC216
GCCGGGGACGTCCGCCCGGCCGAGGGACTGCGCCGCGTCGACCAGCAGCGGGACGCCGGCGGCCCGGCACGCCTCCGCCGCCTCGGCGACCGGCTGGAGCGTCCCGACCTCGTGGTTGGCCGACTGCAGGCACGCGAGCGCGGTGTCCGGCCGCAGCGCCGCCGCGAACCCGGCGGGGTCGACGCGGCCCGTCCGGTCGACGCCGACGACGCTCACCTCGCCGCCGTCGCGCTCGTGCGCCTCGGCTGCGTGCAGAACGCTGGAGTGCTCCACCGCGCTCACCACCAGATGCCGCCCCACACGCCGGCGCGCCGCGAGCCCGCCGAGCACGGCCAGGTGCACCGCCTGCGTGCCCGACGAGGTGAACGACACCTCGTCGGCGCGGGCGCCGAGGACGCCGGCGACCCGCGCGCGGGCCCGGTCGAGCAGCCGGCGGGCGCCGCGCGCCGTCCCGTACAGCCGGGCCGGGTCGGCCCACCCGGCGTCGAAAGCCTCAAGAAGGGCCGACCGGGCCGCCGGATGCGGCGGCTCGGCGGACGCCGCGTCGAAGTAGGCGCCCTGCACACTCGGTTCGGCCACGCGGAAACACTAACCCGGCACCCGATCGGGGGTTGGCGCGACCCTCGCGCTAGTGTGTCCATCGCACGTGTGACAACTGATCTCTCCGCCCGGCCGACCCGGGCTTTCATCCGTGGGGAAGGCATTCCGTGAGTCCGACCCGCTCTAGGGAGCGGCGTACGCCTGTGCGCAGTCGCCGCGCATTGAAAAGCGCCGGCGCGCTGGGGCTGCTGGCGCTGTCAGCCACCGGGTGCAGCGGCAGCCGCCTCGGCATGCCCGAGCCGATCAGCGAGCAGGGCGAGCGCATGCTGCACCTGTGGCAGGGCTCCTGGATCGCGGCGTTCGCGGTCGGGGCCGTCGTCTGGGGGCTGATCATCTGGGCGGTGCTGTTCCACCGCAAGCGCTCCGACGACCTGCCGCCGCAGGTCCGCTACAACATGCCGATCGAGATCCTCTACACGGCGGTCCCGTTCGTCATCATCGCGGTCCTGTTCTACTTCACCGCCCGGGACGAGAACTACGTCGAGAAGACCTCCGCCAACCCCGCGGTCGTCGTGGACGTGACCGGGTTCCAGTGGAGCTGGCAGTTCGACTACAAGGAGAAGGACGCCACGGGCAAGGAGCAGCTCGTCGCACGTGTCGTCGGCCAGCCCGTCGCGCCGAACGGGCCCGCACCCGCCAAGCCGGTGATGACGATCCCCACGGGCCAGAAGATTCGTGTCCGCCTGCACTCCAACGACGTCATCCACTCGTTCTGGGTCCCGGCGCTGATCTACAAGAAGGACGTCATGCCCGGCTACGACAACGAGTTCGAGTTCACGGCGACCAAGACCGGCGTGTACGAGGGCCGCTGCGCCGAGCTCTGCGGCGTCGACCACAGCCGGATGCTGTTCCAGCTGAAGGTCGTGACGCCGCAGGAGTACACCAAGTTCATCGCCGACTCCAAGGCCGCTCTGGCCGCGGGGGGTGCCAGGTGACCGCGACGAGCCACGCGCCCACCGCGGCGCCCGCCGGCCCCCGGACGACCAAGGGCCGCATCCTCGCGTCCTGGCTGTCGTCCACCGACCACAAGGTGATCGGCTACCTCTACCTGATCACCTCGTTCTTCATGTTCCTGTTCGGCGGCGTCCTCGCGCTGGTGATGCGCGCGGAGCTGTTCGAGCCGGGCATGCAGGTCGTCAGCAACGAGCAGTTCAACCAGCTGTTCACCATGCACGGCACGATCATGCTGCTGATGTTCGCGACGCCGCTGTTCGCGGGCTTCACCAACGTCATCATGCCGCTGCAGATCGGCGCGCCCGACGTGGCGTTCCCGCGGATGAACATGCTGGCGTACTGGCTGTTCCTGTTCGGCAGCCTCATCGTCATCGCGGGCTTCCTGACCCCGGGCGGCGCGGCCAGCTTCGGCTGGTTCGCCTACGCCCCGCTGTCGGACGCGGTCCGCTCGCCGGGCATCGGCGGCGACATGTGGGTGATGGGCCTGGCGATGTCCGGGTTCGGCACCATCATGGGCGCCGTCAACTTCATCACCACGATCCTGTGCATGCGCGCGCCCGGCATGACGATGTTCCGGATGCCGATCTTCACGTGGAACGTCCTGCTGACGTCCATCCTGGTGCTGATCGCGTTCCCGGTCCTCGCCGCGGCGCTGCTGGCGCTGGAGGCCGACCGCAAGCTCGGCGCGCACATCTTCGACGCCTCGCACGGCGGCGCGCTGCTATGGCAGCACCTGTTCTGGTTCTTCGGGCATCCGGAGGTCTATATCATCGCGTTGCCCTTCTTCGGCATCGTGACGGAGATCCTCCCGGTCTTCAGCCGCAAGCCCGTGTTCGGCTACATCGGGCTGGTGTTCGCGACCATCAGCATCACGGGCCTGTCCATCACCGTGTGGGCGCACCACATGTTCGTCACCGGCCAGGTGCTGCTGCCGTTCTTCTCGTTCATGTCGTTCCTCATCGCCGTGCCCACGGGGGTGAAGTTCTTCAACTGGGTCGGGACGATCTGGCGAGGACAACTGACGTTCGAGTCGCCGATGCTGTGGTCGCTCGGGTTCCTCGTGACGTTCCTGTTCGGCGGGCTCACCGGCGTCATCCTGGCGTCGCCGCCGATGGACTTCCAGCTGTCCGACTCCTACTTCGTGGTGGCGCACTTCCACTACGTCGTGTTCGGCACCGTGGTGTTCGCGATGTTCGCGGGCTTCTACTTCTGGTGGCCGAAGTGGACCGGCAAGATGCTGAACGACTTCCTCGGCAAGGTCCACTTCTGGCTGCTGTTCATCGGCTTCCACGGCACGTTCCTCGTCCAGCACTGGCTGGGCGCGGCGGGCATGCCCCGCCGGTACGCCGACTACGCCGACGAGTTCCAGGGCCTGAACGAGATATCCAGCATCTTCTCGCTCGTCCTCGGGGCGTCCATGCTGCCGTTCTTCTACAACGTGTACATCACGTGGAAGCGGGGCAAGCGCGTCGAGGTCGACGACCCGTGGGGCTACGGCGCGTCGCTGGAGTGGGCGACGTCGTGCCCGCCGCCGCGGCACAACTTCAACTCGATTCCGAAGATCCGTTCCGAGCGGCCGGCGTTCGACCTGCACCACCCGCACGTGGGCGCCAAGGGCGAGCTGGCCGGGGCGAAGGGGGAGTAGCCGATGCGCGTCCAGGCGTTCATGTTCTACGGGTCCGCGCTGTTCTTCCTGGCGACCGACATCGTGTACTGGCTCTGGTCGAAGGACTGGACGGGCACGACCGCCCTCGGCCTCGCGGTCGGGCTCGCCGGGCTCATCGGGTTCTACGTCCACTTCACCGTCCGGCGCCTGGAGGCCGCCAACGGCGGCCCGCTGTACGAGGACGACCCCGAGGGGAACATCGCGGACGCGGCCGGCGAGCTGGGCTTCTTCAGCCCGCACAGCTGGTGGCCGCTGTACATCGGCCTGTCGGCCACGGCCATCTCGCTCGGCATCGTGTTCGGCTGGTGGCTGGTCATCCTCGGCGCCGCCGCGATGCTGCTGTCGACGATAGGTCTGGTATTCGAGTACTACCGGGGCCATTTCGCCCACTGATCAGTAAAAGAACCCCAAGAGGGGCCGGTGTCCGATTTTTTCGGGTACCGGCCCTTTCACATACTGGGCGCCGTTCCAGCGACGTGGCTGGGGAGGCGGATCGATCGCCCAGTAGGACGACCGGGGGGACCACATGCGGGTGGGTGGCTCAGGACCGGGAGACCGGGGACGGCGGACGGCGGCCGTGCTCGTCGGCGCCGGGATGGTCGCGGGCGCCGCGGCGTGCACGGGCGGCGGCGAGGCGGACGGCCGGGACGCCGTGGAGCTCACGGTGTCGCCGGCGGGCGGCGGGGGGCAGCTCAGGCCGGACAGCCCCATCACCGTCCAGGCGTACCGCGGCACCGTGGCGAACGTGACCGTGACCTCCGGCCGCGGGCAGGTCGACGGCGACCTGAACGCCGACCGGACGCGGTGGAGGTCGCGCTGGACGCTCGAACCGGGCGCGACGTACACGGTCGGCGCGACGGCGGTCGGCGAGGACGGCAGGACCGAGACGGTCAGCAGCCGCTTCACCACCGCCAAGGTCACGAAGACGAACAAGATGACGGTCGAGGCGCCCTACGACCGGGAGACCGTCGGCGTCGGCATGCCGATCATCATGAAGTTCGACCGTCCGGTGCAGGACAAGAAGGCGGTCGAGCAGGCGCTGGAGGTGCGGGCCGACAAGACCGTCGAAGGCGCCTGGCACTGGTTCGGCGACCAGGAGGTCGTCTTCCGGCCCAGGCAGTACTGGCCCATCCAGACCAAGGTGAGCTTCCAGGCCCACCTCAGCGGTGTCCGCACCGGCGGGGACGTGTACGGCGGCAAGAACTACGCCGTCGACTTCAAGGTGGGCGACTCGCACATCTCCACGGCGGGCGAGGACACCCACAAGATGGTGGTGAAGGTCAACGGCAAGAAGGTCCGCACCATCCCGACCAGCATGGGCAAGGGCGGGGCGGAGAAGTACACCACCACCAACGGCGTGCACCTGACGATGGCGAAGGAAGACCCCACCGTCATGACGTCCGACTGGATGGGGGTCAGCCCCGGAAGCCCCGGCGGCTACAGCCTCACCGTGTACAAGTCGGTGCGGATCTCCGAGAGCGGCGAGTACGTGCACAGCGCGCCGTGGTCGGTCGGCAGCCAGGGCAGCGCGAACGTCAGCCACGGCTGCATCAACATCAGCCCGTCCAACGCGAAGTGGTTCTACGGCCTGGCCCAGCGCGGCGACGTGGTGACGGTGACCGGCTCGGACCGGGAGCTCGAACCGGACAACGGCTGGGGCTTCTGGCAGATGAACTGGAACGAGTGGGTGAAGGGCAGCGCGCTGCAGCGGTCGGTGACGACGGCGCCGCGCGCGGACGCCGCGACGCTCTCCGCGCAGCAGCAGGGCGCGCAGCGTCCGGAGAAGCCGCGCGCCGAGAGTGACTGACCGACCCTGATCAGCGCAGCGGGGGCGGCTCTGGGACGTGATGGAGACGCGCCCAGGTGCGGGCCATGGCGATCCGGTCGGGGCCCGACGGGTGCGTCATCCAGAGCAGGTGCTCCATCGCGTCGGGGTTCAGGTCGGAGATGTTGCGCACCGACAGCTCGTGCTGCATCGACACGAACGTCGCCGGGTCGCGGGTGAGGTCCAGCGCGTGCGCGTCCGCGCGGGCCTCGATCCGGCGGCTGACGAGGTTCTGGACCGGGGCGCCGAGCTGCGTCCCGGCCGCCACGAGCGCGAGGACGAGCGCGATCGACCGCGGGTCCGCCGCCCCGCCGGAGCGCGGGCCCGCCGCGCCGCCGGAGCCGTCCGCGGGCGGGGCGCCGGGGGCGACTCCGGCGCGGCGCAGGAGGCGCGGCGAGGTCATCAGGAGGTACAGCAGGCACATGGCCCCGGCGATGCCGAGCGCGCCGACGAGCGTCCCGTACAGCACGTCGTCGCGCTTGGCGTGGCCGAGCTCGTGCGCGACGATCGACTTGACCCGGGCGGGCGGCGACTTCAGCAGCGTGTCGTACAGGACGATGCGGCGCGTGGACCCGAACCCCGACACGTAGGCGTTCAGCGACGTCGTCCTGCGGGACGCGTCGGCGACGAGAACGTCCTCGACGGGCACGCCGTCCCGTTCGGCCATCGCCAGCAGTTCGGTGCGCAGCGGCCCCTGCTGAAGCGAGTGGAACTTGTTGAACACCGGCTCGACGGCGATCGGGTAGATGAACGACACCAGGACGACGAGGAGGAACCCGCCCGCGGCGGCGCCCGTCCACCAGTAGCGCGGGAAGCGGCGCACGACCGCGTACAGGAGCAGCAGCGCGATCGTGTAGATGACCCAGGTGACGGCGAGCGATTTGAGCTGGTCCACGAGCCACGCGGGCCAGGACTGCGTCGACAGCCCGTACCGGCGCAGCACCGACTCGCTCCAGATGTCGAACGGCAGCCCGGCGGCGCGCAGCAGCGCCGTGAGCGCCAGCGTCGCGACGATGACCCGGAGGAAGCGGCGGCGGGTGCGGGCGGTGACCCAGCCGATGAAGCGCGCGCCGAGCGGCGTGAAGCCCAGCGCGAAGATCAGGATCAGCCCCACGACGAGGCCGCTGTAGGCGGGCGGGGTGAGGGCCGAGTCGAACGCCTTCGACCGGGCGATCTCCGGCGGGGAGAAGTCGAGCGCCGGATCGGGCTCCGCGCGTCCACCGGGCACGGCGCCCGGCAGCGGGTTCCAGGGCGTCGTCAGGGCGAGGACGGTCGCGACGGCGGCGAACAGCACCCCGGCGGCGACGGCGGCGGCGATCCGCGGCGTCCGCGTGCCGTCGGCCGCTTGCTCCCTCACGTGAGCTCCTTCTTCAGGTAGTCGCGCCATCGGGCGGTGAAACCCTGCGGGGTGAGGCCCAGCACCTCGCGCAGCGCGGTGGCCTCAGGGACGCGCCCGGCGGTCCGGTAGAGCCGCACGAGCGTCGCCTCACCGTAGCGGTCGGCGATCATCCGGCAGGCGAGCCAGGCCTCCTGGTAGGCCTGGCTGAGGCGCGCCGAGCCGCCGGAGAACGCGGCCGCGGCGGGCAGCGCGGACGGGATCCGCCCGGCCGCCACCTCGCGGCGCAGCTCGCCGGCCGCCGCCCGGACGCCGATCTCCGACCCGCGGTACCCGACGTAGTCGGCGAAGCCCTCGATGAGCCATCCCGGCGTGGTGCGGTCGGTGGCGGCGCCGGTCGCGACGTGCGTCAGCTCGTGGGTGAGGACGACGCCCCGCCCGAGCTCGTTGAGGCGGCCGAAGGCGCCGGGGGCGATGACGACGCGGTCGCCGCCCGGATCGAAGCCCGCGGGCGGGACGGTGGTCGCGACCGCGGCGAACTCGCCGGCGCCCTGCCCCGGGCCGGCGAGCGCGGCCGCGAGGGCCTCGTCGGCGGGAACGAGCGCGACGGCCCGCCGCGCCCATCCGGTGCCGACGACGTCATCGACGGCCGGGACGGCCGCGTCCAGGCGCTCCGCGATCTCGTCGAGGCCGGCGGCGTCCCCGATGACGAGGCTCGCGCGGCCCTCGACCACCGACAGGCGACCGGCGTCCCATATCTCGGCGTCGTCGTGGAAGTCGTAGGCCGAGCCGTCGCCGACGATGGTCCAGGTGCCGGAGCGCTGGGTCAGGGCCAGGTACCGCGTGCGGGCCCCCTCGCCGCTGTCGAAACCGCGCAGCTTGTAGCGCACCTTGACGCGGACGACCGTGACGCCGTTCTCCTCGTCCACCGCCTGGGTGGCGGTGACCTGTTCGTGCCATCCGGCGAGCGGGAGCTTGCGGAGGTTGCCGTAGAGGCGGGCCTGGGCGTCCTGGAACGCGGCGGGCGCGGAGCCGACCGTCGCGAGGAAGGCCGTCCGGTCACCGGTCCGGACGGCCCGCGCGCGGTTGCCGAGGACGGTGTCGGCGTCACCGGCGTCGTACCGGCCGCTCGGCGTGGTCCTGCGGCTCTGGGGCGTCTCGTCGCCGCCGAAGGGATCGACGACGAACCCCACGGCCACCCCGTACAGCACCCCGACCCCGCACGCGCCGACCTTGAGGACTCTGCGCCGCGTGAGGGGGCGGCCGGGCGCGTCGCCTTCGCCGGAGCCGTCTTCCATGCGCGTGATCCTATGCAGCCCGCGGGGGCGGGGAGACGGGCGTCACGACCTGTAGTCGGGGTATCCGTAGCCGACGATGTCGCCGGCCGAGCGCTCCTTGATCCGGACCGCGTTGCCGGTGTTGCCCTCGACGGCCTCGATCGTGTCGTCGTCCACCTTCTTGATCACCATGCCGACGTGCCGGATGGCGCCGCTGGTCTTGCGGCCGTCCCAGGCGTAGAAGACGATCGCGCCGGGCCTGGGCTCGGTGCCCCAGCGGCCGTTGGCCTGGAACCAGCGGGCGTGGGCGACGGTCCAGGCGTCGCTGCCGATCTGGTCGGTGAAGCCGATCTGCTCGCCGATCCAGGAGATGAACATGTCGCACCAGTTCGCGTCGCCGTAGCCGCGGAGGGAGCCGCCGTCGCGCGCGAGCGTCTCCTGGGCGCGGGACGTGCCCATGTACCACTTCTGGAACTTGGTCTCGCCGCCGCCGTTCTCCGCGATCCCCACCTGCGACCTGGCGAGCCTGATGGCCTCCGCGGCGGTGGGCCGCGACGTCCCGGCGCGCTTCGCGGGCGTGCCGCGCTTCGCGCCGCCGCCCTTCGCGGTGGGGTTCTTCTTGGCGCCGTCCTTGCGGTCGTGCTCGTCCTTCTCGCGGTCCTTGGACGCGGTCACGCGCGCGTCCTTCCCGGTGACCGCCAGCTCGGAGGACGCGTCCGCGGCGGGCGGCGGGCCGAACGGCAGGACCGACGCGTGCGCGGTGGCCGCGGCGGTGCCGAGGACGGCGGCGCCGACGGCGACACCGCCGGTCGTCCGCCAGGTGATGGTCCGGGTGCTGGGCTTGCGGTGCCTGCCCGGGGTCTTCCTGCGGTTGATGCCTGGCACGGGGGGATCTCCTCGACTTCCATGCCGCCTACCGGGTTAGCTGACGGGTTCGGGCGTGGAAGCCGCCCTACGGCCCGCGCGCGGGCAGGCCGATTCACCCCGAAAGGACACAGGTGGGTCCCCGGCTCCGCGTCCTGCCGCGCTGGCGCGTGGCGGTCCGCGGACTCGGCGGTGGCGGCCCGGGGGCGGGCGCGCCGATCGGATGGGGACACTCCGGCGGGCGGCCCCGGAGGTGAGGCCGGCGCGGAGCGCAGGGAAGAGGCGGGCGTGGTCGCGCGAGGGCGACCACGCCCAGGTAACGCTGCGGGTTTCACTCCTTCGTCTCTTCCAGACGCCTACCGGGTTAGCTGACGGGTTCGGGCGAGGAAGTGGCCCTACGGCGGGCTCTCACCGGGTCGTTCCGGGAGGGCGCACCGATTCACCCCGGGCGCCGGGTGGTGCCGTCCAGGGACGGTCCCTGGACTCCGGCGGTTATGGGTCCCCGGTTCCGCGCGTCGGCGGATTCGGCGCTGCCGCTGCGATCCTGGGGGCGATATGGGGCCCGTGCGCGGGACCTGTCTCCCGCGTGCGAAAGAGCGGCGCCTGATGTTGTGCGCGGACGGCGGCCCGTCTCCGGGGCCGTCCGGCGCCTGACCCTCGGGGCCGCCGCGGCAGCGCTCTCAGCGCCATGCACGCTGCGGGCGTGCGCACGTCGGCTGGGGTCGGGCGGGGTCTGCGTGGAGACCGTCGCGGCACCGTCCCGGTGCCGCGGGCGACGCGTGGAGCGCGCCGCCGAGGGGGGAGACGGCGCGTGGCTCGCGCCGCCCGTCACGCGGCGGAGGAATGCGCCGCGTGGGCCGCGGCGCCTGGTGGGCGTCGCGGGGGCCACGGCGCCTGGAGGGCGCCGCGAGTGGTGACAAGGTACCAAAGCCCCAAGAGAAGGCAAACCCCCACAAAATTAACAACGGACCAGGTCAAAGCCTGGTCCGTTGCCGAAGGCGATCCGTCCGGCCGCGGGTGCGGCGGACATAACAGGACGTCAGGGACGCCCGGAGCCGTAGTAGTTGCTCAGGTAGTAGCCCGAGGTGATGCTCACGATCTGGACGTTCTTGCCCGTGCTCGGAGCGTGGATCATCTTCCCGCCGCCCACGTACATGCCGACGTGGCCGAGACCGCTGAAGAACACCAGGTCACCGGGCTGCAGGTTGCTCTTGTCGATCCGCTTGGTGGCGGCGTACTGGGAGTTGGTGGTGCGGGTGATGTTGACGCCCGCCGCCGCCCACGCCTTCATGGTCAGGCCCGAGCAGTCGTAGGAGCCGGGGCCCTCGGCGCCGTACTGGTACGGCTTGCCGAGCTGCGCGTAGGCGAAGCTGAGCGCCGCGCGCGCCGGGCCGCTCGCGGGACCGTTGTAGGAGCCGCCGACGCCGCCGGAGGACACGCCGCCGCCGAGCCGCCTGACCAGCGCCTCCTGCTTCTTGACCTTCTGGTCCAGCTCCTTCTTCTGCTTCCTCAGATCGTCCGTCTTGGACTTCACCTCGTCGTAGGCGGCCTTGGCCACGGCCTGCTCGCGGCGCAGCCGCTGCGCGGTGGCGAGGAACTGGGTGAGCTGGGAGGCGCGGTCCTGCGACAGGTGCGAGAAGACCGCCGCCTGGTCGAGGACCGCCTGCGGGTCGCTGCTGCCGACGAAGCCGGTGACGTCCGTCGACTCGCCGTTCTTGTACGCGTCCGCCGCCATCTGGGCGATCTTGGAGCGCTGCTGCTCGAACGTCGCCTCCTCGCGCCTGCTCGCCGTCGTCGCGGCGTCGAGCTTCTTCTTGGCGATCTTGAGCTTCTCGCGGTTCTGGTTGTACTGCTCGACCTTCTGGTCCATCTCCTCGTTGAGCTTGTTCAGCGTCTTCTCCGCCTGGGCCCGGGTCGGCCTGGGGTCGGCGGCGGCCGGCGCCACCAGCGGAGATGCGAGGGTGGCGGTCACGGTCAGGCAGGTGAGAGCCGCCAGGCGACGGGAGATGCCGCTGTTCGCCGAGCCGCCTCTACGGACACGCCGCTGTTCCGGTGCCCCGATGAGTTCTTTGGCCACGGTCGGTTTCGCCCCTCTCGTCCACGACGTCAGCGGACGACATTAGCGAGGGTCAACAACCGTCACAACCGAAACGTCACTCTTTGATCGACATCCTTGGACAATGTCCACCATCTGTGACTCGCGTCTCACCCAGGGCGAGACTTCCCTTATCAGGACTTTATGGCCACCTTATGGCCCGCCGCTTCACGACCGGCCGAGCCGGCGGAGCAGGAGCGTGGACGGGCACGGCCGGGCGTTCGCGCGCCGCGCCGCGTCGGCCACCTCCCGGTCGGACGAGACCACCACGACCGCGCGGCCCTGCGGCTCCGCCCGCACCAGCTCGCCGATCAGCTCGTCCGCGGTCTGCCCCGGCCGGCTGAACAGCACCCGGACGCCGCGCGGCGCCGAGATCGCGACCGGCGCGTCCAGCTCCGCGCCGTCGAACACGCACGTCACCTCGGCGCGGGTCTGCGCGGCGAGCCCGCCGAGCCCCGACAGCAGCCGGGTGCGCTGGTCCGACAGCGGCAGCTCCCCGTACCCGGTCTTGGTCACGTTGTAGCCGTCCACGACGAGGTGCACGCGCGGCAGCGTCAGCAGCCGGTCGAGCAGCTGCGGGTCGCTGTCGGACAGCGCCCGGCCCGGGAGCGCTCGGTGCGGCTGCCGGTCGGGCTCCAGCGCGCCGACGACGTCGGCGGGACGCTCGATCGTGGACGGCAGCGCCAACTCCCTGCGGACGCCCTGCGCCGCGTCCACCAGCGTGTCGAGCAGCATTCGCAGCCGGACGTCCTCGACGTTGCGGCCCTCCCGCGCGGCCCGCCTGGCGGTCTCCGCGGCGGCCTCGGCCTGGGCGGCGCGGGCGCGCAGCTTGCGCATCTCCTTCTCGGACGCGGCGGTCGACTCCCGCGCGGCGGCGAGCGCCCGCTCGGCCTCCGCCGCGACCGCCCCGGCGCGCTCCTCCGCGGCCCGGTACCGGGTGCGCGCCTCGTGCAGCTTGCGGCGCAGCTCCGCGACCTCGGCCTTGCTCTCGCGCAGCTCGGCGCGCAGCCGGTCCAGCTCCGCGGCGCGGGCGGCGCGGGCGGCGGCCAGCTCCGCCTTCAGCGCGGCGACGCGCCGCTCCGCCGCCTCCTCCTCCGAGGCGGAGGCGGAGCGTTCCAGCTCTTCCCGGGCGGACTCGACCAGCTCCGTCCAGCCTTCGGGGCGCAGCAGGTAGGCGAGCATCGCGACCCGGACGGGATCGGCGGCGGGCGGGACGTCGCGGCCCTCGACCGCCGCCACGAGGTCGGCCTGCCCGTCGCGCAGCGGCTCGGCGACGCGGCGCCGGAAGGCGTCGTCCTTCTCCAGCGCCGCCGCGATGTGCTGCCCGGCGAGCTTGGCGCGCTTGCGGCGCTCGAACCGGGCGAACGGGCGCAGCGGCGCGGGGACGTCGTCGACCGGCAGCGCCCCCATCACCTCGGCGGCGACCTCCACGACCGCCTGCCGCACGGCCTCCGGCAGCGGCCTGCCCAGCTTCTCCCGGCGGCCCCCGCTCTCCGGGTGCTCTGGACAGCCGCCCTGGGCGGGACGCGCCTTCTCCGCGGGTTCCTCGCCGCCGGGGGTCGCTTCGGGGCCGCTGTCGATGATCCCGCTCCTTCCGGGCTGCGCCGCCGGTGGGCTGTGTCTTCCCGAGCCGCCCGCACCCTAACCAGGGCGAACGTGTGATCGGACGGAACGCGCCCGGCCTCCCCGAACCGTCCCCGCCGCCCCCGCCGGGCGGGACGTGCCGGCGCACCTCAACCCTAGCGGGCCCGGCTTCTGTCGGTGGTGTCCTCTACGGTCGCGCACATGACGGCTGCGCACGGTGTTCAGGCGGGCAGTGTCCAGACGGCCGGCGTCCAGGGAACCCTGGACGACCTCGGCACGCCGCTGTCCGGGGTCACCTTCGTGGTGGTCGACCTGGAGACCACGGGCGGCTCGGTCGCCGACTCGGCCATCACCGAGATCGGCGCGGTGAAGGTGCGCGGGGGAGAGGAGCTCGGCGAGCTCGGCACGCTCGTCGACCCCGGCGGGCCCGTCCCGCCGTTCATCACCGCGCTCACCGGCATCACCACCGCGATGGTGACCGCCGCGCCGAAGATCGAGTCGGTGCTGCCCGCGTTCCTCGAGTTCGCGCGCGGCTGCGTCCTCGTCGCGCACAACGCCTCGTTCGACATCGGCTTCCTCAAGGCCGCGTGCGCCGAGAACGGGTACGCCTGGCCCGCGTTCACCGTCGTCGACACCGTCGACCTCGCGCGGCGCGTCCTGTCCAAGGACGAGGTGCCCAACTGCAAGCTCAGCACACTGTCCCGGTTCTTCCGGACGGCGAACGAGCCGACGCACCGCGCCCTCGCCGACGCCCGCGCCACCGTCGAGGTCCTGCACGGGCTGATCGAGCGGCTCGGGTCGTTCGGCGTCACCTCGCTGGAGGAGATGAAGAGCTTCGCCAAGGCCCCGACCCCGGAGCAGCGCCGCAAGCGGCACCTCGCCGACGACGTCCCGAGCGTGCCCGGCGTCTACCTGTTCGAGGACGCCGAGGGCGAGGTCCTGTACGTCGGCAAGAGCGGCGACCTGCGCTCCCGCGTGCGCAGCTACTTCACCGGCTCGGAGACGCGCTGGCGCGTCCGGGAGATGGTCGGCATCGCCGAGAACGTCCGGACGATCGAGTGCGCCACCGGGCTGGAGGCCGAGGTCCGCGAGCTGCGGCTGATCGCCGAGCACAAGCCGCGCTACAACCGCCGCTCCAAGTTCCCCGAGCGGGCGATCTGGCTGAAGCTGACCGTGGAGCCGTTCCCGCGGCTGTCGATCGTCCGCGAGTGCCGCGCCGACGGCGCCCGCTACCTCGGGCCGATCTCGTCCCGGCGGCAGGCCGAAGAGGCCCGCGCGGCGCTGCACGAGGCCGTGCCGCTGCGGCAGTGCACCCAGCGGCTGACGCTCCGGATCATCGAGCACGGCAACGCGCGCGCGTGCGCGCTCGCCGAGATCGGGCGCTGCGGCGCGCCCTGCGACGGCCGCGAGTCCGCCGACGCCTACGCCGTGCACGTCGGGACGGCCCGCTCGGTCATGGAGGGCGACGTGCGTTCCGTCGTCGCGGCCGCGCAGGTCCGCATCGACCGGCTCGCGTCCGAGCTGCGCTACGAGGAGGCGGGCGCGCAGCGCGACCGGCTCGCCGCGTTCGTCCGCGCCGCCGCGCGCGGGCAGCGCCTCGCCGCGCTCGCGCGCCTGCCCGAGCTGGTCGCGGCGCGCCCCGCGTTCGACGGCGGCTGGGAGCTGGCGGTGGTGCGCTACGGGCGGCTCGCCGCCGCGGGGAACGTTCCGCCGCACGCCGCCCCGCGTCCCTACGTCGACGCGCTCATCGCCACCGCCGAGACGGTGTTCCCGCCCTCCGGCGAGGCGCCCGGCGGCGTCGCGCTCGGCGCGCCGCCCTCCGCGGGCGCCACGGCGGAGGAGATGGAGTGCGTGCTGCGCTGGCTCGACCTGCCCGGCGTCCGCCTCGTCGAGGTCGCCGGGACCTGGACGTGCCCCGCCCACGGCGCCGAGGGCCTGCGCGAATGGATCGACCGCGCCTACGACAGGTCCTACGAGGGGGCGTCGGAGGCGTCCCGTCCGCGGCGCGGCCGCCACTAAGGTGTCGGGGTGGCCCTGCCCCTCTATGACAGCCAGCCGGCCCGGCGCGTCCCGTGGGTGACGTACCTGCTCGTCGCGGCCAACGTGGTCGTGTTCCTGATCACGCCGATGTCGAACTTCGCGACCTGGTACGGCGAGGGCCACGTCCGCGAGTGCAGGACGGCGCACTTCACCTTCGAGTACGGCGCCGTCCCCAAGGAGCTGACCACCGGCGACCAGAAGCCGCTGCCGCCGGACGTCGTCGACGAGTGCGGCCCCGCCGACTTCGGCAAGGCGCCCTGGACGTCGGCGTTCAGCTCCATGTTCCTGCACTCCGGCGCGCTCCACCTGCTGAGCAACCTCGTCGCGCTGTTCGTCGTCGGCATGGGCGTCGAGGACCGGCTCGGCCGATGGCGCTACCTGCTCAGCTACCTGTTCTTCGGGCTCGTGGCCGTCTACGGGTACGCCTTCACCTCGCCGGGATCGACCGTCCCGCTCGTCGGGGCGTCCGGCGCCATCGCCGGGGTGATGGGCGCCTACGTGATCCTCAACCCGCGGGGACGGGTCGTCAGCTGGGTGCCGCCGGTCATCGTCATGCGGCTGCCGGTGTGGGTGGTGCTCGGGTACTGGTTCGTCCTGCAATGGCTGTCGCTGGGCGACGACGAGAGCAACGTGGCCTACGTCGCGCACATCTACGGCTTCGTCGCAGGGGTCGGGTTCGCGATCCTGGCGCGGCGCGCGGGCCCCGCCCGCCGCATCGCCGCCCTCAGCCGCGGCTGAACCGTGGCCGCGGCGGGCGCTGCGGAGGCGTCCCGATAGGGTCGGAGCGTCCGGATCTCAGGGAGGGTGAAGTGGTCACTGCGATCGTGTTCGTCAAGGCCGACGTCGCGCGCATCCACGAGGTGGCCGAGACGATCGCGGCCCTGGACGGCGTCAGCGAGGTCTACTCCATCACCGGGGACCACGACCTCATGGCGATGGTCCGGGTGCGCCGCAACGAGGAGCTGAACGACGTCATCCCTGGCCGCATCAACAAGGTCCTGGGCGTCGTCGGCACCGAGACGCACATCGCGTTCCGCACCTACTCCCAGCACGACCTGGAGCAGGCCTTCGCGCTCGGCCTCCCCGACGCCGACTGAGCGCGATCAGGCGCCGGACGAGCGCATGCGCTGGGACGTCTCGATCCAGCGGTCCAGCAGCGTGGCCGCGCCGCCGGAGTCGACGGCCGCCGCCGCGCGCTCGTAGCCGCTCCGGAGCGTCTCGGTCAGCGCCGCCGGGGGAGGCGTGCCCTCGTAGGCGGTGATGAGCGCGGCGGCGTTCAGCAGCACCATGTCGCGGACCGGGCCCTGCCGCCCGGCGAACGTCTCGCGCGCCACACGCCCGTTGAACGCGGCGTCGGCGCCGCGCAGGTCTTCCGGCTTGGCGGGCGGGATGCCCAGGTCGGACGGGTCGAACGTGGTCTCCGTCGCCGTCCCGTCGCGCACGACCCACACCGTGGAGGTGCCGGTCGTCGTCAGCTCGTCCAGGCCGTCGTCGCCGCGGAACACCAGCGACGAGCAACCGCGCGCGGCGAACACGCCCGCGACGATGCCCGCCATCCGCGGATGGAACACCCCGACCGCCTGCGCGCCCGGACGCGCCGGGTTCGTCAGCGGCCCGAGGAAGTTGAACACCGTCGGGGTGCCGAGCTCGCTGCGCGTCCGCGCCGCGTGCTTCAGCGCCGGGTGGTAGAGCGGCGCGAAGCAGAAGGTGATGCCGATCTCCTCCGCGATCCGGGCGGTGGCCTCGGGCGGCAGGTCGATCGCGACGCCGAGATGCTCCAGCAGGTCGGCGGCGCCGCAGGACGACGACGCGGCCCGGTTGCCGTGCTTGACCACCCGGACGCCCGCCGCCGCCGCGACCACGGCCGCCATCGTGGACACGTTCACGGTGTGCGCGCGGTCGCCGCCCGTCCCGACGAGGTCGGCGATGGGGCCCGGCACGTGGATCGGCCTGGCGTTGTCCATCATGCCCTCGGCGAGGCCGGTGACCTCCTCGACCGTCTCGCCCTTGGCGTGCAGCGCGACGGCGAACCCCGCGATCTGCACGTCGGTGGCGTCCCCGGCCATGATGCTGTTCATGGCCCAGGAGGTCTCCTCGCTGCTCAGCGAGTCGCCCGAGACGAGGGCGTTGAGCAGTGCGGGCCAGGTGGTGCGCGCGTCCATGTCGCCTACCGGGTCTCAGATCGTGCGGGGAAGGGGCTACAGGGCGGGGAGGCGGTCCTGGAGGCGCTTGCGCATCAGCCCGGCGAGCGCGTTCGCGACGGCCATCGGGTCGAGCGGCAGGCTCACCACGGCGTCGGCGCGGGACCAGGTCGCGAGCCAGCCGTCGTCGCGGCGGCCGATGATCGCGAGGACCGGCGGGCAGTCGTACACCTCGTCCTTCGCCTGCCGGCACACGCCGAGGCCGCCCGCGGGCTGCGCCTCGCCGTCCACCACCAGGACGTCGATGTCGCCCTCGTCGAGCCGCGCCACGACGGCGGGCTGGGTGGCGATCTCGACGAACTCGACCTTCGGGAGATCGGCGGCGGGGCGGCGCCCGATGGCCATCCGGACCTGTGCGCGGGTGTTCGCGTCGTCGCTGTAGACGAGGACCTTCATCGGGCCCTCAGAGGCGGTGCTCATGGACGTGAAGGGTACCCGGTCGGGGACGGCCGGGACACGCGCGGGAACCCTAGAAGGGGGGTCATGCGTCACTCACGGGACAGGGGCGCAATAATGCTGCCCGTGACAGCATCCGCGATTGAAACAACACCTCACGCACGGGCGAACCGTCCCAATCTGGTCAGCGTGGGGACGATCGTCTGGCTGTCGTCCGAGCTGATGTTCTTCGCGGCGCTGTTCGCGATGTTCTTCACGATCCGCTCCGTGACGATCGGCCAGTCCGGGGAAGACGCGTGGCCCGGCGCACCGCTGGACCTCCCGCTGTCGTCGGTCAACACGACCATCCTGGTGCTGTCCTCCGTGACCTGCCAGATGGGCGTGTTCAAGGCCGAGGCCGGCAAGGTCGGGCGTGACGGGAGCCTGCTGAACTTCCGGAGCTGGGGCCTGCGCGAGTGGTACGTCCTGTCGTTCCTCATGGGCGCCTACTTCATCGCGGGCCAGGGCTACGAGTACTACAACCTCGTCACCCACGACGGGCTGACCTTCTCGTCCTCGGCCTACGGCTCGATCTTCTACCTGGCGACCGGCTTCCACGGCCTGCACGTCACCGGCGGCCTCATCGCCTTCCTGTTCATCCTCGGGCGCACCTACGCCGCGAAACGGTGGACGCACGAGCAGGCGACGAGCGCGATCGTCGTGTCCTATTACTGGCACTTCGTCGACGTGGTGTGGATCGGCCTGTTCGCGGCCGTCTACCTGCTCGACATGTGAGCGCCGCCGAGACGCCCCCTGACCCACCACAAGCCCTGTCCCACCAGAAGACATGACCCGAACGGGGATTTCCGTGAAAAGGATCACCGCATGGCGACGGCGCCCGTGGGCGGGCTACGCCGTCGTGCTGGCGGCCCTGGCGGCGATCGGCGTCGTCTACGCCGGGTTCTCGCCGCAGACCGAGCGCGCCGAGGCGACGAGCAGCGCCCAGCTCGCTCAGGACCTGGAGAACGGCAAGCAGCTGTTCAACAAGAACTGCGCGAGCTGTCACGGCCTCAACGCCGAGGGCACCAAGGACGCCAACGGCAAGCCGCTCGCGCCCAGCCTCATCGGCGTGGGCGCCGCGTCCGTCGACTTCCAGGTCAGCACGGGCCGGATGCCCGCGATGAACCCCGGCGCGCAGATGCCGCGCAAGAAGCCGATCCCCGCGTTCGACACCTCGATCAAGACCGACTACGAGGACCCGAAGGAACGCGAGCACGCCGAGAAGCAGAAGGCGCAGGCCGAGAAGAACCTGCGCGACCTGATGGCCTACGTCCAGTCGATTGGCGGCGGACCCGAGGTCCCGCCCGCGTCGGCCGTCGACCCCAAGGGCGGCGACGTCGCGCTCGGCGGCAAGCTGTTCCGCACCAACTGCGCCCAGTGCCACAACTTCACCGGCCAGGGCGGCGCGCTGACCGGCGGCAAGTACGCGCCGCCGCTGTCGGGCGACGACGTCACCCCGACCCAGATGTACGAGGCGATGCTGACGGGCCCGCAGGCGATGCCGGTCTTCAACGACACCACGCTCACGCCCAAGGAGAAGCAGGCGATCATCGCCTACCTGGTGCAGACGCGTGAGGAGCCGAACCCGGGCGGCAACGGCCTCGGCCGCATCGGCCCGGTGAGCGAGGGCCTGGCCGGCTGGCTGATCGGCATCGGCCTGCTGGTCCTGGCCGCCATGTGGATCACCGCGAAGAAGCCGAAGAAGCTGAAGAAGTCATGAGCGACGACAACAAGGAGACCGCGGGCCCGGAGGGCCCGCGCGAGGGCGGCGAACCGCACGAGGGCGCCGCCCGGCGCGAGCGCGTCGTCGGCACGCCGTCCCCGGCGCGGCAGAAGGCGCTGCTCGCCGAGGACGACATCTCGGCGCCCGCCGGCGTGGGCGAGCAGCTCGACGAGGCGTCCATGAAGCGGGCGGAGCGGATCGTCGCGACGCTGTTCATGGTCGCGTTCGCGTCGAGCGTGGCGTTCATCGCCTACTTCATCGGCTGGAGCGGCCGCGACGGCGGCATGCACGGCGTGCTGCGCGCGCGCGAGTCCAACTTCTGGCTCGGCGGGACGATGGCGCTGTCGTTCCTGGCGATGGCCGCGGGCGTGACCATCTGGGTGCGGCGGCTGATGACCAGCAAGCCGATCGTCCAGGAGCGGCACGAGCTGGCCGCCGACGAGGAGTCCAGGGCCGCGTTCGCCAGGGACTTCATGGAGGGCGCCGAGGACAGCGGCATCACCAAGCGCCCGCTGCTGCGCCGCACGCTGCTGCTGGCCGCCGCGCCGCTCGGCCTGGCGCCGCTGGTGCTGCTGCGCGACCTCGGCCCGCTGCCGGAGAAGCGGCTCCGCCACACCTACTGGGGCGAGGCCGTCAAGCGGGCGAAGGCCGAGGGCAAGAAGGGCGTCCGGCTGGTCGTGGACGGCACCCACCGCCCGCTGCGGGTCAGCGACTTCGCCAGCCCCGGCAGCATGATCACCGTCCTGCCGGAGGGCATCGAGGAGCACGTCCCCGAGGACGAGGTGCTCACCCAGAACGCCAAGGCGGTCACGATCCTCATCAACGTCCCCGAGGACCAGTTCAAGCCCGCCAAGGGACGCGAGAACTGGCACATCAACGGGATCGTCGCGTACTCCAAGGTGTGCACGCACGTCGGCTGCCCGGCGGCGCTGTACGAGCAGACCACGCACCACATCCTGTGCCCGTGCCACCAGTCCACGTTCGACGCCACCGACGCCGCGAAGGTCATCTTCGGCCCGGCGGCGCGGCCGCTGCCGCAGCTGCCGCTGGCGGAGGAGGACGGGTACATCATCGCGACCAGCGACTATCACGAGCCGGTCGGACCGAGCTTCTGGGAGCGCGGATGAGCGACACGACCGCACCGAAGGCGATCCAGGGCACGCTCGGGTTCGTCGACGAGCGCCTCGGCTCCACGAGCTTCCTGCGGCGCAACGTCAAGAAGGTCTTCCCGGACCACTGGTCGTTCATGCTGGGCGAGATCGCCCTGTACTCCTTCGTCATCCTGCTGCTGACCGGGACGTTCCTGACGCTCTGGTTCAACCCGAGCATGAAGGAGGTCGTGTACGACGGGTCGTACACGAAGCTGCAGGGCGTGAAGATGTCGGAGGCCTACGCCTCGACGCTGCGGATCAGCTTCGACGTGCGCGGCGGCCTGCTGATGCGGCAGATCCACCACTGGGCCGCGATCCTGTTCATGGCGTCGATCCTGGCGCACATGCTCCGGGTGTTCTTCACCGGCGCGTACCGCAAGCCGCGCGAGCTGAACTGGATCATCGGCATCAACATGTTCATCCTCGGCATGCTGGAGGGCCTGTTCGGGTACTCGCTGCCGGACGACCTGCTGTCCGGCACCGGCCTGCGCATCACCCAGGGCGTGCTGGAGTCGATCCCGCTGGTCGGCACCTACGGCTACATGTTCCTGTTCGGCGGCGAGTTCCCCGGGCAGGACATCATCCCGCGGCTCTACATGCTGCACATCCTGCTGATCCCGGCCCTGATCCTCGGGCTGGTCACCGCGCACATGATGATCATGTGGCATCAGAAGCACACCGCGATGCCGGTCAAGAACCAGACCGAGAAGAAGGTGTACGGCTACCCCTTCTACCCGGTGTTCATGGCCAAGACGGGCGCGTACTTCCTGTTCGTGTTCGGTGTCGTGGCGCTGCTCGGGGCGTTCGCGCAGATCAACCCGGTCTGGCTGTTCGGCCCCTACGATCCGGGCGCGATCTCGTCCGGGTCCCAGCCGGACTGGTACATGGGGCCCCTCGAAGGGGCGCTGCGGATCATGCCGAACTGGGAGATCTCCGCCTGGGGCCACACGGTCAGCTTCAACGTGCTGATCCCGGCGGCGGTGCCGCTCGGCATCATCTTCGGCGGCGCGATGGCGTGGCCGTTCATCGAGGCGTGGGTGACGGGCGACAAGCGGCAGCACCACGTCAACACGCGTCCGCGCAACGCCCCGGTCCGCACCGCGACCGGCATGGCGGCGGTGACGTTCTACGGGCTGCTGTGGCTCGCCGGCGCGAACGACGTCCTCGCCGAGCGGTTCCACGTGTCGCTGTTCGCCACGACATGGTTCTTCCGGGTGACGGTGATCCTCGGGCCGATCGCGGCGTTCATCATCACCAAGCGGATCTGCCTCGGTCTCCAGCGCAAGGACGCCGACGTCGTCGGGCACGGCGTGGAGTCCGGCGTCATCATGATGTCGCCGGACGGCAAGTTCTCCGAGCGGCACGAGGCGCCGCGCGAGGAGGAGAAGATCGTCCTGCTGTCCAAGGAGAACGCCAGGCCGGAGGCGCCCGCCCGGGACGCCAGGGGCATCCCCGCGCCCGGCGCCAAGGGCCCGATCGGTCACCTGCGCTCGCGGCTCAACCGCGCGTGGACGTTCGACGACGTCCCCGTCGAGGAGCACGGGCACGGGCACGGCGAGCACGAGGCGATCGAGAGCGGCTCGGACTCCGAGCAGGTCAAGCACTGACGCTCCACCCGAACACCGAATTCCGCGAAGGGGCCCGGCACCGCCACGGCGGCGCCGGGCCCCTTCCTATGCTGGGCCGACGATGAGGACCCTGTTCGTCACCAACGACTTCCCGCCCCGTCCGGGCGGCATCCAGGCGTTCGTGCACGGCCTCGCGGTGCGGCGCCCGCCCGGCTCGGTGGTCGTGTACGCGCCGTCCTGGAAGGGCGCCGCGGAGTTCGACGCGGCGCAGCCGTTCCCGGTCGTCCGGCATCCCGGCTCGCTGATGCTGCCGGAGCCGGGCGTGCTGCGCCGGGCGGGCGACGTGCTGCGCGCGGAGGGCTGCGACTCGGTCGTGTTCGGCGCGGCGGCGCCGCTCGGCCTGCTGGCCCCGGCGCTGCGGCGGCGCGGCGCGGAACGCCTCCTCGGGATCACCCACGGGCACGAGGCGGGCTGGGCGTCGCTGCCGGTGGCGCGGACCCTGCTCCGCCGCATCGGGGACGACGTCGACGCCCTGACCTACCTGGGCGAGTACACGCGGTCCCGCATGGCGCGCGCCCTGTCCCCGGACGCGGCGGCACGGCTGGCCCACCTCGCCCCGGGCGTCGACGAGAAGGTCTTCCACCCCGGCTCGGGAGGTGACGAGATCCGGGCACGCCACGGCCTCACGGACCGTCCCGTGGTGGTGTGCGTGTCCCGGCTGGTGCCGCGGAAGGGGCAGGACGCCCTGATCCACGCCTGGCCGCGCGTCCTGCGCTCGGTGCCGGACGCGGCGCTCCTGCTCGTCGGCGGCGGCCCCTACCGCGCCGACCTGCAACGCCTGGCCGCCTCCCGCGGAGTGGACGGGTCGGTCGTGTTCACCGGCGGCGTCCCGTGGGAGGAACTGCCCGCCCACTACGACGCGGGCGACGTGTTCGCGATGCCGTGCCGCACCCGCCGCCGCGGCCTGGACGTGGAGGGCCTCGGGATCGTCTACCTGGAGGCGTCCGCCACCGGCCTGCCCGTCGTGGCGGGCGACTCCGGCGGCGCGCCCGACGCCGTCCTGGACGGCGAGACCGGCACGGTCGTCCCCGGCCGCTCCGCCGCCCGCATCGCCGAGGCGCTCACGACCCTCCTCTCCGATCCGGCCGCGGCCCGGCGCATGGGCGGGCGGGGGCGCGCCTGGATCGGACGGGAATGGCGCTGGGAGATTCAGGCGGCCCGTCTGGGACGCCTGCTGACGTCCTGAGATGACAGGATGCGTCCATGGACATCGAGGACGCATGGGCCCGCGTTCCCGGGGAGGCCGCCCGGTGGCTGCACGAGCTGGATCCCGACCACTGCTACTCGGGGTTCGAGCCGCCGCGCCGCCCCGACGCCGCCTGGCTCCTGCACGCGATGTACTCGTGGGAGGAGGGGCTGGTCACCACGACCCACGACGATGTCCACCAGTCGGTGATCGCGGCGGGCCTGGCCGAACCGCCCGACCCGGCGGCCGACACGCCCGGCGATGTCGGCGACCTGCTCGAAGGCGCGATCGTGACCGGTACCGGCCTCGGCCGCAGCGGCCATCCGGGCGCGGGCTGGCGGCGGCTGCGCTGGCGGGAGCTCGCGCGCGGGTTCGGCGAGCCGGTCGTCCCGGACGGTGAGCTGCCCGGCAGCCGCTGCCTGCGCCAGGCGCATCCCGCCGGAAGCTGGTCGGCGGCCATCCAGCCGCCCGCGGAGGGCTGCCTCGACCGGGAGAGCTGGTACCGGCTGATCGGGGTGCTGCTGCGGCACAGCCCGTCCGGCGCGGGCACCCGCTGCCTGGCCTACTACTGCCCGCTCGTCACCGCCGACTGGGACGACGAGACCGTCCTCGCCGGGCGGCTGGGCGACGCGGCCCGCCTGTACGACCACCCGGCCATGGCGAGCTGCCCGTCCGACCTGTGGGCCGAGGATCGCTCCTGGGTCGTCTACTGCGACTGGGACCTGTGGGGCACGAAGGTCGTCGGCCCCACCAGCCTCATCGAGGCCATCCTGGCCGACCCCGAGCTGGAATCCCTCCGCCTCCCCTGGAACACCTGACCTCGGCCCACCGCCGCCCCGCCTTTCGGATGCGGTCAGGAATGGACGGTCCATTCCATATATGGAGCAATCGGACCGCTGACATGATCAAACTCCGGTGGGGCGGGCCAGGAGGAGCCGGTGCGATCTCGGGGTGTGGTGGTGCTGGCCGTGCTTCTGGCGGTCGTGCTGGTGACGGGCCTGGTGGCGGGCTGGGCGCTGCGGCGCGAACGGGAGCGCGACACGCCCGAGCGGGTCGCGGCCCGCTACTTCGCGGCGTGGAGCGAGGGGGACCTGGACGAGATGGGAAGGCTCGTCGCCGACCCGCCCGCCGGCTTCGCCGCGCAGCACCGGGCGCTGTCGCACGGGCTCGCGGTCACCGCGATCGCGCTGGAGCCCCGTCCCGTCGTGCGGTCCGGGCCGGACGCCGCGCGGGCCGCCTTCACCGCCACCCGGTCGCTGAGCGGGCACGGGGCCTGGTCGTTCGCGTCGGAGCTGCGGCTCGTGCGGGTGGACGGCCGGTGGCGCGTCCTGTGGTCGCCCGCCACGCTGTACCCCGGCCTGAAGGGCGGCGGGAGTTGGGCGATGCGGCAGGTCTTCGTCCCCGCGGCGACGCCGGCCGCGCGGGACGGCCGGCCCCTCCAGGACGGCGGCCCGCTGGCGCCCTACGTCGCCGCGATCATCTCCCGGCTGGACGAGGAGGAGGAGCAGCGCGTCTGGGCGATCGAGCTGCGCGACGACGGCGGGCCGCCGCAGCACGTGAAGCTGTTCGGCGTCGAGAAGGGCCGCCGGATCCGGACGACGCTGGACCGGCGGGTCCAGGCGGCGGCGGAGCAGGCCGTGGCGGCCGCGCCGGGCCGCGCGGCGATCGTCGCCGTCCGGCCGGGCGACGGCGAGGTCCTCGCGGTGGCGGACGGCCTCGGCGGCCTCGGCGCCTTCATCGGCCGCTACCCGCCCGGCTCGACGTTCAAGGTGGTGACCGCGGGCGCGCTCGCCGCGGCCGGGTCCGGCGCCGGGACCGGCGCGGACTGCCCGGCGTCCGTGGTCACCGCGCAGCGCACGATCCGCAACGACGAGGACCACGCGCTCGGCCGGACGACGCTGCGGGGCGCGTTCGCCGCGTCCTGCAACACCACGTTCTCGCAGCTCGCGGTCGAGCGGCTCGGCGCGGAGAAGCTGGCGGCGAGCGCCCGCCGGTTCGGTTTCGGCGCGCGGCTCACGCCGGGCGCGGACGCCGCGGACGGCAGCTTCCCCGCCCCGGAGAGCGGCGCGGAGCTGGCGGAGGCGGCGATCGGGCAGGGCCGCGTCCAGGCGAGCCCGCTGCTGATGGCGTCGGTCGCGGCCGCCGCCGCGGACGGCTCGTGGCGCTCGCCCCGGCTGCTGGAGCCGAAGCTGATCCGCGAGGGCGGGGGAGCGACGCCGGATCCCCGACCGGTGCCCGGGACGTCCGCGCTCCGCACGATGATGCGGGCGGTCGTCACCGGCGGCACCGCCGCGGGCGCCGGGCTCCCGTCCGGGACGGCGGGCAAGACCGGGACGGCCGAGATCGGCGGCGGCGAGTCGCACGCCTGGTTCATCGGCTACCGGGACGGCGTCGCGTTCTCGGTCTTCGTCGAGTCGGGCGGCTCGGGCCCGAAAGTGGCGGCGCCCCTGGCCGCCCGCTTCCTGAAGGCCATGGGCTGATCACCGGACGCCGCGGAATCGTCGCGCCGGTCCTTGAACGTGTCACGGCCCTCCGTACGTACTGCCCTGGAGAACAGAACGACCGCGGAGGAAGACTCGGCACGTTTTTGGCACCAACTCGCATCTGAGTGGCTCATGGGGCGTATGCTCCCGGAGTGATCGAGCGGATTCGTTCAGGATCCGCTCGGGGAACGCGGTTGGAGCGAGCGGGCTCCTGATCCGCGGTCCCCGATGTCTCAGCGGGAACGGCCGCCGGGCAATGCGCCCGACGGTCCGGAGCCACCGGCGTTCGCCGAGCCCTCCGTCTCCTCCACAGGAGAGGGCATGGCGCGACGCGATAACGAGCATGCGTCCCGGAGCACCACGCATGCTGCACCGTGGGCGGAGACGCCCGCGCGCCCCTCGTCGAGACCCGAGCCCCGGTCGGGGCCCCGGTCCGAGGAGCCGCAGTGGCCCGAAGGGTCCTGGTGGTCGCAGCAGCCGGACTGGTCCGAGCGCGGACGGCGAACGTCCCGCCG
This sequence comes from Actinomadura sp. KC216, assembly GCF_004348535.1. Classification (GTDB taxonomy): domain Bacteria; phylum Actinomycetota; class Actinomycetes; order Streptosporangiales; family Streptosporangiaceae; genus Spirillospora. The sequence goes on from NZ_SMJX01000103.1 coordinate 25,564, forward strand.
CGGGCCGAGCCGGCGCGAGACGAAGCGGCGCGAGCGGGCCGGCGAGGACCGTTCCCGCGAGCGCGAACGGCCGCGCCCCCCGGCGCAGCCGCCCCCCGACCGGTTCGGCGCGCGGAACAGGCCACCGG
>NZ_SMJX01000104.1 GCF_004348535.1 Actinomadura sp. KC216
CCTGGGCACCGTCCGGAAATCCACTCCCATGAGAAGCGCGGCCCTCGCCGTGGCCGCCGGGCTCGCGCTCACGGCCTGCAGCGTGGACGAGGGGAACAAGGCCGCCGCGCCCGTCCCGTCGGACAAGCAGCTCACGATCGGCTTCGTCAACGGCAACTCCATCGAGTTCCACACCTGCCTCCAGAACGCCTTGCAGGCGCGCGCCGACCGCGCCGGGGTGAAGGTCCTGACCGCGAACTCGGCCATGGACCCGGCCAAGGAGCTGTCCAACATCGACGACATGATCGTCAAGCGGGTCGACGCGATCGTCGTGCAGACCGTCAACATCGACTCGCTGGAGGGCGGGATCGGCCGCGCCAACCGCGCCGGAATCCCGATCTTCCTGACCTCCGTCGCATCGGTGGACCAGAGCAAGATCCTCGGCGCGGTCGTCACCGACGTGAAGAAGGTCGGCCGTGAACTCGGCGCCTGGCTCGCCAAGGACAGCGAAGGCAAGCCCGTCGAGGTCGGCATCATCGGCGGCGCGCCCGGCGCCGCCGCCGACCTGATGAACGACGCGTTCAAGCAGAGCCTCGGAAGCGACGCCAAGGTCGTCTTCGACCAGCCCGCCATGTGGCAGCGGGCCAAGGCGCAGGACGTCGCCGAGAACCTGCTCCAGGCCCGGCCGAAGGTCTCCTACGTCTTCGTCCACAACGAGGACATGGCGCTCGGCGCGCTCGCCGCCTTCAAGGCCGCCGGACGGGACGACATCAAGATCCTCACCAACGGCGGCAGCGAGGCCGGCGTCAAGGCCGTCAAGGACGGCGAGTTCGCCGTCACCGTCAGCAACACCCCCAAGAGCGTCGGCGAGATGGCCGTGGACAACGTCGTCGGCCTGCTGCGCGGGAAGAAGGGCGTCCAGAAGATCGCCACCGTGCCCGATGTGGTCGTGACCAGCGACAATGCGAGCAAGGCACCGCCGTACTGCTCGTGAGGTCACCGTGAACGATTCTCCCGACCGCCTTCCCGACGACGATCCCGCGCGCCGCCGCGGAGTACGCTCCGTCGACCGTGCCCTGGACGTGCTCGGCGCCTTCAGCGCCGCGCACCCCCGCTTCCAGCTCACCGAGCTGGCCGAAGCCGCCGGGGTGCCGAAGACCAGCACCCACCGCATCGCGGTGACGCTGGTGGAGCGCGGGTTCCTGCGGCAGGAGGCCGACGGCGCCTACGTCCTCGGCAACCGGCTGCTGGAGCTGGGCAGCCTGGTCTCGACGACGAACGCCCTGTCCCACCTGACGCAGGGCGTCGCGGAGGAGCTGATCCGCTCGACGGGCGAGACCGTCCTGATCGCCGAGATCGACTGGCAGGACAGGTCGCTGCTCATCACCGGCAAGCGGGAGGCGCCGCACTCGCCCGAGTCGCTGTCGCCGCTCGGCCGGCGCTCGACGCTGGCCAACGGCTGCATCAGCCGCGCCATCCTCAGCGCCCTGCCGCGGGAGGAGACCGAGGAGATCGTCACGAGGCTGCCGCTGGCGCAGCGCACCCCCGCCAGCATCACCGACCCCGACGTGCTCCGCCGCGAGCTGGAGACGACCCGCCGCTACGGCTACGCCGTCGAGATCGGCGAGTTCATCGCCGGCATCGCCGGGGTCGCCGTCCCGGTGATGGTCGGCGGCCGTCCCGCCGGCGCGATCGCGGTCTGCGGACGGATCACCCGCATGCCGCGCCAGCGGCTCGAAGCCCTCGGCGCCCACATCAAGCACCTGCTCGGCCGGACCGCGGCCGGGCATCCACCCTCCTCGCCGCGCGCGGGCTGACCCGGAGACACCACAGCATGAACAGGACCCACGAAGCCGCATGGACGACCTTCCCCTCCGGCTCCGATGAGATTCGCGGCTATCTGGCCCTGCCGTCCCGTGACCCTGGCGGCGTCCGGCCGCCGGTGATCGTCATGGCGCACGAGAACCTCGGCGTCACCGCCCACCGGGAGCGGGTCACCGAACGCTTCGCCGACGAGGGCTTCGCGTGCCTGACCGTCGACCTGTACAGCAGGATCGGGGGCCGCCCCCCGCAGGACTACACCACGCCCGAGGAGCGCCGCGCGAAGGCGTTCCTCGCCGCCCGCGACGAGCAGGCTTTGCCCGACCTGGAGGCGGGCCTGGACCACCTCGCCGGACGCGACGACGTCGACGCATCCCGCGCCGCCGTCGTCGGGTTCTGCCTCGGCGGCGGCCTCGCGCTCGCCTGGGCGACCCGGACCGACCGGCTGGCCTGCGCCGTTCCGCTCTACGGACTGCCCGAACTGCCGCCCGCCTACAGCCCCACCGGCCGGGTCCGCTCCCGCATCGCCATCGCCGGCGGCGTCCGCTGCCCCGTCCAGGCCCACTTCGGCGGCGCCGACGAGGTCATCCCGCTCGACCAGGCCGCCCGCCTCGGCGACGCCCTCAAGCGGTCCGGCCAGGACACCGAGATCCACGTCTACGACGGCGCCGGGCACGCCTACCACGACGACACGCACCCCAACCACCACCCCGAGGCCGCCCGCCTCACCTGGGAGCGGACCCTCGCCTTCCTGAGGAAGCACCTGTGAGCCTGTGGACCGACCTGCTCGGCGTCCAGATCCGGCACGTCGGCGCGGCGGGGGTGCCGACGCGCGTCGCCGATCTCGGGGCGGGGGACCCGGTCGTCCTGCTGCACGGGCGGGGCGGCCACCTGGAGACGTTCGCGCGCACCCTGCCCGCGCTCGCCGCCGCGGGACGCCGCGCGATCGCCGTCGACCTGCTCGGCCACGGCCTCACCGGACGGTCGCCGTCCGACTCCTACACGGTGGAGGCGCTGACCGATCACGTCCTGGCCGTCCTGGACGCGCTCGGCCTGGACGCCGCCGACCTCGTCGGCCAGTCCCTGGGCGGCTGGGCCGCCGCGCTGGCGGCGTCGCGCGCGCCGGACCGGGTGCGGCGGCTCGCCCTCATCGAACCCGCCGGGCTCCAGCCCGAGGCCGAACGGCTCGCCGACCCCACGGTGAAGGCGGCCTACGAGCGCGGCGGACGGGCCTACGCCGAACCCACGCCCGAGGCCGTCCGGACCCGGCTCGCCGGGCTGCTCGCCGACCCCGCCGGGGTCGACGCCGAACTCGTCCAGGTCAGGACCGCGCTCTACCGGCCCGAAGAGGCCCGGCGCGTGCACCGCCTGGTACGGGCCGCCGACAACGACCGGTCGCTCCTCACCCCGCAGCGGCTCTCCGCCCTGACGGCGCCCGTCCTCTTCATCCGCGGCGAGCACGGGCACACCCCGGCGGCCGTCGTCGAGGCGGCGGTCCGCGCGATCCCGAACGCCCGCCTCCTGACCGTCCCGGCCGCCAGGCAGTGGCCGCAGTACGAGCGGCCCGGCCTCGTCAACGCCGCCCTCATCGACTTCCTCGACAAGGAGAACCCCTCATGACCCTGTGGACCGACTCCCTCGGCGCCGAGACCCGCTTCCGCGACGCCGCCGGCTGGCGCACCCGCTCCATCGAGGCCGGGGAGGGCGACGCCGTCATCCTCATGGGCGGGCTCACCGGCCACGCCGAAGGGTTCCTGCGCAACGTCGTCCCGCTGTCCGAGCGCGGCCTGCGCGTCCACGCGATCGACGTGCTCGGCCACGGCCTGACCGCCCGCCCCACCGACGTCACCTACCACGCGCCCGTCTTCACCCGGCACCTGATCGGCTTCCTCGACGCCATCGGAGCCGAACGCGCGCACCTGGTCGGCCAGTCCCTCGGCGGCTGGATCGCCCTCCACACCGCGCTGACGCACCCCGACCGCGTCGGCAGGCTCGTCTCGGTCACCGGCGCCGGGCTGCTGCTGTCCGATCCGGGACGCGCCGCCGAGAGCGAGCGGGTGCACGCCCAGGTCAAGGCCGTCACCACCAAGGCCGCGTCGGCGCCGACGCGGCAGAGCGTCCGCGAACGGCTCGAATGGCTGATGCTGGACCCCGCGTCCGTCACCGACGAACTCGTCGAATGCCGCTACCGCTACTACACGCTGCCCGGCACCGAGGAAGCGCTCGCCAAGCTCGTCGCCGAACAGCCCAGCGAGGCCAACCGCGCCTACATGCTCGGCGAGGACGACCTCGCCCGGATCGACCACGAGACCCTCGTCCTGTGGAGCGACCACAACCCCACCACGCCCGCCGAGGTCGGCCGCCGCGCCAGCGAGATCCTGCCCAACGGCACCTTCGACATGATCACCGGCGCGGGGCACTGGCCCATGTTCGAGCAGCCCGCCCAGTTCAACCGCATCGTCGGCGACTTCCTCGCCAAGGACGCCCGGTGACCCCTGCCGAAGAGGTCTCCGTCGGCTGCCGCGTGCTGGCCGCGAACGGCAACGCCGACCTCATCTGGGGCCACCTCTCCGTCCGCGACCCCGGTGGCGCGGGCGTCTGGCTCAAGGCCGCCGGTTACGGCATGGAGGAGATCACCCCGGACCGGGTCGTGCTCATCGACCGCGACGGAACACGCCTGCGCGGGGACGGCCGCGTCCACCTCGAATACCCCATCCACACCGAGATCATGGCCGCCCGCCGCGATGCCGGCGCCGTCGTCCACAGCCACGCCGAGTCCGCCGTCGCCTTCGCGGCGACCGGCCTCCCCTCCACCCGGTCGGCCACGAGGGCACCCTGTTCTGGCCGCCCGACATCGCCCGCTTCACCGCCACCGGGGACCTCATCCGGGACCGCGCCCTCGGCCTCGCGGTCGCCGAAGCCCTGGGCGATCGCAACGCCCTCCTGCTGCACCGGCACGGCCTGGTCACCGTCGGCCCCGACGTCCCGACCGCCGTCCTGACCGCGATCCTCCTCGAAAAGGCGTGCCGCCTCCAACTCCAGGCCGCCGCGGCCGCCGGCGCCTACGACCACTCCGACGAGGCCGAATCCCTGGCCAAACGCGCCCGCTGCTACGCCCCCGCACAACTGGACGCCGCCTGGTCCTACCTGGTCCGCCGGCTCTGACCCGACCGCCGGTGCCCGGGCCGGGCTCTGTCCTTGCCGCGCCATGCGGGCGCGCGTAGCGTCAGATCGCATGATCAAGTTCGCCGGCGCCGAACGCGGGTCGCGGTCGTTTCGTGCCCGCATTCGCGTTGCGTCGCCGGCGTGGCTGGTGACGCGGTGATGCGGGCGATGCCTTCCACGGTTCCGGCCAGGCGCGCCGCGGCCGTCGCCGCCGGGGCCGCCGTCTGCCTGGCGGTCGGCCTGGGCGCGAGCTTCCCGCTCGGAGTGCTGTCCGGGCTGGCCGCGATGCCGGCGGTGTTCGTCTTCACCGGGGTGGTGAAGTCCTGGCCGATGACGGCCGAGGCCACCCGGAACCATGCGCGCCGGGAGGGCTTCCGGCCGCTCGTGTCGGAGTCCCTGGTGGTCGCGGGGGCGATCGGCAGCCTGGTCGGGATCGTCGTGCTGCTCGCGATCGGCGGTTCCGGCACGCGGCACGCGGCGGCGGCGACCGGCCTGCTCGGCATCGCCATGAACTGGGCGATGCTGCACCTCATGTACAGCGTCCGCTACGCGCACCTCTACTACGGGGAGCCCGTGGGCGGGATCGACTTCAACAGCGACGAACCGCCGTCGTACCGCGATTTCTTCTACTTCAGCTACAACCTCGGGATGACCTACCAGGTATCCGACACCGATGTGTCCAGTACGGCGATCCGCGCGGTGGTGCTGCGACACACGCTGCTCTCGTACGTCCTCGGGACCGGCATCCTTGCCGCGGCCATCAACCTCGTGGCGGGCATCGCCACGGGCTGAGGCGTGCGCGGGGCCGGGGGACGGCCCCTTCGCGTGCGGCCCGCTCGCCGCGTTGCAGGCGGCCGTCCGTCATCAACCGTCTCCATAACACAGGGGAGTAACTTGCTCACGCTGGGTAGCAGGCAGGGTGGGTGACCGTGATCTAAGGGAGAGAGCATGTCCGAAAGCAGCTTCAGCATCGATGTGGAGGCGATCCGCGAGCGTGCCCGTTCCAAGATGGACGACGGTCCCGTGACGAGCAGCTACGGGCGGGACGTCGAGAAGGTCATCGGCGTTCTCAACGATGTCCTCGCCACCGAGATCGTGTGCTGGATGCGCTACACCCAGAACGCCATCGCCTGCTCGGGCATCGACAGCGCCCAGGTCGCCGAGGGGTTCCACGAGCACGGGAAGGAGGAGCGCCAGCACGCGATGCAGGTCGCCGAGCGGGTCAGCCAGCTCGGCGGCCAGCCGGACTTCGATCCCGAGACCCTCGTGCGGCGTTCGCACACTCCGTACTCGACGTACGCCGACACCGATCTCACCGCGATGCTCAAGGAGAACCTGTACGCCGAGCGCATCGTCATCCAGTCCTACCAGGACATCATCCGCTGGCTCGGCAACGCCGACCCGACCAGCCGCCGGCTGATGGAGAAGATCCTGGCCGAGGAAGAGGACCACGCCGACGACCTGACCGACCTGCTGGGCATCTGACCCCGTCCACCCGCGGCCGCGGGCAGAGCGAAGCGTGGAGCACCGCCCCGCGGCCCGGTCTGGAAGAAGCGGGGGCGCCGCGGACGTTGGAGGCGGTGTGGCCACAGCTAAGGAACGCTTGATCGCCGACCGCGAGGGAACTCTGGAGCTCGTCGCGTCGCTGAGTGCTGACTGGGACGGCGTCGTGAACGCGTCGGTGCAGGCCAACGCGGACGATGAGCACGACCCGGAAGGCGCCACCATCGCCTTCGAGCGCAGCCGGATCGAGGCGTCCTTGACCCGTGCCCGCGCACGCCTGGCCGACATCGACGATGCGCTGCGCAGGCTCGGCGACGGTACCTACGGCGTCTGCGAACAATGCGGTGGCGCCATCGCGGTGGAACGCCTGGAAGCGCGTCCGTTCGCCCGCACCTGCATCGCTTGCGCCAGCGGCTGAACGCGCCACCGGCCCGGCACTCACCTGCCGACCGTTACGGCTGGGTCCGGGCCGGGTCGTTCGGATGGGGGTCGAGCGGGTGGATCTGTACGGACATGTACGGGTACATCGGCAGAGAGCCGAGGGCCTCCCGGAGGTCCGGCTCGCCGGCCGCGCGCCACAGGCCCCAGTTCGCCCATCTGCCGGGGGCGCGCCACAGCCGGACGAGGACGCCCGCCCGGGCGAGTTCGGCGGCCCGCTCGCGTTCCGCCGCGCGTAGCTCGTCGGCGCGGTGCGGGTCCAGGCCGTCCGGTAGGGCGATCTCGATGTTGACCAGGAATTCCATGGTCTAGCGGGTTACCAGACCGCGGACGGCGGCGGCCACCCGTCCCGGCGTGGGCAGGACGGCCTGCTGGAGCGCGGGGGCGGACGGCATGCGGATCTCCGGTGTGGCCACCCGCGCGACCGGCGCGGCCAGGGACGCGAAGTGCGCCTCCGTCACGCGGGCCGCGACCTCGGCGCCGAAACCTCCCGTCCGGGTGGCCTCGTGGACGACGAGGACCCGTCCCGAGGCCCGCGCGACGGCGCCGGCGATGGCGTCGTCGTCGAGGGGACGCAGCCAGCGCAGGTCCAGGACCGTCGCCTCGATCCCCTCGGCGGCCAGCAGTTCGGCCGCCGCCAGCGCCGTGGCCACGCCGGTGCCCCAGGTCAGGACGCACGCGTCGGCCCCCGTGCGGCGCGTGCGGGCGCCCCGCGCCTGCTCGACGGGGCCGCCGCGGGCGACGCCGCCGGTCTCGGTGTACATCCCGCGGTGCTCGATCAGCACGACCGGGTCGGGGTCGTCGATCGCCGCGCGCGTCATGGCGTAGGCGTCCTGGGGGGTGCTGGGCAGCCCGACCTTGATGCCCGGGACGTGGGCGAGGAACGCCTCCACGCTCTGCGAGTGCTGGGCGCACGACCCGGGTGTCACGCCCTGCTGCATGCGGATCGTCAGTGGCGCCGCGAGCCGGGACCGGTTGACGTACCGGACGTTCGCGGCCTGGTTGATGATCTGGTCGAGGGCGACGAACATGAAGTCGGCCCACATGATCTCCACGACGGGCCTGGCCCCGTCGAGCGCGGCGCCGACGGCGGAGCCGAGGATGGCCGCCTCGCTGATCGGGGTGTCGAAGACCCGCCGGTCGCCGAACCGCTTCTGGAGCCCGCGGGTGACCCCGAAGATGCCGCCGGCGAAGCCCACGTCCTCGCCGTAGACGACGACGCCGGGGTCGGCGTCCATCGCGTCGGCGAGGGCCGAGTTCACGGCGCGCCAGTACGGCATGTCCTTGGCGGGCTGTTCAGGCGTGCCGGCCGCCGGGGGCGAGGGTGCCGGGCCATAGACGTGGTCGTGCACGGTGGCGGGATCGGGCGGCGGGAGGGCGACGACGCGCTCGGCGAGGGCCGCCATCTCCTCCGCCGCGGCGTTCTCGATCTTGGTGAGCTCGTCGCGGTCCGCGCCGGGGCGGTCCCGGAAGCGCCTGAGCGGGTCGGCCGCCGCCGCGGCCTCGCGGTCGGCGTCCGGACGGTAGTGCTCGACGTCCTTGTTGTAGTGGCCGCACAGCCGGACGGTCTTGCACTCCAGGAAGACCGGCCCGCCGCCCGCGCGGCATCGCTCCGCGGCCCGCCGGACGGCGTCCGCGACCTGCTCCGGGTCGCCGCCGTCCACGACCTCGGCGTGGACGCCCAGCGCGCGCGCCCGGTCCGCGAAGTCGCCGGTGCGGCTCACGCTCGCGATCGGGGTCATCTCCGACCAGCCGTTGTTCTCGCACACGAGGATCACCGGGAGGTTCCGCGCCGCGGCGAACACCAGCCCCTCGGTGGTGGCGCCCTGGTTCATCGCGCCGTCGCCGATCGAGACGAGCGCGACCCGTCCGGATTCCTGGAGTGCCGCCGCCATCGCCACCCCGGTCGCGATCGGGACGCCCGCGCCGACGATCGAGTTCTCGCCGAGGAAACCTTGGTCCGGGGCACTGAGCAGCGGGGAACCGGCGCGCCCGCCGTTGGTCCCGGCCGCGCGCTGCGCGATCTCGGCCATGACCGCGGCGGGATCGGCGCCGCAGGCGAGCGCCCACCCGTGCCCCCGGTAGGTGGACAGGACCCGGTCGCCGGGCCGCAGCGCGCTCATCGCGCCGACCGGGATCGCCTCCTGGCCGGTGCAGAGGTGGATCGACCCGGCGACCTCGCCCCGCCGGCTGAGCTCCAGGGCCTGCGCCTCGAAATGCCTGATCAGGGCCATCGACCGGAACAGGTCGGCCGGTCCTGGCTGCGGCGTCGTCACGGCGTCCTCCATCACTATTTGATAATCACAACACAGTTAGCGTCCAACGCTGATATACGGGCAGTTGTATCACATATTGTGCGACACCTATCAAATCGCGATAGGAGAGCCATGGTTCATCAGCCCTCAGCACCGCCCCTGCGGAGACGGGTCCGGCGCCGGTCCGTGCCCGTCCTGGCGGCGGTCTCGGTCCTCGGCGGCCTGCTGGCCGCCGTCACACCCGCCCATGCGCGCGACGCGTGCGAGCGCCTCTCCGATCCCGCGGAGCGGCTGTCGTGCCGGCAGGTCGCGGCACGGCCGGGCCACGCGAAGTACCTGGTCTCGGACGACGACGCCTACGCGCGGGCCCGCGGCGTGACCGTGGAGGGGAACGCGTCCGAGGTCACGAACCCCGAAGGGCTACTGAAGGCCGGGGGAGCGCCGACCGTCCTGACCACGACCGCCGAGCACAGCGCCACCCTCATGGTCGACCTGGGGAACGTCATGATGGGCAGGGTCGAGGTCGACGTCCGGTCCGCCGATCGCCCCGTCCGCGTCAGCTACGCCCAGTTCCGCCGGTTCGCCGGCCCGGACGGCGACGGGATGGGCCGGTCGTTCGGCACCGACGACGACCCCGAGTCCCGCGTCGACCTGTTCGATGCGACGCAACGTCCCGTGACCCGGGTCAGCCCCGGTAAGCGCGAGACCCGGTACGTCGCCATCACGCTGGACGGGCCCGGCACCGTCAGCATCGACCGGGTGCGCCTTCGCAAGACGACCTATCCGGTGACCTACGACGGGTCCTTCCACTCCAGCGACGACCTGCTGAACAGGGCCTGGTACGCGAGCGCGCACACCGGTGACCTCGCGACCGTCCGGCAGGGGACCAGCCCGTGGATGCTGACGGTGACGTTCGACCGCGTGCTGTTCATGGGCGACATCCACATGCAGGGACGGGCCGGGTACTACCAGAGCGGCGACTACCGGATGCTGGTGCGGAACACGCTGCAGCAGTTCGGATGCGTCCAGAACCCGGACGGCTCGCTGCCCCTCGCGTCCTCACCGCTCGTCACGTGCAAGCCGGGCGACCCCGGACCGCCGGACGGCTGGCGCGTCCCGGAGGAGGGGCCCGATCCGCGCGTGGCCCTCGGCTCCGCCGGCCCGCTGTCGCTGTACGACGACATCACGATCGACAGCTTCACGGCCTTCTGGGTGTCCACCCTCGCCGACTACTACCTGTACTCGGGTGACGCCGCGTTCGTCGAACCCCTGCTGCCGGTCGCCCGCCGGGCGGTCGCGTTCCTGCGCGGCCGGACCGACAAGAACGGCCTGTACTACGAGCCCAAGGACGACACCCCGATGCGGGCCAACTGGCAGCCCGGCGACACCGCCTACGGGGTGGACTCCTTCAACAACGCCGCGTACTACGACGCGACGAAGGGCCTCGCGTACCTCGAACGCCACGTCGCCGGCGACGGTGCCGCCGCCCGCGCCCTCGAACGGCGGGCCGGGGCCGTCCGCGCGGCGCTGAACCGGGTGCTGTGGGACCGGGCCGGGGGCGCGTTCGTGCTCAACGCCGACGATCCGCGCCGCGACCGCACCGACGACGCCAACGGCGGGAACCTGTTCTTCGAGACGGTGACCCCCGAACGCGGCCGGAGGATCATCGACTTCATCGACCGGAGGCTCGCCTCGCCGTACGGCAGCCGGGTCAGCGAGTACACCGACAACCCGTACCGCCACGGCGTCATCCACGGGTACACGAACTCGATGGAGGCGATCGGCCGGGTGAACTACGGGGACGGCGCCGGGGCCCTCCGGCAGATCCGCGGCTGGTGGGGCCACATGCTGCGGAACGGCCCGGGCACCGGCTGGTTCTCGTCCCAGTACGACGGGTCGGTGCGGCGGGGCGACTTCGCCAACACGGCGTGGACGACCGCGCTGCCCGCCCTGTCGAAGGGGCTTCTGGGCGTCACCCCGACCGCGCCCGGATTCCAGCGGTGGAGCGTCCGGCCGCAGCCGTCCGGCCTGCGGTGGGCCCAGGGACGGACGCCCATCCCGGGCGGGGCCATCACCGTCCGGTGGGAGCACGACGGCCGCGGCTTCGCGCTGACCGTTGACGGGCCCTCCCGCGGGACGGCGTCTCGCGGCACGGTGAGCGTGCCGCTCCTCGGCAAGGATCGGGTGATCGCGATGGACGGCCGCGTGGTCTGGGACGGATCCGGGCCCGCCCCCGGCGTCCGCGCCACCGCGCAGGACGGGTACGTCGCCTTCCACGAGGTGGCGGGCACGCATACCTTCGCCTGGGCGGACGGTTCCTGAACGGTCGGGCCGCCCCGGCCCCGCCGGGGCGGCCCGACCGCCGGGATCAGCTCTTCAGCAGCTCGATGAAGCTCACTTCGGCGATCTTCCGCAGGATCGCGAGGTTGCGGTCGAAGTTCTCCTCGAACCGGCTCTTGGGCGCCGACACGGCGAGGACGTACGGCGAGCGCCCACCGTCCAGCGGGACGGCCGCGCAGCACACGCCCTCCGCGAGCTCCTCGCGGTCGGTGGCGTAGCCGCGCTCGCGGACGAGCTCCATCTCCTTCTCGAACGCGCCCGCGTCGACGATCGTGCGGGCCGTGACGGGGTCGAGCGGATGGGAGGCGAGGTACCGCGCGCGTTCGTCCGCGGGCATCATCGCCAGCAGCATCTTGCCCGACGCCCGCGCGTGCGCCAGCCCGGTGAAGCCCAGCGGCGTCTCCGCCGCCTGGACCGGGTTGGACCCCCGGGACACGGCGTGCACGGTGATCTCGCCCAGATGCCAGCCCGCGGCGTAGGACGTCTCGTCGGTCTCCTGCGCCAGCCGCCTGACCAGGGGAGCCAGCCGCTCCGAGGGGGACAGCTGGCGGTCGAACCCGGCGACCAGGCTGCCGACGTTGAGCCCGAGGATGATCCGCCCGTCGCCGCCGCGCGCCAGCATCCCCGTCTCGGTCAGCGTGTGCAGCAGGTGGTAGACGGTCTGCCGGCCGACCCCCACCTGCTCGCTGATCTCCTTGGTGGTCAGCCCGCGGTCGCTCCGGGCGACCGCCAGCAGGATGGCGACCGTGCGGGCGGCCGACTGGACCCGGGGGCGTGCCGCCGCGCCCTCGTCCGCGTCCCCGCGTGATGTCATGCCGGACAGGCTAGCATCACCATTCGACAACATTGTCGGATCACGTCGTGATCCGGGCTTCGAGGAGCGAGCCCGTCCTGTGCCGCCTGCCGTACTCCTCGTCATGGCCGGAGACGGCGATGACGAGCCGGTCGCCCGAGGCGGCGGCGAGGCAGTCGAACACGCCCAGGCCGGGGATCCGCAGCTCCGCGTCCTCCCGGCCGCCGGTGTCCAGGTGGACGACCCGCTCCCCGAACGCGCACGCCACCCAGAGGCCACCCTCGCCATCGGCGGATATGCCGTCCGGGCCGTCGCCGTCGCCGAACCTCGCATGGGCCGTGGCCGTCCCCAGCCCCCCGTCGCCGTCGAGGGGGATCGTCGTGACCTGCTCCGCGAACGTCTCCGCGACGGCGATCCGGCCAGGGGAGAGCACGTCGATTCCGTTGGGGAACAGGAGCCGGTTGGCGTCGAGGCGGTGGGTCCCGTCCGGCTCGACGACGGCCAGCGCGACGCGCTCCGGCGCGGCACCGTGGTCGACGTCGTATCCGTATCCGCTGACGAGCGCCCGCCCATCGGGCAGGACGAGCATGTCGTTGATGGGGTGCTCGAAATGCACCGACAGGTCGGCGTGGACGCGCGGCGCGCCGGACGCGTCGACGGCGAGGAGCAGGCGCTTCTCCATGCTGCAGACGAGCAGGTCCCCGCCGGGGAGCCAGCCGATGCCGCCGCACAGGTCGTCCGTGGCGAAGACCGTCGTGCGCGCGGACGGGTCGTCCCAGGGCATCCGGTGCACGGTTCCGGCGAACATGTCGCTGAACCAGAGGCCGCCCTCGTGCTCGCGCAGGCACTCGGGGAAGTAGAGGTCGTCCAGCAGTGGTCGCGGGTCAGAAACGCGCACTGAGACCTCCGTCCACGGTCAGCGACGCGCCGGTCACGTAGGTGTTCTCGCCGCTGACCAGGTGGGAGACCGCGGTCGCGACCTCGTCCGGCTCGGCGGCGCGCCGCATCGGGAGCCTCCCCGTGGCCAGGTAGTGGTCCTTGAACCAGGCGGACTCGAGCTCGTCCTCGCCGTTCACGATCGACATGCCGGTGCGGACGAACCCGGGGGCCACGGCGTTCACCAGCACGTTCCGGTCCGCATTCTCGATGGCCACGGTGCGGACGGCGGCGTCGAGCCCGCCCTTGCCGACGTCGTAGGCGAGCGCGGTCGGCTCGCTCATCCGGACGTGGATGCTGGTGATCGCGACGATCCGGCCGTAGCCGCGCCCGGCCATCCGGGCGGCGAGCCTGCCCATGAGGTAGACGGGGGCGTGCAGGTTGACCCGCAGCGTCCGCTCGTACGTCGCGAAGTCGAGGTCGGCGGACGCCTGGCCCTCGAACATGCCCGCGCAGCTGACGAAGACGTCCGTCGGGCGCTCGTCGTCCAGCTCCTCCGGGAGGGCGGTCACGCGGTCCAGGTCGCCGAGGTCGGCCACGCGGTGGTCGATCCCCGGGCATGGCCGGCGGTCGATGCCGAGCACGTCCATGCCGTCGGCGGCGAGGCGGCGGGCGACCGCCGCGCCGATGCCCGACGCCGCGCCCGTCACGACGGCCCGCCCGGTCCGTTCTCCGGCGGCCCGCGCGCTCATGCCGCGTCCTTCCCGGCGCGGGACGCGGCGGGCTGGAACAGCTCGATGACGATGCCGTCCGGGTCGCGCAGGTAGACGCCCTGGCCGCCCGCGTTGGCGCCGGTGTCGACCAGGACGGGCGGCGAGAAGAACTCGACGCCGGCCGCGGTCAGCCGCTCATGGGTTGCGGGCAGGTCGTCCACGACGAAGCAGAGGTGCGGGTTGCCGATCAGCCGCGGCTCCAGCCGGGTGCGCAGGGCCTCGGGGGCGAGGTACTCGAACAGCTCGATCACCAGGTCGCCGGACGGCGCCCGCAGATGGGTCATCCGGACCGACGCGTCCGGGTAGCCGACGATCGCGGCGAGGTAGCCGCCGGCCTTCTCCTGGCTCATCACGATCGAGCACCCGAGGTGCTCGGTGTAGAAGGCGACGGAACGGTCCAGATCCGAGACCGTCAGGCCGACGTGATGGATGTGGCGGATGGTGTCGGTCATGCTCCCTGCTCCCTTTCCCGTGGATGTTCGTGGACGCGTCCGTCCGGCGTGACCGAGGCGACCGGTCCGCCGGGCGGGCCGTCGAGCACGGAGACGGTGATCCAGCTGGACGCCGACTCGCCCGCCTTGAGCAGCCGGGCCTGGTCGCGCTCGATCGCCCCGGCCAGGCCGTCGTAGGGCCATGCGGTCTGCGGCTCGACCGCGATCGCGCGCATCCGCCCGTACCACGGGAACCCGGGGTCGCCGTTGATCTGCCAGAGCCAGGTGACCGGATACGCCTCGACGTCCCAGCTCAGGGCGACGCTGGGAAGGCCGTCCGGCTGGTGGATCACGGCCCAGCCCGCGTCGTGCCCGTGGAGGTAGAAGCAGCGCATCGTCTCCGCGCCGGGCGCGCGGCTCAGGTCGGCCGCCGCGCCGTCGACCGTCTCCGCCATCGGCCACGTGCCCTCCCGCGACGCGATGTCGCCCGCCTCCAGGGGCTCGGTGGCGTAGGACACGGCGGGGATCTCGACCCAGGTGCCGTCCGCGGCGGGGAAGCAGGGGTGATGTCCCCACACGTACGGGACCGCCAGGGGCGACTCGTTCGTCAGCGTCGTCTCCATGCGCAGGACCGGACGGTCCGGGTCGAGTGTCATGCGGCGCGTCACCGTCAGCGGAAGCCGGAGCCCGACCCGGAGCTCGCAGGCGGTGGCGGTCGCCCGCAGGACGTCCCACTCCAGGATCGAGGACTCGCCGTGGAAGGCGAGGGGCACGCCCGCGACGCGGCACTCGGCGCCCGCGTTCGGGATCGTCTCCTGCCACCCGCCCCGGTAGCACGACAGCCAGTCGGTCTCCGAGTCGCCGTACCCGTTGGCCGCGGTGGCGGGGGACGGTGTCGTCCAGTCGTGGTAGGCGAGCGCGTTGGGGCCGCCGTCGAGCGTGATCGACCGGATCTCCGCCCCGCGCTCCGGCGCGACGGCGACCGCCGCCCGGCCGTTGGTGATCTCAAGCATGCGCATCCTCAGATGTCGTCGGCGCCGCCGTTGACGCCGATGCTCTCCCCGGTGATGTACGAGGCGCGGTCGGAGAGCAGGAAGGTCACGAGCTCGGCGACCTCGCCCGGGCGGCCGAGCCGGCCCATCGGGTTGAGGCCGCGCCAGCGGGACTCCAGCTCGTCCGGGGTGATCCCGGCGAGCCCGGCCTGCTCCGCGAGGATCGCCGTGATCATCGGGGTCTCGATGACGCCGGGGCAGACCGAGTTCACCCGGATGCCCCGATCGGCCCACGCGGTCGCCGCCGACCGGGACAGGCTCACGACGGCGGCCTTGCTCGCCGCGTAGTGGCTGGACATCGGCCGCGGCACCCGCGCGGCGGTCGAGGCGAAGTTGACGATGGCGCCGCCGTCCCGCATCTCCTTCGCCGCCTCCTGCTGGAGGAAGAAGAGCGCGCGGACGTTCACGGCGAAGACCCGGTCGAAGTCGTCGGCGGTGATGTCGAGCATCGCCCTGGTCTGGAAGATACCGGCGGCGTTGACCAGGCCGTCGAGCCGTCCGTGCGCGTCGAGGCAGTGCCGCACGGCGCGGCGCGGCCCGTCCGGGTCGGTCAGGTCGGACGCCAGCCCGTCGATCGCCGCGCCGCCGGTCAGGTCCGCGAGCGCGGCGGCGTCCCGGTCGACGCCGACGACGCGGGCACCGTGCTCGGCGGCATGCCGCGCGACCTCGCGTCCCATGCCCGACGCCGCGCCGGTGACCAGCACGACCTTGCCTTCGAGTTCGTTCATCGGGATGGGCACTCCCTCTTCTCCCGAGCGCTTGCCGGGGCCACTGGGGCCATTGACGCGTGTGATGACGGCGTCTACGGTACCTCTCACCATCCGGTAAGACAATCATATGGTGATAATCATGCCGGGGTGAGGGTTGGGAGGACCCATGACTCAGTCCGACGGCGAGCTCCAGCGCAAGCTGACATGGCGCGACGGATTCGCCATCGCCCTGCTCGTCCCAGTTTCGATCTTCGCCGCGCTCGGGCCGTCCATCGCGTCCATCGGCACCCTGGCGGTCGCCACCCTGTTCGCGGTCTCGTGCACGGTCGGGCTGCTGCAGAACTACGTCTACGCCGAGCTCGCCGGGATGTTCCCGAACAAGGCCGGCGGCGTCGCGCTCTACGCCCACGAGGGCTGGCGCCGCTACTTCAGCCCCATCGGCGCCATCGCGTCCTTCGGGTACTGGGCCGGGTGGTCCTTCGGCGTCGCGGTCATGGCGCTCGGCTTCGGGACGCTGGTACAGGCCGAGTTCTTCCCCGACGCCGACCGGACGGTCGACCTCGGCCCGGTGGACGCGGGCCTCGGGCACGCGCTCGGCGTGGCGTCGCTGGTCTTCGTGTCCTGGCTCAACATGCGCGGCATCAAGTTCACCGCGCTGCTCGCCAAGATCCTCGGCCACGCGTCCGCCGCCCTCATCCTGATCTTCACCCTCGGCCCGTTCCTCCTCGGCGAGTTCAGCACCGACGGCCTCACCTGGAAGCTCACCGGCGGGATCGAGGGATGGCACGTCGCGGTCGTGTTCCTGTTCCTGTTCGCCTGGTCCGCCTACGGAACCGAGGTGTGCGCGACGTTCACCCCCGAGTACGAGCACCCGAAGACCGACACCCCGAAGGCGCTGCGGCTCGCCGCGCTGGTCACTCTCGCCGGGTCGACGCTGAGCCCGCTGGGCATCGCCGGAACCGTGGGCGACGACGCCATCGCCGCCGACCCCGGCGGGATGTACGCCGCCGCGTTCGCCGAGATCATCGGCCCCGCGTCGTGGCTGATCTCGCTGCTGCTCGCCGCGTCGTTCCTGCTCGTGATGAACGGTGCCACGGCCGACTCGGGCCGCGCGCTCTACGGCGTGGCCAAGGCCGGGCTGACGATCAGGCAGCTCGACAGGCTCAACCGCAACCACGAGCCCCACGTCGCGATCCTCGTCGCGTTCGCGGTGAACGCCGGGCTCGTCCTGTTCGTCGGGAACCCGCTCGGCATCATCTTCGCCGCGAACGTGGGATACGTCCTCGCCAACGTGCTCGCCCTGTCGGCGTTCCTGCTGCTCCGCAGGGACCGTCCGGGGTGGCCGAGGATGATCCGCCTCCGCGGGGGCTGGATCGCCGTCGCGGCCGTCCTCGCCGCCTACAACGCCGTGATCCTGGTGGTCGGCGCGCTGAGCCCCGGCAAGGCCGGCTACGGCGGCCTGAACGAGCAGCTCATCGGGATCGGGACGCTGCTGATCAGCGTCGTGCTGCTCGCGGTCAGGGTCGTCCTGCAGGACGGCGGCAGGCTGAGGCTGCGCGATGACACCCCCGCGACGCCGCCGCCGACGGCGCAGAGCCCGGTCGCCTGACCCTCCGACGCCGTGCGCACCGACATGCGAGTGCGCACGGCACGGCGGCGCCGCGTGGCTCCCCCGGGCCGGTGGGGGAGGGCACCAGCAGGGGTAATGCCACCCGTTGCGGGCAGGACGGCCGCATGAATCGCATTCTGACCGGGATGGCCGCGGGCGCGGCCGGTACGACGGCGCTCAACGTCGTGGGCTACCTGGACATGGCGGTGCGCGGGCGTCCGGCCAGCACCACGCCTGCCGAGACCGTCCGCAGAAGCGAGCGGCTGCTCGGTGTCACCCGGTCGCCAATGAACCGTGACGACGATGAGGCCGACAATCGCCGCTCGGCCATCGGGGCTCTGCTGGGGGTCGGCTCCGGTCTTGGTGTGGGGGCGCTCTACGGGCTCGCGGCCCCCAGGCTCGACGGCGCGTCGCTCATCGTGCGTGGCATCGTCGCCGGATTGACCGCCAATATCGGCACCACCGGCCCCATGGTCGCGCTGGGCGTGACCGACCCGCGCACCTGGCCGGTCAGCTCGTGGCTGTCGGACCTGGCCCCGCATCTGGCCTACGGGATCGTCACCGCTGCCGCCTGGGATCTGATGCAGCCCGATAGCGCGGCACGTGTCCGATCGACGGCAGGCTCCCGGAGCTGTTCGACGCCGTTCTGGCCGATACCGGAATCCAGCAGGTCCGCAGCGGGGTCCGGATGCCGAACAGGGGCCTGGCGGGCGAGCAGGTCAGGCGCGTAGTCGAAACAGGTAGTTCCACGGGTGCCGCCGGGGCCGTGCTCGGCGACCGTGTACGGCACACGTAACACCCGACTACGAGACGCCGGACGGGGTGTTGTTGATGTCGCTGGGCACCACACGCCAGATCGCTGCCGCCGATGCCGCCGGAAACACCTGGGAGGACAGGTGCCGGCCTCAGCGGGTGCTGGTGGTCGACGAGTACGAGCTGATGCAGGCGGGGCTACGCGCCGTCCTCGCGGACACGTCATGGGTGGAGTCGTGCCTGGTGGCGAGTTCGGCGGACGCGGCGCTTCAGGTGGTGCGGCGCCACCAGCCGCAACTCGTGCTGGTGAGCGCGTCCTTGGGCGGACGGTCGGGGCCGGAGCTGTGCCGCACGCTGAAGGAGCGGATGCCGCACATCAAGGTCGTCCTGATGTCGGGGGAGGGCCGCGTCCCGGCGGCGCTGGCGATCTCCCTGGGGGCCGTCGCGGCGCTGTCCAAGCACATGCCGCGCGGCGCGATCATCTCGGCGATGAAGCGGGTCGCGGAAGGCGGCCGCGTCTTCCCCAAGGGCTCGGTCGCACCCGAGGTTCAGCTGTCGAAGCGTGAGCTGGACGTTCTCCAGCACCTCGCGTCCGGGCTGAGCAACCCGGAGACGGCGGCCGCTCTGAACCTGTCCCGGCACACCGTCAAACAGCACACCAGCGCGGTGTACCGCAAGCTCGGTGTGCGGAACCGGGCCGAGGCCGCCAGCCGTGCGCAGGAGCTCGGTCTCCTGGTCTGGGGAGGGACCGAGCGCGAGCAGCTTCGTCGTGCAGGCTGACCCGGACGCCGCCATCGGCGTCCGCGCGGCGTTCTGGGCCGCGGCGAGGTTCCCGTGAAGCCCCCCCTCCACGCCGGCGGGGCCGGCTCGTGGCGGTGGTGCTGGGCGTCGCCGCGGCGGTCGCGTCCAGCGCCAGCGGTCCGTTCGGCAAGTCGCTGATCGAGGCCGGGTGGTCCGCCGGCGGGGTCACCGTGCTGCGCACGGCGCTGGCCGCGCTGGTGCTGCTGCCCGCGGCGTTCATGGCCGCGACTCGCCGGCGGTTCGCCCTGCGGTCTAACCTGGGCGGGATCGTGGTCCTCGGCGTGGTCGGCATCGCCGGCACGGTCACCTGCTACTTCCACGCGCTCGCGACGCTGCCGGTCGGCGTCGCGATGATGGTGCTGTACACCTCGCCGGTGCTGGTCCTGGGCTGGGCATGGTTCCGCGACGGGGAGCGCCCTGCCGCGGGCACGCTCCTCGGCGCCGCCACCGCGATCGGCGGCCTGGTGCTCGTGGTCGCCGCCATGGGGGTGAACCGGCCCGACCCGGTCGGCATCCTGTGGGCGTTCGGCGGAGCGGTGTGCGCGGCGGGTTTCTTCCTCGCCTCCGACCGGACGACCGGGGCGATCCCGCCGGTCATGCTCGCCTGCGCCGGGCTGTGCGTCGCGACCGTGACGATCGGCCTGCTCGGGCTGCTGGGCGTGATGCCGGTCCGGATCGACGACGCGCCGGTCGACCTCGGCGGCCGGACGGTGCCGGTGGCGGTGCCGCTGGTGCTGGTCGTGGGCGTCTCGACGATCTTCGTGTACGTCGCGGGCCTCGCCGCGGTCGATCTCCTCGGCGCGCGGGTCACCTCGTTCGTCGCGCTGGCCGAGCCGGTCGCCGCGCTGTGCCTCGCCTGGGCGCTGCTCGGGGAGACGCCGCGTCCCGTCCAGCTCGTCGGCGTGAGCCTGGTCGTGGCGGGCGTCGTCCTGATCCGCGGCGACCGGTCGGGAGGGCGGGAGGCCACCGGGCCGTCCATCGGCCGCCGGCCACCGGGACCCGGCCGGCCGTGAACACCGGAGCCGGTGAGAGCGTGTCCGGGACGCCCGCCGACGACGGGCTCACGCTTCGCGGATGAGCAGCAGGTCGCCGATCGAGGAGACCTTGGGCTCGGCGAACCGGAGGTAGAGCGCGAAGAAGTCCTCCGGGTCGATGGCTCCTTCCGGGGCGTGGACGCCGGGCCCGCCGGCGCGCTCCCGTCGCAGCAGTTCCAGGCCGATCGCGAGCGCCACCCCGGTGCCGCCGCCCATCTTTCCCGGCGGCATCGAGGTCGGCTGGACGGAGACCGAGAGCGGACGGCCGTCGCGCTCGCCGCGCGCCAGGGCCCACACGGTACCGAGGGGGTCGGCCGTCCTCGGCCGGTTCGCCGGTCGTGGAGCGTTGGCCAGCCGGGCGGCGCCCTCGGCGAGCGTGATACCGCCGCCGTCGTACTCGGCCGCGACCGACCGGGCGTGCTCGAACACCCACGGGGGCCCGGACGTGACGTTCGTCGAGCTGTCGAGGCCGGTGACGTAGCGGGGGAGCGTGACGGCCTCGGGGTGCCCGACCGTGTAGGCGCGAACGCGTCCGATGCCCGGATAGTCCAGCTCGACCGGCCGCAGTGGCTCGATGTCCCGCTCGGCACCGTCACGCCACGCCCGGATCGTGCCGCTGATCTGGATCAGCCAGTGCTCCAGGGCGGCGCCGGCCGACCCGGTCGCCGGGTAGGCCGGCTCCTCCTCGAGCACCGCGCCGCGCATCGACCAGCCGGTGACGATCTCGGTGACCTTCTCAAGCCGGCGCACCGCGAGCATGGCCGCCAGGTTCGAGACCCCGGGGCTCCCGCCGATGCCCTTGACCACGCGGCAGCCACGCTCGCGGGCCAGGGCGTCGAGCTCGAAGGCCGCCAGCGTGGACTCCCAGTCGTCGTCGATGTCCAGGTAGTCGCAACCGCACTCGATCGCGGCCTCCAGGACCGGCCGCGCGAAGAGCGAGAACGGGCCCATCGTGTTGAGGACGACGTCGCAGCCTGCGAACACCTCGCGCATCGCCGCGCCGTCGGTGGCGTCGAGTGCGACGGCCGTGCACGGCCCACCCACCTCGTCCGCCACCCGCTGGGCTCGCACCCCGTCCAGGTCGGCGACGAGCAGCCGGTCGGCCGATCCGAGCCGGGCGATCGCGCGGACCGCCCAGCGGCCCATCCCGCCGGCCCCGCCGACGATCACCGCGGAAAACGGCTTCGCGGATTCGTTCCGGGCCATCAGGCCCCCCTTCCTGGTGATGATCGGTCAGGACCGGGTGTAGCGCGGTGGCCGGCCTTCGGCGAAGGCGGCGGCCGCCTCGTGCGCGTCCGCGCTCCGCGCCGCCTCGGCTCCGGCCGCGGTCTCGCGTCGCATCGCGTCGTCGAGCGTGCCGTCCCAGCCCCGGTCGAGCAGGTTCTTCGCCAGCCGCAGCGCGGTCGGCGACTTCGTGTGCAGGCCGGCGAGGATCCGCGCGACCTCGGCATCGAGCTCGGTGTCGGGCACCGCGCGGTTGACCAGGCCCCACGCGCGGGCCTGGGCCGCGTCGAACGGCTCGCCCAACAGGATGATCTCTTTGGCGACGGCGCCGCCGGCGGTACGCGGCAGCAGGCCGGTGAAGCCGTTCGTCACGACCAGGCCGACCGCCGTCTCGGTGAACCGGAAGGTCGCGGACGCGCCCGCCACGACGAGATCGGCGCTCAGCGCGATCTCGGCGCCACCGCCGATCGCGTACCCGTGCACCCGCGCCACGACCGGTACCGGGCACGCCCGTATCCGCCGGGTGATCCGGTGCAGGCGCTCGGTGGCCGCCGCCAACTCGTCTTCGCCCTTCGGAACCTTGCCGCTCTCCGCCGCCCACTTGAGGTCGTGGCCGCTGGAGAAGGCCCGCCCCGCGCCCCGGAGGGTGACCGCGCGCACGTCGTGCGGGAGGTCGGCGAACGCGGCGGCGAACGCGTCCAGCAGCTCGGGATTGAGGGCGTTGAGGCGCTCGGGACGGTTGAGCGTGATCGTGCGCACGCCGTCCGCGGTCTCGACGAGAACGGGAGAGGAGGCCATGCGCCGATTCTCGGTAGTCCGGCGCCACCGCCCCGGACGGTCGCCGCCAACCACCCCCGGATGGGGGAGTTTCCGCCTCCCGCGCGCGGTTTCGCACCTGCCGACCGTAAGGCTGGGCCCTCGGTGGGTCCGGCGAGGAGAGGATGGACGTCATGGGTGGATGGGACATCGAGCTCGAGCTCCGCGAGCGGGACCGCGACTATCTCGGGCACGTGACCGCGGTCGCCCACCTCGCCCTGTTCGAGGAGGCGCACGCCCGGTGGCTCGCCGAGATCATGGACGAGCCCGCACCCCCTTTCGTCATCGTGCACCTGGAACTCGACTACCGGCGCGAACTGCTCATCGACGACGGGCCGGTCACGGTCTCGCTCAAGCCGGTGGTGCTGACCAACAGCACGGTCACCGTGCACGAGAGGCTCGGCTCGGCAGGCAAGGGCGTCCACACCGAGTCGCGCGTGATCCTCGCCCGCTGGGACCGCGAGCGGCGCAGGTCGATGCCGTTCCCGCCGCGCGAACGGCAGGCGATCGAGGCGCTGCTCGACAGGTGACCTCCGGGTGGACCGGCGTGCTCACTCCGCGAGCGCGCCGGTCACGGCACCCGCCGTCGCGTCGCCAGAGGTGTCGGGAAGAACCACGGCCAGGCGCGGATGCCAGGTGGCGAGCACGGCGTCGCCGGCCGCCACGGTCGACTCGCCCCCGGCCTGCTCCTGGGCGATCATGGTGAACCCGGCGGCGAGCCCGACCTCCAGCCGGCGGATCCCGCCCATGTAGATCACCTGCTTCACCCTGCCCGGGAGCGCGTTGCCGGACGCCGGAGGAGCGGCGGGCACGTCCGGCACGACGACGACGCGTTCGGGGCGGACCATCATCACGGCGCTCGTCCCCGCGGTCACGGCCGCGTCGTCGGGCAGCGCCAGCTCGTAGCCGTCGCCGCGCAACCGCCGGCCCCCGGCGGAGTCGACGACGACACCGGGCAACACGTTGGAGTCGCCGAGGAACTCCGCGACGAAGAGGGAGGCGGGGCGCTCGTAGAGCTCCTCGGCGGTCCCGACCTGTTCGACGGCGCCGTGGTTGAACACCGCGATCCGGTCCGACATCACCAGGGCCTCGTCCTGGTCGTGGGTGACGTAGACGAAGGTGATTCCCAGCTCGCGGTGGATCCGCTTGAACTCCAGCTGGAGGTTCGCGCGGAGGCGGCGGTCCAGCGCCCCGAGCGGCTCGTCCATGAGGAGCACGCGGGGCTCGAAGACCAGGGCCCGGGCCAGCGCGACGCGTTGCTGCTGGCCGCCCGAGAGCTCGCGCGGATACCGGTCGTGCATTCCGTCGAGACCGACGAGCGCGAGGCTCTCGGCCACGCGCCTCTTCAGGACGTGCTTGGGCACCTTCCGCCGTTTGAGAGGGAAGGCCACGTTCGCGCTGACCGTCATGTGCGGGAACAGCGCGTAGCTCTGGAAGACCATCCCGATGTTGCGCCTGTGCGGCGGGACGGCCTCGATCGGGGACCCGTCGACCAGGATGTGCCCGTCGTCGAGCCGGGTGAAGCCCGCGATCGAGTTCAGGGTCGTCGTCTTCCCGGAGCCGCTCGGCCCGAGCAGCGTGACGAACTCGCCGGCCGGCATGGTCAGCGAAACGTCGGCGAGCGCCGTCACCTCTCCGTAGCGCTTCACGAGATTGCGCAGGTCGATGGACGCGCCGTGCGTCTGCTCAGACATGCTTCGTCCTTCTTCGGGTCGCGATCAGGGCGGACAGCAGCAGGAGCGAGGTGCTCAGGGCGATGATCAGTGTCGACGCCGCCGCGATCGTCGGCGTCAGGGTGGTCGTGACGCTCTGGTAGAGCTGGACCGGCAGCGTCCTGCTGAACGGGCCGGACAGGAAGAGCGAGATGATCGCCTCGTCGAACGACAGGAGGAAGGCGAAGAGCGCGCCGGTCAGCATCCCGGGCATGATGAGCGGCAGCGTCACGTGGACGAAGGTGACCGGGGGGCTCGCGCCGAGGCTCGCCGCCGCGCGCTCGAGCTGGCGATCCACCCCCTGCAGGGACGTGCTGACCGAGACGACCACGAACGGGACGGCGATGATCGTGTGCGCGAGCACGAACCCGGGGAACGTGGCCGAGAGATGCCAGCGCAGGAAGACGTAGTAGATCGCGATCGCGATGATCACGCCTGGGACGATCATCGGGGCGAGCAGCAGCCCGTTGACCGGGACCTTCCACAACCCTCTGCCCCGTGTCAGGGCGAAGGCGGCCATGGTCCCGAGCGTGGTCGCCAGGACCACCACGACGGCGGCGACCTTGAGCGAGAGCATGAACGAGTCCACCCACGCGGGATCTGAGGCGAGTTCATCGAACCATTGGGTGGAGAATCCCGGCGGTGGGAACGTGAACGTCCGGGAACTGGTGAAGGCCATCGGGACGACGATGAGGACCGGCGCGACGAGCAGGAGTCCGACCAGGAGGCAGAACGCCTTGAGGAACGGGCGGCGTGACTCTCGCATCAGCTGACCTCGCTTCCCAGCGCGCGGGTGTAGCGGCGGCCCGCCAGCGCCCCGGCCGCCAGCAGCACCAGTGTGATCACGAGCAGGACCAGCGCCATCGCCCCGCCGCGGCCGAACGCGAGCAATTTGGTCACCTGCTCCACGATCTGCTGCGAGAGCAGGCTGTTCTGCGGCGATCCCAGCAGTGCGGGGCTGAAGTAGAACCCCAGGGACACGATGAAGACGATCATGCTCCCGGCGGTGATGCCGGGCATGGCGAGGGGCAGGTACACGGTGCGGAACGCGGTGCGGGGGCTCGCGCCGTGGATCTGCGCGGCGCGGAGCAGCGTGCGGTCGATCTGGATCAGCCGCGAGTACAGCGGCAGGACCAGGAACGGGAGCAGCACCTGCGTCATGCCGATGACGACCGCCGTCGTGGTGCCGAGGATCCGGACCTCCCCGAAGCCGAGCCCGCGTATCGCGCTCACCACGGGCCCGCTGTCGCCGAGGAGGATCATCCACGAGTAGGTCCGGACGATCAGGCTGGTCCAGAACGGCATGAGGACCGCACCGAGCATGACCATGCGCCACCGGGTCCCGACCACGGTCATGAGGTAGGCGTACGGGAAGCCGATGGCCAGGCAGAGTCCCGTGACCAGCAGTGACGTCGTGAAGGTGCGCCGCAGGATCGTGAGCTGGCTGGGGGTGCTCAGGAACCACCGGTAGTTCGCGAGCCCCCTGTCGTCGGGGCCGACGAAGTCGCTGAGCGTCCGGGCGAACATGACGGCGATGGGATAGGCGAAGACGATGAGGAGCAACGCGACGGGGAGGGC
>NZ_SMJX01000105.1 GCF_004348535.1 Actinomadura sp. KC216
GCGTCGGGGGCCGGTCAGGCGCCGGTCAGGTGAGGACGCCGTCGATGAAGGCGGTGACGTCGGCGAGGACCTCCTCCTGGTTGGTCTCGTTGAATATCTCGTGCCGGGCGCCGGGGTAGAGGCGCTCGGTGAAGTCGGTGCCGCGGACGGCGTCGATGCCGGTGCGCGTGTCGCGCGGGCGGACGAGGTCGTCCGCGGCGCCGTGCATGTAGAAGATCGGCAGGTCGCCGAGGCGGCCGTGCTCGTTGACGCGCCTGAGCGCCGTGTCGAGCGCCTGGACGGTGGCCTTCCTGAACGGGCCGTGCCAGACGAGCGGGTCATCGGCGTAGGCCTTCCCGACGGCCGGGTCGCGCGACAGGACGGACGTGTCGATCGGCTCGTCGGGCATCTCGTCGAGGGGGAGCAGCTCGTCCACGACGTGCCAGCGGCCGAGCACCGGCCCCGACAGCACCAGCGCGGCGAGGACACCGCCGTGCAGCTGGGCGTACCGGGACGCGATCAGCCCGCCCATCGAGTGCCCGATCATGACGACGGGCAGCCCCGGATGGTCGCCGCGCGCCGCCTCGACGACCGTGTGCAGGTCGGCGACCACCTCGTCGAAGTCCTCGACCAGCACGCGGTCGCCGGCCGAGCGGCCGTGGCCCATGTGGTCGGGGCCGCAGACGACGGCGCCGTGCCGGGCGAGGACCTCCGCGACATGGTCGTAGCGGCCGAGGTGCTCGCCGTATCCGTGCACGAGGACGGCGATGTACCAGGGGTCTCCGTCCGTCCAGATCCTGGCCGTGACGGAGCCCCGCGTCCCCGCGAAATCCCAGTTCCGTACCGTGGTCACGCAGCCTCCCAGATGCCGGACGGATGGTTACCGTCTCTCGTGCGGGACGGATCGTCAACCACCGCAATAGGCTGGTTAGATCGACCGTAATCAGCAGGAAGGGGCGCCCGTGCTGGTCGACACCTTCAGCCGAACCGCGACGGACCTGCGGGTCTCCCTCACCGACCGCTGCAACCTGCGCTGCTCGTACTGCATGCCGCCCGAGGGCCTGGACTGGCTGCCCAAGCCGGAGCTGCTCACCGATGACGAGGTCATGCGCCTGGTCGGGCTGGCCGTCCGGGACCTCGGCGTCACCGAGGTCCGCTACACCGGCGGCGAGCCGCTGCTCCGGCGCGGGCTCCCCGGGATCGTGCGGCGCACCGCGGAGCTGGCGCCGCGCCCCCAGGTCTCGCTGACCACGAACGGCATCGGGCTCGACCGGCTCGCCGGGCCGCTGGCCGAGGCCGGCCTCGACCGGGTCAACGTGTCCCTCGACACCCTCGACCCGGAGACGTTCAAGCGGCTCGCGCACCGCGACCGGCTGGACGACGTCCTGGCCGGGCTCGCGGCGGCGCGGGCGGCGGGCCTGGAACCCGTCAAGATCAACGCGGTGCTGATGCGGGGGATCAACGACCACGAGGCCGTCCCGCTGCTTCGGTTCTGCATCGAGCACGGCTACCGGCTCCGGTTCATCGAGCAGATGCCCCTGGACGCCCAGCACGGCTGGACCCGCCACGACATGATCACCGCCGACGAGATCCTGGCGCGGCTGTCCGCGGCGTTCGCCATCGCCCCGGACGAGGAGCACGACCGGGGCAGCGCCCCCGCCGAGTCGTTCACCGTCGACGGCGGCCCGTACACCGTCGGGGTGATCGGCTCGGTGTCGCGGCCGTTCTGCGGCGCCTGCGACCGGGTCCGGCTCACCGCCGACGGGCAGGTCCGCAACTGCCTGTTCGCCACCGAGGAGTCCAACCTGCGGGACGCGCTGCGCGCCGGAGCCGACGACGCCGAGCTGGCCGAGCGGTGGCGCGCGGCGGTCCGGGCCAAGCGCGCCGGGCACGGCATCGACGACCCGTCGTTCCTGCAGCCCGCGCGGCCGATGTCGGCCATCGGCGGCTGAGCGTCCCGTGCCCTTCGACGCGGTGCTGCTGGCGGGCGGCCGGGCCCGGCGGTTCGGCGCCGACAAGCCCGCCGCGGCTCTGGGCGGCCGGACGCTGCTGGAATGGGCGGCGGGCGCCGCGTCGGGGGCGTCCCAGGTGATCGTGGTGGGGCCGCCGCGGGACGTCCTGCCGGGGGCGGTCGTCGTCCGGGAGGACCCGCCGGGCGCCGGGCCGGTCCCGGCGCTGCGGGCCGGGCTGGCGCGGGTGCGGGCGCCGTGGCTGGCGGTGCTGGCGGCCGACCTGCCGTTCCTGCGTCCCGCCCACGTCGCCCGGCTGCTGGACGCGGCGGGGCAGCGCGCCGGAGCCGTGCTCGTGGACGACGAGGGCCGCGAGCAGTGGCTGGCCGGCTGCTGGCGGGCCGCGCCGCTCCGGGACGCCCTCGCCGGATACGCGGGCGAGTCGCTGCGCGGTCTCCTCGGCCCGCTCGACCCCGCCCTGGTCGCGCTGCCCTCGGACACGCGTCCGGCCTGGTACGACTGCGACACCCCGGAAGACCTGGCCGCCGCCGAGCACCTGCTTTGATCGTGTGAGAGTGGGCAGGTTCGGCTGGACGACGCCAGAAGGGGGACCCATGCCGGTGCTGGACGACTGGATCGACGCGGCCTGCCGCGAACTGGGCCTGGAGCGCTGCGACATCGACCAGGGCCTGGTCCTGGACCTCGCCCGCGACGTCGCGCACGGCGTCGCGCGGCCCGGCGCGCCGCTCACGGCGTACCTGCTCGGCCTCGCGGTCGGGCGCGGCGCGCCCGCGCGGGACGCCGCCGCCCGGCTGACCGAGATGGCCGAGAACTGGAAGGCGGCCGGAGCCCCCGCGCCCTCGGCGGAGGTCCCGGAGCAGGCGGGCGAGACCGTCCTCGACGACGCCTAGCCCGCGTCCTCCGGGGGCGCGTCGCGGTCGGCGACGGGGACGACGTCCTTCAGAAAGTCGCGGCGGCCGAGGAACGCCGACAGGCTCTCGCGGTGCTCCTCGCACGCGAACCAGACCTTCCGCCGGTCCTGGGTGTGGATCTTCGGGTTGTTCCAGCGCAGCGCCCACACGGCGGCGGCGCGGCAGCCCCTGGCCGAGCACTGCGGTTCCTCGGGGCCGGATCCCGGAACGGAGTCGGTCATCGGTCAACTCTGGCACAGCCCGCCGGACGCGGCACCGCCCGCCTGCCCTGTCCGACCGGGGCGGATCCCGCGTTTCGCCCGGTGATCTCCGGATAGGACCCTGCCGTGCGGACGGAGCCCACGGACGCCGGGGAGCGGGCGGCGGAGCGGCGGCGCCGCTGGAAGGCCCTCTCGGTCTGCCTCGTCGCGGCGTTCATGACGCTGCTGGACGTCAGCATCGTCAACGTGGCGCTGCCGTCGATCCGGGAGGGGCTGCACGCGTCCGAGGCGGAGCTGCAGTGGATCCTGTCGGGGTACGCGCTGACGTTCGGGCTCGTCCTCGTCCCGGCCGGGCGGCTCGGCGACGCGCGCAGCCGCCGCGCCGTGTTCCTGTCCGGGCTGGCGCTGTTCACGCTGGCGAGCGCCGCCGCCGGGATCGCGCCGACGATCCTTCTCCTCGTCCTGGCGCGGCTCGTGCAGGGCGTCGCGGGCGGCATCCTGAACCCGCAGGTCGCCGGGCTGATCCAGCAGCTGTTCCAGGGCGCGGAGCGGGGCCGGGCGTTCGGCGCGCTCGGCGCCGTCATCGGCATCGCCACCGCGGTCGGGCCGCTGCTCGGCGGCGGGCTGATCGCGATCGCCGGGCCGGACGAGGGCTGGCGCTGGGTGTTCTACGTCAACGTCCCTGTGGGTGTGGTGGCGCTGGTGCTGGCGTGGCGGCTCCTGCCCGCGCCCATCTACGGGGAGCGGCAGGGCCTGGACCCGCTCGGCGTCCTGCTGCTCGGCGCGGGCGTGGTGTGCGTCCTGCTGCCGCTCGCCCAGGAGCAGCAGTGGAAGAGCGACCTGAAATGGCTGCTCGTCCTCGCGGGCGCGGCCCTGATCGCGCTGTTCACCGTGTGGGAGCGCCGCGCCGGGACGCCGATGGTGGACCTCGGCCTGTTCCGGCTCCGCTCGTACGCGCTGGGCTCGGCGATCGCGCTGCTGTACTTCGCCGGGTTCACCGCGATCTTCTTCATCTTCACGCTCTACCTGCAGAACGGCCTCGGCTACAGCGCGCTCGGCGCGGGGCTCGCGATCACCCCGTTCGCGGTCGGGTCGGGCGTCGCGTCGGCCGCGGGCGGCCAGGTCGTGGCGCGGTACGGACGCACGCTCGTCGCCGCCGGGCTCGGCGTCGTCCTGGTGGGGCTCGGCGCGGCGTGGGTGGCGGTCGAGGTGCACCCGGGCTCCGGGGTGGCCTGGTGGACGGCGGTGCCGCTGCTGATCGCGGGCCTCGGCAGCGGCCTGGTCATCGCGCCGAACCAGACGATCACCCTGTCGGAGGTGCGCCGCACCGAGGGCGGCAGCGCGGCGGGCGTCCTGCAGACGGGCCAGCGGGTCGGGACCGCGACGGGCATCGCCGCCACCGGGTCGGTGTTCTTCGCGACCGTCGCCGGGTCGGGCGGGGACTGGGCGGCCGCGTTCCGGCACGGGCTGATCGTCATCCTGGTGTTCGTCCTGGCGGCGCTGGCCGCGGCCGTCGCCGACCTCGCCGCGGGCCGCCGCGCCGTCCGCCGCCCCGGTTGACCTACCGGCGGCGCAGGGCGCGGGCCGCCAGAGCCGCGGCGGCCAGACCGCCGAGCACGGACGCGGCCAGCACGCGGTTCTGGCGCCTGATCCGGGCCGGGATCTCCGCGTACGGCATCGTCGAGAACGACACCAGCTCGTAGCGGGACATGTACCGTCCCGCGAGCCGCCGCTCCAGCGCGTGCGTCGCCGCCTGCTTCGCCCGGTAGACCGGCGACGACACCCGGTCGCGCATCTCGATGAAGTTGTCCAGGGCCATCTCGGCGATCGCGTCGGTGTTGGCCTTGCGCCTCTCCTGGTAGAGCGACAGCGCGCGGCCCCAGTCGCCGCCGGTCTCGGTCAGGCACCGGTCGATCTCGATGCAGTCCTCGAACGCGCAGTTGGCGCCCTGCCCGAAGAACGGGACGATCGCGTGCGCCGCGTCGCCGAGCAGCGCCACGACCGCGCCGTCCCCGTACCGCGTCCACGGCCAGCACCGGACGGTCACCAGCGACCCGACCGGGTTGCGCGCGTAGTCATCGGCCAGGTCGGGCATGAGGGCCGCGACGTCCGGATAGTGGCGCTCGAAGTAGGCGGTGACCTTCTCCGGCGTGTCGAGCGCGGCGAAGTCGTCCTTGGGCCAGAACAGCGTGCACGTGAACGACCGGTCGAGGTTCGGCAGCGCGATCATCATCGAGGTGCCGCGCGGCCAGATGTGCAGCGCGTCCGGGTCGAGCGCGAACCCGCCGTCCTTCGGCGGGACGGTCAGCTCCTTGTAGCCGTGCTCCAGGAAGTCGGCGTCGTCGCCGTCCAGCTCCAGGGACCCGCGGACCGCGCTGTAGGCGCCGTCCCCGGCGAGAACGACGTCGGCGGGCTCAGGGTCGGCACCGTCGAAAAGGATCGTCCCGGCGGCGGCGTCCACGCCGGTGACGCGCTGGGAGAACCGGAGCGTGACGCCCGGCGTGGCCTCGGCGGTGTCCAGCAACGACCGGTTCAGCTCGGCGCGGCCGATGGAGTTGATCGCGCGCTCACCGTCCGCGCTGTACGGCTGGAAGTTCTGCCCGCCCGCCAGCGGGTGCACCATCCGGCCGTGCATCGGCAGCGCCCGCTTGAGCGACTGGTCGCGCAGCCCCACCTGCTCCAGCGCCGCCAGGCCGCGCGCCGAGATCGCCAGGTTGATCGAGCGCCCGCGCTCGGCGCCCGCGACGCGCGGGTCGGGACGCCGCTCGTACACCGTCACCGGGACGCCCCGGCGGCCGAGCAGCACCGCCAGCAGGCAGCCCGCCAGCCCCGCGCCGACGATCGCGACCCGCTCCCCGCCGCCTTCGCCTCCGTCACGCCCCATGGACGGGGACCTCCTCCGTCTGGGACCTGACCTCCCACAGGTCGGGGAACGCGGGCGCGAACAGCGTCTTGCGCAGGTAGTCGGCCCCGGCCGACCCACCGGTGCCGATCTTCGCGCCGATCGTCCGCTCGACCATCTTCAGGTGCCGGTAGCGCCATTCCTGGATGCCCTCGTCCACGTCGACGAGCGCCTCGCAGACCTCCACGCCGGGCCCGGACTCGTCCGCGTACACCGAGACCAGCGCCTTCTGCACGCCCGCGTCCGGCTCCCACGGGCGGGAGGTGTCGCGGTCGAGCGCCTCGCGCGGGACGGGGAACCCGAGCGCGTCCAGGTAGCGCAGCAGCGAGTCGAACATCGACGGCCGCGCCACCGCCGCCTGGAGCCGCGCGTCGTCGCGCAGGTCGGAGGCCGGGAACGCGCGCCGCCCGAGGACGGCCTCGATCTCGCGGAACTGCGCGCTCTGGAACCCGCTGGAGGTGCCGAGCTCGCCGCGGAACGCGGCGAACTGGCGCGGCGTCATCGTCTCCAGAACGTCGAGCTGCCCGACCACCGTCTTGAGGATCTTGGCGATGCGGCGCGCGGTGTGCAGCGAGCCCGCGCTGTTGCCGTCCTCCAGCCGCCGCTGCAGCAGCGCAGCCTCGTGCAGGATCTGCTTGAACCACAGCTCGTACACCTGATGGATGATCACGAACAGCAGCTCGTCGTGGGCGTCGGTCTGGGGCTCCTGGCAGGACAGCAGATCGTCGAGCCGGAGATATCCGCCGTACGTCATCGTCGGCGAATCCGTCATCACGCCTCCTCGCGTCACACCGGATACAGAACCGCAGCATATGGGACGCCCCGTCGGTCACCGGGCGCGCCCGTCCCGTGGACGCGCGCGTCAGTCGACGTCGCCGGCGGCGTGCCGGACGGGGCGCAGCGCGGCGGTGATCGCGGCGGCCTGCTCGGCGGGGAGCGCGGCGATGCCGAACCCGGACTCGTTGAGCGCGAGGGTCGCCTCCTCGGCGAGCTCGCGCCCGGCGGGCGTGATCGTCGCGAGGACGACGCGGCGGTCGTCGGGGGAGGGGCCGCGGCCGACGAGGCCGCGCTGCTCCAGGCGCCCGATCACGTTGGTGACCGAGGCCGGGTGGACCATGAGGCGGGTGCCCATCTTGCCCATCGGGAGCGTTCCCGTGCGCGTGAAGGCGAGCAGCCGCAGGGCCTCGTAGGCGGCGAACGTCAGCGCGTACGGCTTGAGGACGGCCTCGATCCGGCTCAGCAGCAGCTGCTGGGCGCGCATCACCGAGGTGACGGCGGCCATGTGGTCGGCGTGCTCCGGCCAGCGCAGGCTCCACTGGCGGCGGGCCTCGGCGATCGGGTCGGGGGCGTCGGGCACCGGCCCACCGTACGTGGTCTTGACTGTCTCGCGCATGGAAACTACTTTAACTTCCAAATATTGGATGTCCAAGGGTTGAGGTGAGACCGGTGACGGGGGACCTGCACAGGCCGGAGCATCCGGTGCGGTTCGTGACGGCGGCGGCCCTGTTCGACGGCCACGACGCGGCGATCAACATCATGCGGCGCATCCTGCAGTCGCAGGGCGCCGAGGTGGTGCACCTCGGGCACGACCGCTCGGTCCGCGAGGTCGTCGACGCGGTCCTGGAGGAGGACGCGCAGGGCGTCGCGATCAGCTCCTACCAGGGCGGCCACGTCGAGTACTTCGAGTTCCTCGCGCGCAGCCTGAAGGAGGCGGGCGCCGAGCACGTGAAGGTGTTCGGCGGGGGCGGCGGCGTGATCGTCCACGAGGAGATCGCGCGGCTGTCCGGCGCCGGGGTGCGGATCTTCTCGCCGGAGGACGGCCAGCGGCTCGGCCTGCCCGGGATGATCAACGAGCTGGTGCGCGACTGCGACGTCGACCTCGCCGCCGAGCCCGTCCCGGCCGAGGCCGTGGTGGCGGGGGAGCGGCACGCGCTGGCCCGCGCCATCACCTGCCTTCAGGCCGGCAAGCTCCCGGACGGCGACCGGGCGCTGCTCACCGAGGCGGCGGGCAAGCGGCCCGTGCCCGTGCTCGGGATCACCGGGACGGGCGGCTCCGGCAAGTCGTCCCTCACCGACGAGCTGGTGCGGCGGTTCCGCGTCGACCAGCAGGACAAGCTCCGCGTCGCGGTCCTCGCCGTCGACCCGACACGGCGGCGCGGCGGCGGCGCGCTGCTCGGCGACCGCATCCGGATGAACGCCCTCGACGGCGACCATGTCTTCTTCCGCTCCCTCGCCACCCGCGGCTCGCGGGAGCTGCCCGAGAACATCGAGGACATCATCGGCGCCTGCAAGGCCGCCGGATACGACCTGGTCATCCTGGAGACGCCCGGGATCGGGCAGGGCGACGCCGCGATCGTCCCGCTGGTCGACGTGTCGCTGTACGTGATGACGCCCGAGTTCGGCGCCGCGTCCCAGCTGGAGAAGATCGACATGCTCGACTTCGCCGACGTCGTCGCGATCAACAAGTTCGAGCGGCGCGGCGCCGCCGACGCGCTGCGGGACGTCTCCCGGCAGCTCGTCCGCAACCGGGAGGCGTTCGGGCAGCGGCCCGAGGACATGCCCGTGTTCGGCACCAGCGCTGCCACCTTCAACGACGACGGCGTCACCGCGCTCTACCAGTACCTTGGCGGGCTGCTCGGCGAGCACGGCCTGCGGCTGGAGGACGGCGTCCTCCCCGAGAGCACGACGAAGGTGTCGACCGGCGCCGCGACCGTCATCCCGCCGAACCGGGTGCGGTACCTGTCCGAGATCGCCGAGACCGTCCGCGGCTACCACGCCGACACCGTGAAGCAGATCGAGGCGGTGCGGCGCGTCCAGCGGCTGGACGAGGTCCGCGCCGAGCTGACCGACGCGTCCGAGGTCGAGGACCTGCTCGCCGGGGCGCGCCGGGACGTGGCGCCGGAGAACGCCGACCTGATCGAGGGCTGGCCCGCGGTCGTCGAGTCGTACTCGGGCGACGAGCAGGTCGTGCGGATCCGCGACAAGGAGCTGCACACCAAGCTGACCCGCGAGTCCCTGTCGGGCAGCCGCATCCCGCGCGTCGCGCTGCCGCGCTTCACCGACCACGGCGAGCTGCTGCGGTTCCTGCGCAACGAGAACCTGCCCGGACGGTTCCCCTTCACCGCCGGGGTGTTCCCCTTCAAGCGCGACAACGAGGACCCGGCGCGCATGTTCGCCGGGGAGGGCGACCCGTTCCGCACCAACCGCCGCTTCAAGCTGCTGTCGGAGGGCCAGCCCGCGACCCGCCTGTCCACCGCCTTCGACTCGGTCACCCTGTACGGGCGCGACCCGGACGAGCGTCCCGACGTGTACGGCAAGGTCGGCACGTCCGGCGTGTCCATCGCGACGCTGGACGACATGAAGGCCCTCTACGACGGGTTCGACCTGTCGTCGCCGACGACGTCGGTGTCGATGACCATCAACGGCCCCGCCCCGACGATCCTGGCGTTCTTCCTCAACACCGCCATCGACCAGGGCCTGGACGCCTTCTACGAGGAGCACGGGCGGGAGCCGTCGGAGGAGGAGGCCGCCGTGGTCCGCGCGCGCGTCCTGTCCACCGTGCGCGGCACCGTCCAGGCCGACATCCTCAAGGAGGACCAGGGGCAGAACACCTGCATCTTCTCCACCGAGTTCTCGCTGCGGATGATGGGCGACATCCAGGAATGGTTCATCGCCAACAAGGTCCGCAACTTCTACTCGGTGTCCATCTCCGGCTACCACATCGCCGAGGCCGGCGCGAACCCCATCAGCCAGCTCGCGTTCACGCTCGCCAACGGGTTCACCTACGTCGAGTCGTACCTGGCGCGCGGCATGGACGTGAACGACTTCGCGCCCAACCTGTCGTTCTTCTTCTCCAACGGCATGGACCCCGAGTACAGCGTCCTCGGACGCGTCGCCCGCCGCATCTGGGCCGTCGCCATGCGCGACCGGTACGGCGCCAACGAGCGCAGCCAGAAACTGAAGTACCACGTGCAGACGTCCGGGCGGTCCCTGCACGCGCAGGAGATGGACTTCAACGACATCCGCACGACGCTGCAGGCCCTCATCGCCATCTACGACAACTGCAACAGCCTCCACACCAACGCCTACGACGAGGCCGTCACGACCCCGACGGCCGAGTCGGTGCGCCGCGCGCTGGCGATCCAGCTCATTATCAACCGCGAGTGGGGCCTGGCGATGAACGAGAACCCGCTGCAGGGGTCGTTCATCATCGACGACCTCACCGACCTGGTCGAGGAGGCGGTGCTGGCGGAGTTCGACCGCATCAGCGAGCGCGGCGGCGTCCTCGGCGCGATGGAGACCGGCTACCAGCGCGGCCGCATCCAGGACGAGTCGATGCTGTACGAGCAGCGCAAGCACGACGGCTCCCTGCCGATCATCGGCGTCAACACGTTCCGCAGCCCCGGCTCCGGCGACGGGACGCCCGACACGATCGAGCTGGCCCGCGCCACCGAGGAGGAGAAGCGGTCCCAGCTCGACCGGGTCCGCGCCTACCAGGACGCGCACCGCGACGAGGCCCGGGCGGCGCTCGCCGCGCTCAAGGACGCGGCGCGGGCGGGCGAGAACGTGTTCGCGGTGCTGATGGACGCGGCCCGCGTGTGCAGCCTCCAGCAGATCACCGACGCGTTCTTCGAGGTGGGCGGCCAGTACCGCCGCAACGTATGAGCGGAGCGAACCGGGGGGTGTGGGGGGTCGCCCCCCACGAGAGATACGTATGAGCGGAGCGAACCGGGGGGTGTGGGGGGTCGCCCCCCACGAGAGATACGTATGAGCGGAGCGAACCGGGGGTGTGGGGGTCGCCCCCCACGAGGGAGACGTATGAGGGTCGTGTCGATCGTGCCGTCGCTGACGGAGACGGTCGCGGTCACCGCGCCGGACCTGCTGGTGGGCGCCACCGCCTGGTGCACCCACCCGGCCGGCCTGGACGTGCCGCGCGTCCGGGGCACCAAGAACCCCGACCTGGAGAGGATCGCGGAGCTGCGGCCGGACGTCGTCCTCGGCAACACCGAGGAGAACCGCCCGGCCGACGTCGAGGCGATGCGCGCCGCCGGGATCCCGGTCTGGATGACGGAGATCCGCACGGTCGACGAGGCGCTGGCGTCGCTGCGCCGGATGCTCGTCGAGGCGTGCCGCGTCCCGGTGCCGGGCTGGCTGGACGAGGCGTCCCGCGTCTGGTCGGGCGTCACTCAGGGCACGCCGCGCACCGCCGTGGTCCCGATCTGGCGGCGGCCGTGGATGGTCGTCGGGCGCGACACCTTCACCGGCGACGTCCTGTCCCGCCTCGGCGTCTCCAACGTCTACGCCGGCCACCCCGACCGGTACCCGAAGATCCCTCTTGATGAGCTGAACGCGTCCGGCGCCGACATGGTGGTCCTGCCGGACGAGCCCTACCGCTTCACCGAGGACGACGGCCCCGAGTCGTTTCCCGGCATCGACGTCGCGCTCGTCAACGGCAGGTACCTCACCTGGTACGGCCCGTCCCTGGCCGGAGCCCCGGCCGCGCTGGCGCGGGAGCTGGCGGCGGCCCGGACCTACTGAGTCAGACCTTGAGGTCCTTGGCGATGATCGTCTTGAGGACCTCGCTGGTGCCGCCGTAGATGCGGGTGACGCGGGCGTCCGCGTACAGCCGCGCGATCGGGTACTCCAGGATGTAGCCGTAGCCGCCGTGCAGCTGCAGGCACTTGTCGACCACGCGGCCCTGCACCTCGGTGCAGAACAGCTTGGCGACGGCGGCGTCGGCGGGCGTCAGCTCGCCGGCGTCGAGGGCCTCGATGCAGCGGTCCACCAGCGAGCGGGCGGCCTCGACCTCGGTGGCGCACTCGGCGAGGACGAACTTGGTGTTCTGGAACGAGGAGACGGTCTTGCCGAAGACCGTCCGGTCCTGCACGTACCGGCGGGCGAACTCCACGGCCGCGGCGGCCGAGGCGTAGGAGCTGGTGGCGATGCCGAGGCGCTCCTCTGCCAGGTTGTGGGTGAGGTACTCGAACCCGCGGCCCTCCTCGCCGAGGAGGTCCTCGACCGGGACCCGGACGTCGCTGAACGACAGCTCGGCGGTGTCGGAGCTGCGCAGCCCGATCTTCTCCAGCTTGCGGCCGACGGCGTAGCCCTCGCTCCTGGTGTCGACCGCGAGGATCGACAGGCCGGTGCGGCGGTTCTCCGGGGTGGCAGGGGAGGTGCGCGCGACGACGAGCACCCGGTCGGCGAGGACGCCGCCGGTGATGAACGTCTTGGCGCCGGTCAGGATGTAGTGGTCGCCGTCGCGGCGCGCGGTGGTCCGTATGCCCGCGAGGTCGGAGCCGGTGCCGGGCTCGGTCATCGCGATGGCCGTCATCATCTCGCCGGACGCGAACGGCGGCAGCCACCGCTTCTTCTGCTCCTCCGAGCCGTACTTCAGCAGGTAGGGCAGGACGAGGTTGACGTGCACGTTGTAGCCGCCGAAGGTCACCCCGGCGCGGGCGCACTCCTCGGAGACCACGGCCTGGTACTTGAAGCTGGTCTCGCCCGCGCCGCCGTACTCCTCGGGGACCTGGATGCCGAGCACGCCGAGGTCGCCGAGCTTGCGGTAGAAGTCGCGCGGCGGGTGGCCCGCGTCCTCCCACTCGCCGTAGACCGGCGCGACCTCGGCCTCGATGAACGCCCGGATCGTCTCCCGGAACGCCTCGTGGTCCTCGTTGAACAGGGTGCGGCGCACGCGGGTCCCCTTTCGCTCCCTGGCCTGTCGGAACGCCCAACCTAACTCGAATCGCATTCTAGAACCAGTCGCGGCGTGCCCGGGACGGCGGACCGCGCCGTACGGGTGAGGGGTACCTGTGCGGGCCTCAGATCGCCGTGCACGATCCCGCGGGCGTGGACGGTGGCTCGCTTGTGGGCGGGCCGCGCGCATCCGCCCACGGTCTCCTGAGCGCTCCGCCCGCCTTCATGCGAGGCGCGGCGCCTGCCGAACGGTACCGGGCCGGAACGCCGCGTCGCCGCCCCTCGGTCCGGTGGGCGGACCGGAGGGGGTTTCGGGCTTGGCCGGACCAGGCCACCGCCAGGGCTTGCGTACTTCCGCGGATTCGCTTACACGCGCGGGGACGGGATGTTCAAGGACGGTTCACGAGCGGGCCATCCAGGACCCGGGAATCCGCCAGGAAGTGCCCCGGACATTGAAAAGCGGCGCCGGGTGGATACGGGGGCAATCCACCCGGCGCCGCATCATCGGTGTTCCGACGGGGGCCCGGAACACCGGCACGGGCGCTCCGACGGGGGACCAGAGCGCCGGTACAAATCGTACACCGAAACCCCCCGCGGTTAGTCAAGAGAATGTCACGACCCGATTTCTGGTCGCTGTCCGGAAACGGGCTTCTGTTCGCGTCCGATGGGGTCGCCGAAGGTCGCGGAGGGGGTCGGCTCCCGTCCGCCGTTGGCGAAGACGACCGCGATGTAGGGCAGGAACAGCGCCCCGACGATGAGAAGGATCACCACCCACACCGGCGCGCCCGCCACCGCGGCCAGCACCGCGCCGACGAAGCACCCGGTCCGGACGGCCATGGACACCAGGTAGCGGCGCTGCCGGTGCCCGATGTCGTCCGACAGGGGGAGCGGCGCGTCGGTGACCGTGTAGACCGCCGGCGGCCGATGGTGATTGACCCTCACGTTTCCACGGTAAGCCCAAGGGGTCCGGCAGGCGACAGCGGTACGGGTCAAAAGCCGGTACGGGCCGAAGCAGGACGGGTCAAGCACGGGAGGCACGATATGACCGATCGCACATACCGGGTGACGGAGATCGTCGGGACGTCGCCGGAGTCGGTCGAGGCGGCGATCCGCAACGGCGTCAGGCGCGCCGCGCAGACCCTGCGCCACCTGGACTGGTTCGAGGTGACCGAGGTCCGCGGGCAGATCGAGGACGGCGAGGTCGCCCACATCCAGGTCACCATGAAGGTCGGCTTCCGCCTGGAAGACGCCTGAACAGCGCCCCGGCACCCGCGCCGCCCCGGCACGCGCGAGGCGTGCCGGGGCGGGCGGGGCGGGAAGGTGCGGCGGCGTGGTCTCAGGACGCCTTCGACACCGTCGACATGTTGAAGTCGTTCACCCGCAGGGCGGGCATGGCGGTGCGGGTGAAGTAGTCGGACCACTCGCGCGGCAGCGTCGGGACGGTCTCGCCGACCTCGGTGAGGCGCGACAGAAGGTCGACGGGGCTCTCGTTGAACCGGAAGTTGTTCACGGCCCCGACGACCTCGCCGTCCTCGACGAGGTAGACGCCGTCGCGGGTGAGGCCGGTCAGCAGGAGGCTCTGCGGGTCGACCGCCCGGATGTACCACAGGCACGTCAGCAGCAGCCCGCGCTCGGTGCGGGCGACCATGTCCGCCAGGGACGCGCCGCCGTCCGGGC
Organism: Actinomadura sp. KC216; assembly: GCF_004348535.1. Taxonomy (GTDB): domain Bacteria; phylum Actinomycetota; class Actinomycetes; order Streptosporangiales; family Streptosporangiaceae; genus Spirillospora. Next base: position 14,333 of record NZ_SMJX01000105.1, read on the forward strand.
CCGCCATCGCGAGGTTGTCGATGGCGGGGGTGAGCGGCAGCCCGGTGCGGTCGGCCGAGTGCCGCGTCTGGGTGAGCGAGGCGAGGTCGCCGTCGCGGATCCAGTCGGTGGCGGTGAGCGGGAGGCCGTTGTCGAACACCGACGACTCGCGGCTGGACGCGTGCGCGATCACGAACGGCGCGCACTGCCGCCCGGCCGCGGCCGGGTCGCTGGTCAGGCTCACGGGCAGGCTCGCGAGCTTCTCTCCGACGCGGGTGCCGCCGCCGGGTGCGCTGAAGACGGTGCGGCCGTCCAGCGCGTCCTGCGCGCCCGCCGACCAGTACAGGTAGATCATCAGGTCGGCGACGGCGGACGGCGGCAGGATCGTCTCGTACCGCCCGGCGGGCAGGTCCAGGCGCCGCTCGCCCCACGTCAGCCGCCGGTCGAGGTCGGCGGTGAGGGCGGGCACGTCCACATCGGTGAAGTCGCGGGTGGCGACCCCGGCCCACGCCGAGCCGCCCGCGCCCTTGGCGTTCAGCTCCAGCAGCCCGGTCGGCTGGACGTGCCGCGCCCGCAGCCCGGCCGAGTTCCCGACGTAGGTCGAGGTCACGACGTGGTTGGCGAACCCGTACAGGCGCCGGTCGGCCGATTCGGCGGCGGCGAACGCCTGGCCCAGCGCGGGCGCGAGGCCCTCGTACGCGCCGATGCCGGTCTCGGCCGGGTCGTCGTCCCAGCCGTCCGCCGCGCCGGGCGGGCCTTCGGCGACGAGCGGGCGGGCGTCCTCGGCGGGCTCGTTCCCGGCGGCGTCCGCCTCGGCGGCCCGCACCAGGTCCTCGATCCCGTCGGCGTCGACCGCCGACCTGGACACGACGCCCGCGGCGACGCCGTCCGCGGTGTCGCGCAGCGCGATGACGGTGAGGCGGCTGGAGCGGGTCACGCCGTTGGTGGTGAGGGTGTTGCCCGCGAACCGCAGGTTCGCGGTGCTGGTCTCGTCGGCGATGACGACGCAGTCGTCCGCGCGGGACAGCTCCAGCGCCCGCTCGACGGCCTCGCTCGGCCCGATCCTGCTCACTGGCCGGCCTCCTTCAGCGCGTTGAGGATGTTGACGCCGCGGAACAGCGCCGACGGGCAGCCGTGGCTGACCGGCGCGATCTGCCCCGGCTGGCCCTTCCCGCAGTTGAACGCGCCGCCGAGCACGTAGGTCTGCGGGCCGCCGACGGCCTCCATGGAGTTCCAGAAGTCGGTGGTGGTGGCCTGGTAGGCGACGTCGCGGAGCTGCCCGGCGAGGCGCCCGTTCTCGATGCGGTAGAACCGCTGCCCGGTGAACTGGAAGTTGTAGCGCTGCATGTCGATCGACCAGCTCTTGTTGCCGACGATGTAGATGCCGCGGTCGACGCCGGAGATGAGCTCGTCGGTGGACGGGCCGTTCTCGGCGGGCTGGAGCGAGACGTTCGCCATCCGCTGGATCGGCATGCTGGACGCCGCGTCCGCGAACGCGCACCCGTTGGAGCGGTCGGCGCCGGTGAGGCGGGCGATGCGCCGGTCGGTCTGGTATCCGGTGAAGCGGCCGTCGGTGATGATGTCGAACGCCTGGGTCTGGACGCCCTCGTCGTCGTAGCCGATGGTGGCGAGGCCGTGCTCGGCGGTGCGGTCGCCGGTGACGTTCATGACCTTCGACCCGTACTGCAGCTCGCCGAGCTTGTCGGGCGTGGCGAACGAGGTGCCCGCGTAGGCGGCCTCGTAGCCGAGCGCCCGGTCCAGTTCGGTGGCGTGCCCGATCGACTCGTGGATCGTCAGCCAGAGGTTGGACGGGTCGATGACGACGTCGTACACGCCGGGGTCGACCGACGGCGCGGCGAGCTTCTCGGCGAGCAGCTCGGGGATGCGGGCGAGCTCGCCGTCCCAGTCCCAGTGGCCGCCCGACAGCCATTCCCACCCGTATCCGGCGGGCGGCGCGAGGGTGCGCATCGTGTCGAACAGCGAGCCGGAGATGCCGACGGCGTCGAGCGCCGGATACAGCCGGACGCGCTGCTGGGTGGTGACGGTGCCCGCGAGGTCGGCGAAGAACTTGTTCTCCTTGACCTGCATGAGCGTGGCGTCGACGTGGTCGACGCGGTCGTCGTCGAGGAGGCGGCGGCTCCATCCGGCCAGCAGCGCGATCTTCTCGCCGGTCGGGACGTCGAACGGGTCGATCTCGTACGCGGAGATCCAGGTGCGCTCTCCGTGGACGGGTTCGGGGGCCAGCTCGATGGGTTCGCGGTTGACGGGCCTGGCGACGGCGGCGACGTCGACGGCCTGCGCGGCGACGCGGGCGGCGCCGTCCGGGGTGAGGTCGATGCCGGCGGCGAAGCCCCAGGTGCCGTCCTTGACGACGCGGACGGACAGGCCCACGTCGTCGGCGTCCAGCGCGGTCTCCAGGGCGGCGTCGCGGAGGTTCAGCGTCTGGCTGCGGATGCGTTCGAGGCGGAAGTCGGCGTGCTCGGCGCCCAGCTCCCGGGCCCGGGTGAGGGCCGCGTCGGCCAGCGCGCGGAGCGGCAGCGCGGTGAAGGAGGGATCGATGTCATGCACCCTCCGCAACCTACCCCCGGGCGCGGCGCGGGTACGCCCGCATTCCGCTCGCGTTCTGACGGCGTCCCCTGCGCGGGCGGGCGCCCGCGCACGGGGGCGCCCGCGAACAAAGCGGCGTCGGCGGAAGTTGTCGGTTCGGCACATCCGCAGCGCCGTGCCCGGCCGCTAGGGTCGTGCCGCAGCCACCGCGCAGCGTGAACGGGAACGCGCAGCCTGAACGAGAGGGTCCTGATGAGTCGCTCTGTCCTCGTGACCGGGGGTAACCGGGGCATCGGCCTGGCCATCGCCCGCGAGCTCGCCGCGGCGGGCGACGCCGTGGCGGTGACGTACCGGTCCGGTGAGCCCCCGGACGGCCTGTTCGGCGTCCGGTGCGACGTGACGAGCGCCGAGGACGTCGACGCCGCGTTCGGCAAGGTCGAGGCGGAGCAGGGCCCGGTGGAGGTGGTGGTCGCCAACGCCGGGATCACCAAGGACACCCTGCTGGCGATCATGAGCGAGGACGCGTTCACCTCCGTCCTCGACACGAACCTGACGGGCTCGTTCCGCGTCGCGAAACGCGCGGTGAAGAGCATGATGCGCAAGCGCTCCGGGCGGATCGTGCTGGTGTCGTCCGTGGTGGGCCTGACGGGGTCGGCGGGGCAGACGAACTACGCCGCGTCCAAGGCGGGCATGGTCGGGTTCGCCCGGTCGCTGGCCCGCGAGCTCGGGTCCCGCAACGTGACCGTGAACGTCGTCGCGCCGGGGTTCGTCGACACCGACATGACGGCGGTGCTGACCGAGGACCAGCAGAAGGCGATCACCGCCTCGATCCCGCTCGGCCGGATCGCGCGGCCGGAGGAGATCGCGAAGGCGGTGCGGTTCGTGGCGAGCGAGGACGCCGCCTACATCACCGGGGCCGTGATCCCGGTCGACGGCGGACTGGGAATGGGGCACTGACGGTCATGGGCATTCTCGAAGGCAAGCGGATCCTGGTCACCGGCGTCCTCACCGACGCGTCGATCGGCTTCCACATCGCGCGGGTCGCGCAGGAGCAGGGCGCCGAGGTCGCGCTGACCGCCTACCCGCGGCCGACGCTCACGGCGCGGACCGCGAAGCGGCTCCCGTCCGGGCCCGACTCGCCGCCGCCGGTGATCGAGCTGGACGTGACCGACACCGCGCAGCTCGACGCCCTCGCCGGGAACCTCCGCGACCACGGCTTCGACCACCTGGACGGCGTCGTCCACGCGATCGCGTTCGCGCCGCAGACCGCGCTCGGCGGCACGTTCCTGGAGACGCCGTGGGAGGACGTCGCGACCGCCGTGCACGCCTCGACGTTCTCGCTGAAGTCGCTGACGATGGCGTGCCTGCCGCTGATGAAGGACGGCGGCTCCGTCGTCGGCCTCGACTTCGACGCCACCAAGGCGTGGCCGGTGTACGACTGGATGGGCGTGGCGAAGGCCGGGCTGGAGTCGTGCGCCCGCTACCTCGCCAAGTACCTGGGCCCGCAGGGCATCCGGGTCAACCTCGTCGCGGCGGGCCCGCTGTCGACGATGGCGGCCAAGAGCATCCCCGGGTTCGAGGGCATGACGGACATGTGGCCGAAGGCCGCGCCGCTCGGCTGGGACATCAAGGACAGCGAGCCGACCGCGCGGGCGTGCGTGGCGCTGCTGTCGGACTTCTTCCCGGCGACGACGGGCGAGATCGTCCACGTCGACGGCGGCCTGCACTCCGTGGGAGGGGCGGGCTGAGCGGCGGTCGCGAGACGTAGGAGAGGCCCTTCCCACCGCGCGGGAAGGGCCTCTCGTCTGTCCTGGAGCGTCCGGTCAGCCCGCCGCTCCGCGGCGGCGGAGGGTGCGGGCGGCGACGTTGAGGTTGAGCGCGGCCACGGCGCCCGCGGCTCCGGCCGCGGCGGCGACCCACAGCATCTGCCCGCCGTCGTCCGCGGACGCCGCGACGGGGGAGACGAGGCGCGTCTGCGGCTGCGCGGCCGTCACGCGCGGCGCCTGGGCGTCCGGGCCGGTGGCGAGTTCGGGCACGGGCAGCGCACCGGGCGGCAGGGCCGCCTCGGGCGGCGGACCGGCCGCGTACGGCGCGAACTCCCCGGTGCCGGGGCCGGACGGCCCGAAGGACACCTCGCCCCCGCCCGGTGCCGCCGGGGCCTTGCGGGGCGCCTTCGCCGGCGGCTCGGCGCCCTTGTGTCCCGAGCCGGGCGCGGGCTTTGCGGGTTCCGCCGGTTTGCCGGGCGTCTTCGGCGGGGTGGGTTCCGGCTTCGGGCCGGGGCTCGACGGGAGGATCGCCTCGCGCAGGTTGCCGAGGTTGCACGCCCAGTTCTCGATGGTGCTCGCCGGGTCGGTGCCCTTCTTGCAGGTCTCCGCCGTCGCGGCGCCCGCGGCGTTCGCGGTGTTCGCCGGCAGGAGCAGGACGAGCGCCCCAGCCGTGACCGCCGCGGACGCCGAACCGAGCCGCCTGAGCCGATGGGGCATGTCGCTCCTCCACCCGATGCCGGTCCCTCACCCTTGTTGACATCGTGTCCCATAGGGGTGGGTCCCTAAACCGCGAAACGACGGTTTCTTTACCCCGCCACGACCTCTACTGGATCACGAGTCGCGCGAGGCGGGTGCGGCGTGCGGGCGTCTCGCCGTCGCGGACGGCCTTCGCGAGCGCGGGCCCGGCGGCCTGCACGACCGACAGGTGCCGGTCCGCCAGCCCGAACGCGGCGGCGACCAGCGGGCGGGACAGGCCCTCGGGGGACATGACCGCGACGACGGCGGGACGGCGCGTCCCGCGGGCCTGCGCGACGGTCAGGGCCCAGCCGTGCCGGAGCCGAGAGGCGTCCGCCGGGGCGACGACAGCGGCGCCGCCGGGGAACTCGACCTCCAGGCCGTGCGCGCCGCCGCCGGTGACCACCCCGGTCTCGCCGGGCGCGGCGTGCGGGAGCGGCCCGGCGACGACGATCCGGTCGCCGGGGTCCATCCCGCCGAACTTGCCGGGGCCGGGGTTCAGGCGCGCCTTCAGCGCCCTGTTCAGGGCGGTGGCGCCCACGTCGCCGCCCGAGACCGGGGCGACGACCTGGACGTCCTCGACCGGAATCCCGAGCGCGCGCGGGATCGAGTCGGTGACGAGCTGGACGGCGCGGTGCACCGCCTCGCCCGCGCTCTCGGCGGGCACGATGACGACCTCGCGTCCGGGCGCGTCCACGGCGACGAGCTCGCCGCCGCGGACCGCGTCGGTCAGCTCGCCGAGCGGGCCGGACGGCGGCGCGGCGTCGAGCATGACGACGGGCACCGTCTCGGACGCCTCCAGGTCGTCCAGCGGCCGGCCGGGCCCGGCGGGCGGCGGCGCGTCCGGTTCGGCGCACAGCATCAGGTGCGCGCCGTCCGGGCACGCCTCGACCAGCACGGCGCACAGCTCGACGTCGAGCGCGGACGCGTCCGTCACGAGGACCAGGTCGAGGTCGAGGGGGTGCTGCTCGCCGCGCCCGTAGACGACGGCGCCGGGCGCGGCGGACGGGTCGTCCCGCGGCTCCAGCAGCCGGTGCAGGCTCGTCACCGTGACCCCGGCCGCGTCGCCGAGGCCGGCGGCGGCCCGGTCGGTCGGCGCGGCGACGGCGGTGCGGACGCCCTCCCCGGCCGCGGCGGCCGCGATGGCGAGCACGGCGGCGGCGAGGTCGCCGGGCGTCCCGCGCAGGACGCTCACGCCGGTGCGCAGCGCGGCCGTCAGCGCGAGGGAGCGGTCCTCGGGCAGCCCGTCGCGCAGGCCCTTGATGGCGTCGTCGTCCAGCAGCGGCACGGCCGTGAGCGTCAGCCGCTGCAGGCCCTCGGCCGCGGCCTCCTCGGCGAGCGCCCACCGCGCCGGGCCGAGCGTCTCCTCCGGCTCGGGCGGCTCGGCGTCCTCCTCGAAGGACTCCTCGCCGAACTCGGGCTCCTCGGTGAGCGCGAGGACGTCCGCCTCGTCCAGCGCGGCCTCCACGGCCCCGCGCGGGGCGGGGACCTGGAGGCGCTCCAGCGCGGACACCACGTCGGCGGCGGGCGTGACCGTGTGCCCGCCGCGCGCCGCCTCGGTCAGCAGGTGCAGGACGAGCGCCCGGCCGCGCCGCGGGTCGTCGGGGCGGGCGTCCGGGCCGAGGAGCGCGCGGGCGAAGTGGTCGGCCTGCCGCGGCTGGACGCCCGGGACGCGCAGCAGCCGCCACGGGTCCTCGCGCAGCCGCCCGGCGGCGCCCGGCCCGAGGAGCGCCGCCGCCCGGGCCGTGAGCGGGGCGGGGACGCCGGTCTCGGAGAACAGCTCCGCGAGGGCCCGCAGCCCCTCCTGCGCGGTCGGCTCCGGCGCCGCATCGCCCGCGGGCCCTTCGGGCGGGGCCGGGGGCTTGGCGGCGGCCTGGGCGGCGGCGGCCTCGGCGGCGCGCATCGCCTCCGCGGCGCGCGCCGCCCGCTCGGCCGCGGACAGGGCGTGTTCGGAAGGGTGCTCAGGGGTGTCGGTCACGGGCTTCCCGTCGCGGTGTCGGAGACGTCGTCCAGCGCCGCCCGGATCTCGTGCGGCAGCGTGAGGTCCTCGCTCTCCAGTATCGCGCCCAGCTGCGCCGCCGTCCGCGCACCGACGACCGGCGCGGCGACCCCCGGCCGGTCCCGGACCCACGCGAGCGCCACCGCGAGCGGCGAGCTGCCGAGCCCCTCGGCGGCGGTCACCACCGACTCCACGATGCGGGCGCACTCGTCGTCCAGGTACGGCTGGACGAAGTCGGCGTAGTGCGAGGCGGCGGCGCGCGACCCGGCGGGGATCCCGGTGCGGTACTTGCCGGTCAGCACGCCCCGGCCGAGCGGCGAGGACGGCAGCAGCCCCGCCCCGGCGTCCACCGCCGCGGGCACGACCTCCCGCTCGATGTCGCGGCTCAGCAGCGAGTACTCCAGCTGCGCGGACACCACGGGCGCGCGGCCCGGCCACGCCCGCTGCCACGCCGCGGCCTTGGACACCTGCCAGCCCGCGTAGTTGGACACGCCGACGTACCGGGCCCGGCCGGACGCGACGGCCTCGTCCAGCGCCGACAGCGTCTCCTCCAGCGGCGTCGCCGGGTCGTACACGTGCAGCTGCCACAGGTCGACGTGGTCGAGGTCCATGCGGTCGAGGGAGGCGTCCAGGGCGCGGAGCAGATGCCGGCGGGACCCGTCGTAGCGGCCGTTCGGCCTGATCGCGGCCTTCGTCGCGACGACGACGGCGTCCCGGTCGACGAGCTCGCGCAGCAGGTGCCCGAGGATCCGCTCGCTGTCGCCGTCGTTGTACACGTCGGCGGTGTCGACCAGGTTCCCCCCGGCCTCCACGAACGCGACGAGCTGCGCGGCGGCCTCGTCCGGGTCGGTGTCCCGCCCCCAGGTCATGGTGCCGAGGCCCAGCCGGGACACCAGCAGCCCGCTCCGCCCGAGGTGACGCTCCTTCATAGGCGGTCAATGTAGCGGTCCGCCGCAGGCCTAGAGCCAGCCGCTCCGGCGCAGGCGGCGGAACAGCAGCACGCAGATCACCACGATCACCACCAGCACGGTCGGGTACGACCACGTCCACTTCAGCTCGGGCATGTGGTCGAAGTTCATGCCGTAGATCCCGGCGATCGCGGTCGGCACCGCGATGATCGCCGCCCACGCGGAGATCTTCCGCATGTCCTCGTTCTGCTGCTTGCCGAGCAGCGCCAGATGCGCGGTCAGGACGCTGTTGAGCAGCTCGTTGTGCGCGTCGACCTGCGTGTCGACGCGCAGCAGGTGGTCGAGGACGTCGCGGAAGTACTCGCGGGTCGAGCCGCACTCGGCGACCCGCCCCTTCACGATCTCCTGCAGCACCGGGACCAGCGGGTCCTCCGCGGCGCGGAACTCCAGCACCTCCCGCTTGAGGGAGTAGACGCTCTCGGTGACGTCGTGCGCGCCCGGGTTGAACACCGCCTTCTCCAGCCCGATGATGTCGATCTCCACCTCGTGGGCGACGAGCCCGTACTGGTCGACGACCTCGTCGCACACCGCGTACAGGACGGCCGTCGCGCCGTGCTTGAGCAGCTCCGGCGACTCCTCCAGCCGCTTGCGGACGGGCCCGAGCGGGTTGCCCGCGCCGTGCCGGACGGTGATGACGAAGTCCGGGCCGAGGAACACCATGATCTCGCCGACCTCGATGTCGGAGGTCTCGTCGAGGTAGGTCAGCGTCTTCAGCACGATGAGCAGCGTGTCGTCGTAGCGCTCCATCTTCGGCCGCTGGTGCGCGGACACGGCGTCCTCGGCGGCGAGGGGATGCAGCTGCAGCTCGTCCCGGACCAGCTCGAACTCCTCCTCGTCGGGCTCGAACAGGCCGATCCAGACGAAGCAGTCGCCGTCCGCGCGGGCGAGGTCGAAGGCGTCGCTGATGTCGCCGTCGATGTCGCGGCGCGTCCCGTCGGTGTAGATCGCCTTGTCCACAATCACACGCCGCATTCTCCCGCATCCGCGCCCTGCGGAGGGCCGCGTCCCGCGACGACGGTCATCTCCTAGAGTGGCCGCTGTGATGACGCTTCTGCTGGTAAGGCACGGCTTGACCGCGATGACCGGCCCCCTCCTGGCCGGGTGGACGCCCGGCGTCCACCTCGACGAGCGGGGCCGCGCGCAGGTCGCCGCGCTCGCCGGGCGGATCGCGCCGCTGCCGCTCGCCGCCATCGTGACCAGCCCACTGGAACGCTGCGCCGAGACCGCCGAGGCCATCGCCGCCGCGCGCGGCACCGGGCCCGGCACGGCCGCCGACAAGATCGAGACCGACGAGCGGTTCGGCGAGGTCCGCTACGGCGACTGGACGGGCCGCCCCCTCAAGGAACTCGCCGAAGAACCCCTGTGGCGGGTCGTGCAGGCCCACCCCAGCGCCGTGAAATTCCCCGGCGAGGACGGCGAGTCCCTCGCCGCCGCGCAGCACCGCGCCGTCACCGCCGTCCGCGACTGGAACGCCCGGATCGCCGCCGAGCACGGCCCCGACGCCCTCTACGCCGTCTGCAGCCACGGCGACATCATCAAGGCGATCGTCGCCGACGCGCTCGGCCTCCACCTCGACCAGTTCCAGCGGATCCAGGCCGACCCGGCCTCGCTCACCGTGATCCGCTACACCGAAACGCGCCCGTTCGTCGTCCGCGTCAACGACACCGGCGGCGACATCGCCGCCCTCGTGCCCGAAACGTCCGCGGAAAGACCCGGAAAAGAGGGACTCGGGCCGGATGACGCGGTCCCAGGCGGCGGCGCGTAGGGTCTTTGTCATGCCCGTCATCTCCTACGACCTGCCGGAGCGTTTCGTCGCCGGCGCCGTCGGGCGGCCAGGCGACCGCGCGTTCTACCTCCAGGCGCGCTCCGGTCGCCGCGTCACCAGCGTCGGACTGGAGAAATTCCAGGTCACGCTGCTGGCCGAGCGGCTGGAGGAACTCCTCGACGAGGTGCTGCGCCGCAGCGGCGGCGAGGCGCCGGTGCCGGCCGTCACCCCGTCGGAACTGGTCGACGACGGGCCGCTCGACCAGCCGGTCGAGGAGGAGTTCAAGGTCGGCACGATGGCGCTGGCGTGGGACCCCGACGACGAGCAGGTCGTCATCGAGGCGCAGGAGGTCACCGAGACCGAGGAGGAGACCGAGGTCGGCGAGGACGACCCCGCCATCGCGGTGCTCCGCGTCCGGATCAGCGCCGCGCAGGCCCGCGCGTTCGCCGAGCGGGCCCTGAAGGTCGTCGCCGCCGGGCGGCCGCCGTGCCCGCTGTGCGGCCTGCCCCTCGACAGCGAGGGGCACGTGTGCCCGCGCCAGAACGGATACCTCGGCTGAGATGACACCCCGCACCGTCTCCTTCCGCACGTCCCCGCCCGGCGGGGACGAAATGGGCCCGTTGTGCTGGATCATGGACGGCGTGGCCGGAAGAATGAACGCATGACGCAGTCCTCCCGGGACCGGGCGCCCGCGGGCGAGAGCGGCGCGTCCGGGCGGGCCGCCGCGGGCGGCGCGCCCCGCTGCCCGGTCTCCCCCCGCGACGTCGCCGCCGCCGAGCGGCTGCTGCGCGCCGGGCGGCTCGGCGTGGAGGGCCGCCTCGTCCAGGCGTCCAACGCCACCCTCTACTGCTCGATCGAGCACGACGGGCAGACCGCGAACTGCGTCTACAAGCCCGTCGCGGGGGAGCGCCCCCTGTGGGACTTCCCCGACGGCACCCTCGCCGAGCGCGAGGTCGCCGCCTACGAGGTGTCCAAGACCATGGGCTGGGGCACCGTCCCGCCGACCGTCCACCGCGACGGCCCCTACGGCCCCGGCATGGTGCAGCTGTGGGTGGAGCCCGACCCCGACATCGACCTCGTCGCCCTGTCCCGCTCCGACGACGAGGCCGTCCGCCGCATGGCGGTGTTCGACGCCGTCGTCAACAACGCCGACCGCAAGATCGGCCACCTGCTGCCGCCCGGCGACGGCCGCGTCTACGGCTGCGACCACGGCGTGTGCTTCTCCGTCGAGTACAAGCTCCGCACGGTCCTGTGGCAGTGGCGCGGCAAGCCCCTGACGCCCGAGGCGCTGGAGGCCCTCGGCCGCGTCCAGGACGCCCTGGCGGGCGGCGCGCTCGGCACCCGCCTGTCCGAGCTCCTCACCCCGGACGAGGTCGACGCCACCCGCCGCCGCGTGGACCTGATGCTCAAACACCGCATCCACCCCTACCCCCCGGAAGACTGGCCGGCGATCCCCTGGCCGCCCTTGTAGTGAGGGGGGACGACCCCCCAC
>NZ_SMJX01000106.1 GCF_004348535.1 Actinomadura sp. KC216
TCACTCCCCTGCACCTGGACGGCTGCGGACGGCCGTCCCACCCCTGAAGGAGAACCGGAGTGCCCACCACCAACACGCGCCGCGCCGCCGCGGCCCTGGCCGCCGCGGCGCTCGGCCTCACCACCGCCGCCTGCACCGCGGGCGGCGACGGGTCCGGCGAGGGCCCGAAGTCCGACGAGAAGCAGACCATCGAGGTCTGGCACGGCTGGAGCGCCGAGCACGAGGTGAAGGCGTTCCAGGACGCCGTCGCCGGCTTCAACAAGGCCCACCCGAACATCACCGTCAAGCTCGTCAGCGGCGTCACCGACGAGCGCATCACCAACGCGATCCGCGGCGGGAACCCGCCGGACGTGGTGTCGTCGTTCACCACCGACAGCGTCGGGCAGTGGTGCAAGAGCGGCGCCTGGCAGAACCTCAAGCCCTACCTCGACAAGTCCAAGGTCGACCTGAACCAGTTCCCGGCGGCGGTCCGCAGGTACACCGAGTACCAGGGCGTCCGGTGCGCGATGCCGCTGCTGGCCGACGCCTACGGGCTCTACTACAACAAGGACCTGATGAAGGGCGAGCAGCCGCCCAAGACGATGAGCCAGCTGACCGCGCTGGCCAAGAAGCTCACCGTCCGCGACCCGGACGGCACCATCAAGGTCGCCGGGTTCATGCCGTCCGCGCAGTACTACGAGCACCAGGTCCAGCACCTGGCGCCGCCGTTCGGGGTGAAGTGGCTGACCGACGACGGCAAGGCCAACTTCTCCAAGGACCCCGCCTTCCAGGCGTACCTGAAGTGGAACAAGGAGCTCATCGACTGGTACGGCTACGACAACGTCAAGAAGTTCCTGCGCTCGCTGGGCCAGGAGTTCGAGGCGTCCAACCCCTTCCAGAAGGGGAAGGTGGCGATGGCCATCGACGGTGAGTGGCGCACCAAGTTCATCGAGAAGGAGGCGCCCAAGCTCAACTACGACACCGCGGCCTCCCCGGTCGCCGACGACAAGGTGTCGACCTACGGCAGCGGCTTCATCGCCGGCACCGTCATCGGCATCCCGCGCGGCGCCAAGCACTCCCAGGCGAGCTGGGAGTTCGTGCGCCACCTCACCACCGACACGGCCGCGCTGGTGACGCTGTCCAACGGGCTCGGCAACGTGCCGTCCACGATCCCGGCGCTGTCGTCGCCCGACCTGAAGCTGACGCCGCAGTTCAAGACGTTCCTGGACGTGTTCAAGCACCCGGCGAGCAGCACCACGCCGCCGACGCCGAACGGCAACGACTACATCGTGCGGTTCCAGAAGTTCGTCCAGGACGAGTGGGAGCCCGGCAAGGTCAAGGACCTCGGCCCGGCGCTCACCAGGCTCGACGGCGAGGTCGACAACGCGCTCAAACTCGCCGGAGGCTGACCTGTGGCCCTCGGTTCACTGCGCCTGCCCTTCCCCGGCGGGGCGCGGACCGGGACGGCGGCGGCGCGGGCGCGCCGCCGCCGGCGGCTCCGCACCCTGGCGTTCCTGTCCCCGTGGCTGGTCGGGATCGTGCTGTTCTTCGGCTACCCGCTGGCCGCGACCGTCTACTTCTCCTTCACCCGCTACAACCTGTTCACGCTGGAGTACGTCGGCTGGGACAACTACGCCTACCTGTTCGACGACGGCCAGGCGTGGACGGCGATGCGGAACACGCTGTGGCTGGTGGCGGTGCTCGTCCCGCTGCGGCTGCTGTTCGGGCTCGGCGTCGCGCAGCTCCTCACCAGGATCAAGGCGGGCGGGGGCGTGCTGCGCTCCATCTTCTACCTGCCGTACCTGATCCCGCCGGTGTCGGCGACGGTCGCGTTCGTGTTCCTGATGAACCCCGGCACGGGCCCGTTCCCGACGGTCCTCGACAAGCTCGGGATCACGCTGCCCGACTTCTTCAACGAGGCCGCGTGGGCCAAGCCAGGGCTGACGCTCCTCGGCCTGTGGGCCGTCGGCGACATCATGATCATCATGCTGGCGGCGCTGCTGAACGTGCCGCGGTCGCTGTACGAGGCCGCCGCGATCGACGGCGCCGGGGCCTGGTCCCGGTTCCGGCACATCACGCTGCCGACCGTGTCGCCCGTCCTGGCGTTCTGCGCGGTGACCGGCGTGATCGAGACGCTGCAGTACTTCACGCAGGCGATGGTGGCGGGGAAGGTCGCGTCCGGGCGGGCGGACCTGCCCGGCACCCAGTACCAGCCGGGCTACCCGGGCGACTCCACGCTCACCTTCCCCCAATGGCTCTATGACCAGGGGTTCCGGCAGTTCAACATGGGTTACGCCTCCGTCCTGGCGCTGGTGATGTTCGCCATGGCGATGGTGTTCACCCTCTTCCTGCTGCGCCAGTTCAAGGCCTTCGCCGGCGAGGAGGCGTCATGAGGTCCGGAGGCAGGGCGCGGCGGGCGCTGATGTGGGTCGCCGTCCACGCCACCGCCGTGGCGATCGCGGTGATGTTCCTCGCGCCGCTGGCGTTCATCACGCTGACCGCGCTGATGACCGACCGGCAGGCGCTCAGCGACGACCTGTGGCCGCGCGAGTGGCGGTTCGGGAACTTCGTGGAGGTGTTCAGCGGCGACATGGTCCAGTGGACGATCAACAGCCTCGTCTACGCGGGCCTGTCGACGGTGTTCATGCTGGTGTCCAGCGTCCCGGTGGCGTACGCGCTGGCCCGGTTCCGGTTCCGCGGCCGCAACGTCGCGCTGGTGGTGGTGATCTCGGCGATGATGCTGCCGCCGCAGGTCACGATGGTGCCACTGTACATCGTGTGGGCCCGGCTCGACCTGACCGGCACGCTGTGGCCGCTGATCATCCCGCAGCTGTTCGGGGACGCGTTCTCCGTCTTCCTGCTGCGCCAGTTCCTGGTGACGATCCCCCGCGAGTACGCCGACGCCGCCCGGGTGGACGGCTGCGGGGAGTTCCGCACGATGGTCCGGGTGATCCTGCCGATGGCGAAGCCGGCGCTGGCGGCGGTCGCGCTGTTCCAGTTCTTCTACTGCTGGAACGACTACTTCCGGCCGCTCGTCTACGCCGACCCCGACCACTGGACGCTCGCGATCGGCGTCGCCACGTTCCGCGCCGCGCACGAGGTCGAGTGGAACCTCACGATGGCGGCGACGCTGCTGACGATCCTGCCGGTGCTGATCGTGTTCTTCCTCGCCCAGCGCGTGTTCATCCAGGGTGTGACCTTGACGGGAGTGAAGGGTTGAAGCTGACAGTCATCGGGGGTGGGTCGACCTACACCCCGGAACTCGTCGACGGGCTCGCGCGGGCGCACGCCGCGCTGCCGGTGTCGGAGCTGGTGCTGCAGGACCCGGACGCCGAGCGCCTCGATCTCGTCGGGGGCGTCGCCGCGCGGATGCTGCGCCGCGCCGGGCATCCCGCGACGGTGACGACCACCGGCGACCTCGACAAGGCGGTCGCGGACGCGACGGTCGTGCTGCTGCAGCTGCGCGTCGGCGGGCAGGCCGCCCGGCACGTGGACGAGACGCTCCCGCTGGAATGCGGCTGCGTCGGGCAGGAGACGACCGGCGCGGGCGGGCTCGCCAAGGCGCTGCGGACCGTCCCGGTCGTGCTGGACGTCGCCGCCCGCGTCGCCGAGCTCGCCCCCGCCGCGTGGATCGTGGACTTCACCAACCCGGTCGGCATCGTCACCCGCGCGCTGCTGGACGCGGGCCACCGCACGGTCGGGCTGTGCAACGTCGCGATCGGGTTCCAGCGCCGCGCCGCGACGCTGCTGGACGTCCCGCCGGACCGGGTGAGCCTCGGCCACGCCGGGCTCAACCACCTCACCTGGGTGCGGTCGGTGCTGCTGGACGGCCAGGACGTCCTGCCCAGCCTCCTGGCCGACCATCCGGACGCGCTCGCCGACATCTCCGGGCTGCCCGCGGAGTTCCTGCGCGGGCTCGGCGCCGTCCCGTCGTACTACCTGCGCTACTTCTACGAGCACGACCTGGTGGTCGAGGAGCAGCGCGCCGCGCCGTCGACGCGGGCCGAGCAGGTCGCCGCGCTCGAACGCGACCTGCTCGCCCTGTACGCCGACCCGGTCCTGGACACCAAGCCCGCCCAGCTCGACAAGCGCGGCGGCGCGTTCTACTCCGAGGCCGCCGTGCAGCTCGCCGCGTCGCTGCTGGCGGGGCGCGGCGACGCGCAGGTGGTGAACGTCCGCAACCACGGCACGCTGCCGTTCCTTGACGATCAGGCGGTCGTGGAGGTCCCGGCGCGGATCACCGCGTCGGGCGCGGTGCCGCTGCCCGTCCCGCCGCTGGAGCCGCTGTTCGCCGGGCTGGTCGCGCACGTGGCCGCCTACGAGGAGCTGGCGCTGGACGCGGCGCTGCGCGGCGGCGTGGACCGCGTCGCCGCGGCGCTGCTCGCGCACCCGCTGATCGGCCAGCGCGACGTCGCCGACCGCCTCGCCCGCGACCTGGTGGCCGCCAACCGCGACCACCTCCCCTGGGCCGCGTGATGGCCGCTCCCGCGAACACGCCGCGGGGCGTGCTGGTCGCCGTGGACGGCGGCAACAGCAAGACCGACGCGGCCGTCGTCGGGGACGGCGGGGAGCTGCTCGCCACCGTCCGCGGCGAGGGGTTCCGGCCGCAGATCGAGGGCCTGGACACCGCGCTGGACGCGCTGTCGGCGGTGATCGACGCGGCGCTGCGCCGCGCGGGCGCGCTGCCCGGCGAGGTCGCGCACCTCGCCGCCTACATGGCCAACGTGGACCTGCCGGGCGAGGAGGAGCGGCTGGAGAAGCTGCTGCTCGGCCGGGGGGCCGCCGCGAGCGTCGCGGTCGGCAACGACACATTCGCGCTGCTGCGCAGCGCCGTCACCGCCGGATGGGGCGTGGCCGTGGTGTGCGGCGCGGGCATCAACTGCGCGGGCGTCGGGCCCGACGGCCGCACCGCCCGGTTCCCGTCGCTCGGGCCGCACACCGGCGACTGGGGCGGCGGCGCGTCGCTCGGCCGCTCGGCGCTGTGGCACGGCATCCGCGGCGAGGACGGCCGCGGCCCCCGCACGGCGCTGACCGGCGCCGTCGCCGCCCATTTCGGTGTCCGGCGGGCGATCGACGTCGGGCTCGGGCTCCATCTCGGCGAGTTCGACGAGGGGCGCCTCACCGCGCTCGCGCCCGTGCTGTTCGACGTCGCCGAGGCGGGCGACGAGGTGGCGCGGGAGGTGGTGGCGCGGCTCGCCGACGAGGTCGCGGTGCTCGGATCGGTGGCGCTGCGGAGGCTGGACCTGCTGGAGGAGCCCGCCGACGTCGTGCTCGGCGGCGGGGTGCTCGCGGCGCGCCGCCCGCTGCTGATGGACGCCGTCGCCGCCCGCTACGCCGAGCTCGCCCCGCACGCGCGGCTGCTCGTCCCGGAGGACCCGCCGCTGCTCGGCGCCGCGCTGCTCGCCCTCGACCACGTCACGGCCCCGCCCGCCGCCCACGAGACCCTCCGCGCCGCCTTCCGGCGGCGCTGAACGTCACAGCGGGGGGCGGCGCGCCTCCCACGGGGTGCTGAGGACGACCGTCGTGCGCGTCGCGACGTTCGCGGCGGCGCGGATCTTCTGCAGCAGCTCCTCCAGCTCGTTGGGGGACGCGACGCGCACCTTGAGGATGTAGCTCTCGTCCCCGGCCACCGAGTGGCACGCCTCGATCGCCTGGAGATGGGCCAGCCGGTCGGGCGCGTCGTCCGGCGCGGCCGGGTCGATCGGCTTGATCGAGATGAACGCGGTGAGCGGCAGCCCGATCTGCGTGCTGTCGAGCTGAGCGGCGAACCCGGTGATGGCGCCGCGCTTCTGCAGCCGGCGCACCCGCTGGTGCACGGCCGACACCGACAGGCCGGTCTCCTTCGCCAGGTCGGTGAAGCTCATCCGCCCGTCGTCGGCCAGCAACCCGAGAATTTGACGATCGATCTCCTCCACGCGGGAAATCTAGCGTGCCGGGGGCCGTGCCCGGGCCCGTCCGCGCACACGGATCGCCCTATTCGGCGGGGTTCGCGCGCGACCGGCGCCGCTGGGCGCGCGGCGGGCCGCAGCTGCCGCGCACGACGAGCTCTGTCGGCAGCAGCACCGGCCCTCCCCTGCCCCGCCGGGCGGGCTCGCGCAGCACCAGCTCGCAGGCGCGGTACCCGATGTCGTGGCCGGGGCGGGCGACGGCGGTCAGCGGCGGGTCGCACAGCTCCGCCCACGCCACGTCGTCGACCATCGCGATCGACACGTCGGCGGGGACCCGCAGGTCCAGCTCGCGGGCGACGAGCACGGCGGCCTCGCCGAGCAGGTGGCCGGCGGCGAGGACGGCGGTGACGTCGCCGCGGCGCTGCAGCAGCCCCGCCGCGGCGGCGTAGGCGGCGTCGCGGGACCGGCGGGCGGCGACGACCAGGTCCTCCTCGACGGGCACGCCGAGCTGGGCGAGGGTGGCGCGGAACGCGCGCTCGCGCACCCGGGGCGGGCCGCCGGGGACGGCGCCGAGGAAGGCGATGCGGCGGTGCCCGAGCCCGGCGAGGTACTCGGTGACGGCGCGGACGCCGCCCGCGTCGTCGGCCAGCACGGACGGCACGCCCGGCACCCCCGGCGCCTCGGGTGCCCCCTGGAGGACGCGGCCGGCGAACACGACGCTGGAGCACACCCGCGCGGCGCCGCGCCAGTCGGCCTCGTCCCCGGCGGGCATGGCGATGATCCCGTCCACCCGCTGCTCGGCGAGCCGCTCGACGATCTCGGCCTCGCGGGCGGGGTCGCCGCCCGCGGCGTCCACGATGACGTGCTCGCCGAGGGTCCGGGCGCAGGCCAGCACCCCCGCGACCAGCTCGGCGCAGAACGGGTCGGTGACGTCGGGGACGATCAGCCCGATGCCGCCGGTGCGCCGCAGCTTGAGCCCGCGGCCGAGGGCGCTCGGCCGGTAGTCCAGCGCGCGGGCGGCGGCGAGCACGCGCTCGCGGGTGGCGGCGCTGACCGAGCCGGTCCCGGAGAACACGCGCGACACGGTGGCGATGCCCACGCCCGCCGACGCCGCCACGTCCTTGATCGTCGCCGGCCGCCTGTCCGTCATGCCCGGAACGTCCCTTCAGGAGGTTTTAGATCATCTTCTCACGATCGTCCCTCCCCTGGAAACGTTTCCATGAGGTTTACTCCTCTCATTGAGCAAAACCCCTGCTCGTCAGGGGGTAAAGGAAACGTTTCCACAAGGGAGTTCCGGATGGCCAGGATCGTGCTGGATCGGGTCGACAAGGTGTACGCCGGCGGCGTCAAGGCCGTGGACGGTCTCGACCTGGAGATCCGCGACGGCGAGTTCATGGTGCTCGTCGGCCCGTCCGGCTGCGGCAAGTCCACCGCGCTGCGGATGATCGCCGGGCTGGAGGAGATCTCCGGCGGGAAGATCACCATCGGCAACCAGGTGGTCAACGACCTCGCGCCCAAGGACCGCGACATCGCGATGGTCTTCCAGAACTACGCCCTCTACCCGCACATGACCGTCGAGCAGAACCTGGCGTTCGGCCTCAAGCTGCGCGGCACCCCGAAGGCGGAGATCAAGCAGAAGGTCCGCGACGCCGCCAAGATGCTGGGCCTGGAGCAGTTCCTGTCCCGCAAGCCCGCCGCGCTGTCGGGCGGGCAGCGCCAGCGCGTCGCGATGGGCCGCGCGATCGTCCGGCAGCCGCAGGCGTTCCTGATGGACGAGCCGCTGTCCAACCTGGACGCCAAGCTCCGCGTGTCCATGCGCGCCTCCCTCAGCCAGCTGCACGAGCGGCTCGGCGTCACCACCGTGTACGTCACCCACGACCAGGTCGAGGCGATGACGCTCGGGACGCGGGTCTGCGTGCTGCGCGAGGGCCGGCTGCAACAGGTCGACACGCCGCAGCGGCTGTTCGACAACCCCGTCAACCTGTTCGTGGCGGGCTTCATCGGCTCCCCGGCGATGAACTTCGTCCTCGCCGACCTCGTCTCCGGCAACGGCGGCGTGCAGGTCTCCTTCGCCGGGTACACGCTGCCGGTGCCGGCGTCCGTCCTCAACGACAAGCCCGGCCTGCAGAACCACATCGGCCGCCAGATCATCCTCGGCATCCGGCCCTCGGACTTCGAGGACGCCGCGCACGCCAGCCCCGAGTGGGCGCCGATGGCCGTGCGCAGCAGCGTGACCGAGGAGCTCGGCAGCGAGATCAACGTGATCTTCACGATCGACGCGCCGCCGGTCGAGCACAAGGACACCGCCGACCTGGCCGACGACGCCGCCGAGGGCGACGGCGACATGACGATCCCGCTCACCGACAACCGGGCGCTGTGGACGGCCCGCGTCAACTCCCGCTCGCGCGTGCGCCCGGGACAGCAGGTCGACCTCGGCGTCGACACCCGCCGCCTGCACTTCTTCGACCCCACCAGCGGCCTGGCCATCGGGCACCCCGCCCACGCCCGCCAGAGCCCCGGCCCGCAGGACACGGTCACCGACCTCCACAAGGCTGGTTAACCCAGGGGGGCGACCCCCTGGAACCCCCGTCAGGCACGGCGGGCACGTTTCCCGAGCCGCTGGCGCGTCTCGTGAAACGCACCCGCCGTGCTCGGGTCGTGCGACCTCCGGCGCGGGGCGCCTACGGCCGCACGACCCGTAACCCCGGCTGAGGTTCGAGCGCCACGGGGTCAGTCGATGACGACGAGGCCGTGCTCGGTGACGTTCATCGGCTCGTAGCCGTCCTCGGTGCACACGACGATGTCCTCGATGCGGGCGCCGTGCGGCCCCGGGTAGATGCCCGGCTCGATCGAGAACGCCATGCCCGGCTCCAGCGGCTCCAGGTTGCCCGCGACGATGTAGGGGTCCTCGTGGGACTCCAGGCCGATGCCGTGCCCGGTGCGGTGGAAGAAGTGCTCGCCGTGCCCGGCGGCGGCGATGATGTCGCGGGCCGCGGCGTCCACCGCCTCGGGCGTGACCCCGGGACGGACGGCCGCGCACGACGCCCGCTGCGCCTCCTCCAGCACTTCGAAGTACGCGCGGTACTCCGCGGGCGGCTCGCCGACGCAGTAGTTGCGGGTGGAGTCCGAGCAGTACCCGCTCGGCATCGTCCCGCCGATGTCGACCACGACCGGCTCGCCCGGGCGGATCACCCGGTCGGACGGCTCGGCGTGCGGGTTGGCGCCGTTCGGGCCCGCCCCGACGATGACGAAGTCGACCTGCGCGTGCCCCTCGGCGGTGATCGCGTCGGCGATGTCGCGGGCGACCTCCCGCTCGGTCCGGCCCGCCTTCAGGATGCCGGGCACCTGGCGGTGGACCCGGTCGATCGCGGCGCCCGCCTCGCGCAGCGCCGCCACCTCCGCCGGGCTCTTGCGCATCCGCAGCTCCCGCAGCACTCCCCCGGCCGCGACCTGCTCGGCGGCGGGCATCGCGGCGCGGAACCGCAGCGCCATCACCGCCCACATCCGGTCGGCGACGCCGACCGTGCCCCCGCCATTTTTCACAAGGCCGCCGGGGAGCCTGCGCGCGACCAGGGCGTAGGGGTCGTCGGTCTCGTCCCACGGCACCAGCTCCACGCCCAGCGACCCGGCGGGCGACGCCTCCGCCGCGGGGATCTCCAGCCGCGGGACGACCAGGAACGCCTCGCCGCCGGCCGGCACCACCAGGCAGGTGAGCCGCTCCAGCTGCTTGGCGTCGTACCCGGTGACGTACCGCAGGTCGGGGCCGGGCGTCAGCAGCACCGCCCCGAGCCCGGCCTTCGCCGCCGCGTCCCGCACCAGGCCGAGGCGCTCACGCGGATACAACTCCGTTGTCACACCCGTCTCCATTCTCCGATCTTCACTGCGGGTACCAGGATCGCAGGCGGGCGGGGGTGCCGCCGCCCCGGCCCGCCTCCGCCCGGGCGTCGTACCGGCATGGCACGATGTGGCGCATGAGCGGGCTGATGCTGCTGGACACGCCGTCGTTGTACTTCCGCGCCTTCTTCGGGGTCCCCGAGTCGGTCACCGCCCCGGACGGGACGCCGGTGAACGCCGTCCGCGGGCTCATCGACATGATCGCGCGGCTCGTCCAGGACCGCGGGCCCGAGCGGCTCGTCTGCTGCATGGACGCCGACTGGCGGCCCGCGTTCCGGGTCGAGGCGCTGCCGTCCTACAAGGCGCACCGGGTGGCGGAGGGCGGCGGCGACCAGACGCCCGACGCGCTGGAGGCGCAGCTCCCGATCATCGACGCGGTGCTGGACGCGTTCGGGCTGGCCCGTGCGGGCGTGCCCGGATACGAGGCCGACGACGTCATCGGGACCCTCGCGGTGCGCGGCGCGGCCGACGGCCCGGTCGACATCGTCACCGGCGACCGCGACCTGTTCCAGCTCGTGGACGACAGCGGCCCCGTCGCCGTCCTCTACACGGCGCGGGGCATCAGGAACCTGCAGATCATGGGCGAGAAGGAGGTCGCGGCCAAGTACGGCATCCCCGGCCGCGGCTACGGCGACTACGCGACGCTGCGCGGCGACCCGAGCGACGGCCTGCCCGGCGTGCCCGGCGTCGGCGACAAGACCGCCGCCGCGCTCGTCACCCGGTTCGGGTCGGTGGCGGGCATCCTCGCCGCGCTCGACGCGGGCACCGACGAGGGGTTTCCGGCGGGCGCGCGCCGCCGGATGGAGGCCGCGCGCGAGTACCTCGCCGCCGCCGAGACGGTCGTGCGGGTCGTCACCGACATCGACGCGCCGGAGCTGGCGGCGCTCGACGACCGGCTCCCCACCGGCGCGCGCGACCCCGAGGCGCTGGTCGCGCTGGCCGACCGGTGGAACCTCGCGAGCCCCGTCAACCGCCTCCTGAACGCCCTGTCCCGCTGACCTCCCGCTCCCGCCCCGCCTTGACCGGACGCCGCTGCAATTTTCGGCAAAAGTGTCAGATGACGCAGACAGGGCGTTCTCCCGCGTGCAGCATCCTGCCCAGTGAGGGGTTCTCATTGGGATGAAGGCAGTGCACCGCCGCGGGACGGACGATGACGCCCGTCCGGCCGGCGGCCGCATGAGCGACCGGTACCCGCGGCGCTGGGCCTCACCGCCCCACTCCCCCCATCTGCCGTGGGTACCGGTCCACCCGACCCCAGGAACCGGAGACGCGGACCCGTGACCGAGCACGTGCCGACGAGGACATCCCGAGGCGGTCCCGCCGCCGACCCCGGCGACGCCTTCTGGGACGCGCTGGACGCCCCGGAGCGCGCCGCGCTGCGAGCGGTCGCGCGGCCGCGCAAGTACGCGCCGCGGACGCCGCTGTGCTACCAGGGCGACGATTCCGACCACATCATCATCATCGAGTCGGGCTGGGCGAAGGTGACGTCGGCGAGCGAGGACGGCCGGGAGGTGGTCCTCGCCGTGCGCGGGCCGGGCGACCTGGTGTGCGAGAGCGCGGTGCTCGGCCGCCGGGAGCGGTCGGCGACCGTGGCGGCGCTCAGCCCGCTGCGCGCGCTGGTCGTGCCCGCCGCCCGCTTCACCGGCTTCCTGGACGCCCACCCGGGTGTGTGGCGGCTGGTCAGCGGCACGTTCGTGCGGCGGCTCGACGACGCCGACCGGCGGCTGCAGGCGCACGTGTCCGCGCACGGCGCGCGGCGGCTGGCGATCCTGCTGACCGAGCTCGCCGAGGCGTCGGCCCGGCACGTCCCGCCGGACGCCGCGGGCGGGATCGTGATCGGCCCGCCGCTGTCCCAGGAGGAGCTCGGCAGCTGGATGGACGCCTCCCGGGAGACGGTCGCCCGCGCGCTCGGCGCGCTGCGCGCGGAGGGCCTGGTCGTCACCGGCCGCCGCAAGATCACGGTGGTGGACCCCGCGGGGCTGGCGGAGTTCGCGCGGACGCCGGAGCGTCCCTCGGCCGACGCCTTTACAATGTAGATCACGACACGACCGACCCCCACTCCACCTCGCCTCGAGCACGCATGTCAGGCGCTTTCATGCGGCCCCCCTTTCTCCCGGACCGCCCGGATATTACCTCCGAGTAACCAGTCGCTCACGCGCCTCACATATCGCGAGAAAAACGATTTATCTGGTCTCTGGCCAGGGTCGCGACATTCATGACATCGTGCGCGAACCCCTTTTACTTTCGCCGCGTTCCTGGGAGGCCGCATTGCGAAGGACCATCGGTTTCACCCTCATCGGCATCGGCGCGTTCATGCTGGCGGGATTCGTCCTCGCGCGTTTCTACATCGCTCCGACGCTGATCGGCGCGCCGACGGAGTTCTACCAGGTCACGCGGTTGCAGGCGGACGGCGCCTCCTACTTCGACGCGGGGAGGGCCACGCCGCGGACGGGCGCCACGGTGACGGCGACCAACACCATCCGGTCCGACGTGAAGGCCCGCGAGGGCGGGGTCGCCGTCTGGGACTCGACCACGGTCGTCGAGGACACCGCGAACGGCGTCACGATCGAGTTGCAAAAGCAGCGGCTCGCCTTCGACCGCCGCACGGGGCGGCTCACGAACTGCTGCGGCGCCGCGGTGGAGGGCGACAAGAGCGTCCGGCAGTCCGGGATCGGGCTGTTCTGGCCGGTGGAGGCGGAGAAGAAGGACCTTCAGCTGTTCGACGCGCGGACCATGCGCGCGTGGCCGATCGTCTTCGCCGGGGAGGAGCGGCACGACGGCGTCCGCGCCTACCGGTTCGTCCAGCGCGTCCCGGACACCAAGATCCCGGGCCGGCTGCCCGCGCTGCCGCCCGAGCTGCTCGGGCTCCCCAAGGGCGGCGCGGCCGTGCCGGTGGACCGCTACCAGCGCTCCGACACCACCTACTGGATCGACCCGCGGACGGGCGCGCCGATCGACCAGCACCGGCACGTGGTGTCGACGGTGCGGCCCCAGCAGGGCGGCCCGGGGAGCCTCCTCGTCGCCGACCTGGACCTCAAGATGACGCCCGAGTCGCGCAAGCTCCTGCTCGACAAGTCCGACGACGGCGCCGCCAAGATCCGGCTGCTGAAGACCATCGTGCCGCTGACCCTCCTCGGGGCCGGCCTGCTCGCCCTGGCGGCGGGGCTGGCGCTGACGACCGGTGCGAGCCGCCTCCCCCGGCACCGCGGCGGGTCCGGCGGGTCCGCCGCGCCCGCGGGCCGCTAGCCGGTCCCCCGGCGCGGAGGCCCGATGACCCTCGCCACGCGGGCCGCGGTCATCGGGCCTCCTTCCCGAACACGGCCGCAACCTCGGGGATGCGGGCGATGTAGCCGTCCAGGAGCCGCCGCCCGAGCGACACCGAGTCGACCAGGGGATGCAGCGCGAACGCCTTGGCGGCGTCGGTCCGCGAGCCGGTCAGCGCGGCCCGGATCGTCAGCCGCTCGACTGCCTTGACCTGCTGCATCAGCCCGGTCTGGGGCAGGTCGGGCGGGGTGAGGGCGAGCGGGTGGACGCCGCCCGCGTCCACCAGCGCCGGCACCTCGACGACGGCGTCGGGCGGCAGCGCGGCGATCGCCGTCCCGTTCCGCACGTTGAGGATCATGGTGGCGGGCTCGTCGCGGGCGATCGCGGCCATGACCCTGACCGCGACGCCCGCGTAGCCCTCGTCGACCGGGTCGACTCCGGTGTGGCCGTCCGCCGGTTCGGTGCCGGCCGCGGCGCCCTTCATCTCGGCCATGTAGCTGGCGCTGCGGGCGGCGACGGTCTCGCGCCACAGCCGCATGGCGTCGCCGCCCGGCGCGGCGGCCGCGCGCTCGTAGAAGGCGGCCTGCTGCGCGGCGAGGAACTCGCCGCGGGTCCGCGGCGCGTCGAGGGTGGCGCGCACGGCCTCCCGGTTGAAGTAGTAGTAGTACAGGTACTCGTTGGGGATCGCCCCGAGGTCGCGGAGCCAGTCGCGGCCGAACATCGCGCCCTCCTCCAGGGCGCCGAGCAGGGCGTCGTCGGCGAGGACGGCGGGCAGCACGTCGACGCCGTCGTGCAGGACGCGGCGCGTCCAGCCGAGGTGGTTCAGGCCAGCGTAGTCGAGCCGGACGCGGGACGGGTCGAGCCCGAGCGCGGCGGCGACGCGGACGCCGAGCCCGGACGGGGTGTCGCAGACGCCGAGGACCCGGTCGCCGAGCTCGGCCTGCATCGCCTCGGTGATCATGCCGGCGGGGTTGGTGAAGTTGATGACGTGGGCGTCCGGCGCGAGCTCCCGGACCCGGCGGGCGATGCGGGTCATGACGGGGATGGTCCGCAGGCCGTAGGCCAGCCCGCCGGGGCCGGTGGTCTCCTGCCCGAGGACGTTCAGGCCGAGCGCGACGCGCTCGTCGCAGACCCGCCCGTAGGTGCCGCCGACGCGGATCGCCGCGAAGACGAAGTCGGCGCCCTCCAGCGCCCGGTCGAGGCCGCCGGCGGTGACCACCCTCGGCGCCTCCGCGCCGCCGCCGGAGGCGCCGTCCGCGAGCGCGGCGAGGACCGCCGCCATCACCTCCAGCCGCCGGGCGTCGGTGTCGTGGAGCCGCACCTCGTCGATCCGGGGTGTGCCGCGGTCGCGCAGCAGCGCCTCGTAGACGTACGGCACCCGGAACCCGCCGCCGCCGAGAATGGCCAGCTTCATGCGCGGAACCTAGCACCCGCGCCGTCGTGCACCATGGAGGGGTGACGCAGGTGGAGAGCCGGCCGCCCGGCGGCGGGACGGGGACGGGCGCAGAGGCGCAGGCTGAGGCGGGGGCAGGGCTGCGGGCGCTGGCCGATCTCGTCTCGGACGGCGGCGTGCTGGTGCTGAGCGGCGCGGGCCTGTCGACCGAGTCGGGCATCCCGGACTATCGCGGGGAGACGGGGCGCCGGCGGCGGGCCGAGCCGATGACCTACCAGGCGTTCACCGGGTCGGCGGCGGCGCGCCGCAGGTACTGGGCGCGCAGCCATCTGGGGTGGCGGCACATCGCGGCGGCGCGCCCGAACGGCGGGCACCGGGCGGTCGCGGAGCTGGCGCGCCGGGGCCTGGTCACGGGGATCATCACGCAGAACGTCGACGGCCTGCAGCAGGCCGCGGGCGCGGACGGCGTCGTCGAGCTGCACGGGGCCCTGGACCGGGTGGTCTGCCTGGGGTGCGGCGACCGGACGCCGCGTGCCCGCCTGGACGAGCGGCTCCGGGCCGCGAACCCCGGCTGGGACGCCGTCGCCGCCTCCCCCGGCACGGTCAACCCGGACGGCGACGCCGTCCTCGGCGACGCGGAGGTGGAGGCGTTCCGGGTCGTGGACTGCGAGCGGTGCGGCGGCGTCCTCAAACCCGACGTGATCTTCTTCGGGGAGAACGTGCCGCC
Organism: Actinomadura sp. KC216; assembly: GCF_004348535.1. Taxonomy (GTDB): domain Bacteria; phylum Actinomycetota; class Actinomycetes; order Streptosporangiales; family Streptosporangiaceae; genus Spirillospora. The sequence continues at coordinate 15,146 of NZ_SMJX01000106.1, forward strand.
GGGGCGGGTGCGGGACTGCTTCGCGCGCACGGAGGCCGCGGGCGCGCTGCTGGTGCTGGGGTCGTCGCTGACGGTGCTGTCGGGGTACCGGTTCGTCCGGCACGCGGCCGCGCACGGCGTGCCGGTCGCGATCGTCAACCAGGGCCCGACCAGGGGCGACGAGCACGCGCTGGTGCGGCTGGACGCGCCGCTCGGCGCGACGCTGCGGGCGCTGCTCGCCGAGCTGGACGCCCGGATCTGAACACCCGGATCTGAACGAGCCCGGGCGCGCTCAGCCCTTGATCACGGAGGTGGCGGCGGGCGCGGGGGTCCGCGGCCGGTCCGGGCCACCGGGCGCGGGCGCGCCGGTCACGCCCGGCGGGTCGGGCAGCGCGTCGACGGTGACGAAGCCGGTCTGCTCCAGCAGCGCCATGTGGCCGTGGACGATCGTCTCGCACTGCTTGGCGAACTGCCGGACGAGGGTGTTGCGGGTGCCGGCGCGGACGGCGGCGGTCAGCGCGTAGAGCCGGCCTTCCGCGACCCGCAGCCGCGCCACGGCGGTCTTGTCGTAGTCGGTGCCGGACTTGCCGCCGATCTCCGACATCCAGCTCTGCTGCTCGGCGGTCGGCCGGTCCGGCAGCGGGACGTTGAGCCGCTCGGCGATGCCGCGGGCGAGCTCGTCCAGCCGCTCGTCCCGGCGGGCGATCTCGGCGAGGGTGCGCCGCGTGGCGGGCCGGGAGGCGCGGCGGGCGGCCTCCCTGCCGACGGGGATCTCCCACAGCCCGGCCTGCCGTGCGCCGACGATGAGGGCGCGGTCGGCGGGGCCGAGCGGCCCCCACTCGGTGGGGACGGTGGCCTGGCGGGCGTTCTCCGCCGCGATCGACGCGGGCTGCGCTCCCCCGTCGCCGGACTGGCGGGCGAGCGCGGTGCAGCCGCCGAGGAGCAGCGACGCGGCGAGCCCGCACGCCGTGACGGGTACCACCGCGGGGATCGGCCGGGGTGTTCGCATCCGCCGCCGTCCTTTCCGGTTCGGGGGAAGGTGCGTCACCCGGGCTGTACGCACGCCGGCCCCGCGAGGTTCGGCGGCGGGCGGACGAATCTCGCCGGGCGCGGGTGTCAGGTCCAGCCGAGCGGGACGAGGGTGGTGGCCGGCGGCTCCCCGCCCGCCTCGGTGAACGCGCGCAGGGCGTCGACGAGGGTGCGCCGCTGCGCGGGCGGCATCCGGGCGACGATCTCGGCGATGCCGGCGCGGCGGCGGGCGGTGACGTCGTCGACGATGGCGCGGCCGGCGGGAGTGAGCTCGATGCGGACCTCGCGGCCGCTGTCGGGGCTGGCGTGGCGGTCCAGGAGCCCGGCGGCGGCGAGCCGGTCGACCATCCGCATGGCGGTGGACGGGTTGACCTCCAGCAGCCCGGCGAGCGTGACGAGCTTGAGCGGCCCCTGCGTGGACAGCACGACCAGGAGCCGGAACTGCGGGAGCGTGACGGTGTCCTCGACGGCGGCGAGGGACCGCACGGAGATCGCCACCAGCAGCCGGGACGCGGTCAGCACGGCCGAGGTGACCTCGTCGACGCCGTACGCGTCGCCCGCCGGGGCGGCCTGCTCGCTCATGACGACTTTCTACAACGCCCGGAGCCCCGCGCGCCAATGTGTGCCAGCCCGCCGCGCACCGGGCGCACCGACGAATCTTTTTGTCTTGACAAATTTGATTGTCGGTTGCGAGCATGGGGCCATGCTGGACGTGACGGTGATCGAGAACCCCGAGGCGGCGGCGGCGTCGCTGGACCCCATGCGGGCGCGGCTGCTCGCCGAGCTGGCCGAGCCGATGTCGGCGGCCGCGCTCGCCGCGCGGGTGGGGCTGCCCCGGCAGAAGGTCAACTACCACCTGCGGGCGCTGGAGCGGCACGGGCTGGTCGAGCTGGTCGGCGAGCGCCGCAAGGGCAACATGACCGAGCGGCTGATGCGGGCGACGGCGGCGTCCTACGTCATCTCCCCGCTCGCGCTGGCCTCGGTCCAGCCGGACCCGGACCGGCACCGCGACGCGCTGTCGGCGCGGTGGCTGCTGGCGCTCGCGGCGCGGCTGGTCCGCGACGTCGGCGCGCTGATCACCGGCGCGGCGCGGGCCGACAAGCGGCTCGCGACGTTCGCGCTGGACGGGGAGGTGCGGTTCGCGTCCGCGGCCGACCGGGCGGCGTTCATCGAGGAGCTGACCGCCGGGGTCGGCGCGCTGGTCCGCAAGTACCACGACGCGGAGTCGGAGGGCGGGCGGGCCCACCGCGTGGTGATCGCCGTCCACCCGTCGCTGAAGGCCGACCCCGGCGCCGCCGCGGAACCCGAGCGGGACGCCCCCGGGGAGATCGGGTCATGACCGCGGCCGCGGCCGCGGCCGCGACGCGACACGCAGAGCATCGAGGAACGCAGGTAAGGAGAGCCATCATGGGCAAGGCATTCGAGATCGTCCGCGAGTTCGAGGTGGACGCGACGCCCGAGCAGGTCTGGGACGCGTTCACCACGGGCGCCGCGGGGTGGCTGTGGCCGGCGGAGTACGAGCCGCGGGTCGGCGGCGCCGCCGGGATGGGCGGGGTCGTCACCGCGTGGGACCCGCCGCACCGGCTGGCCAGCCGCCAGGAGGACCCGGACGGCATCGAGGGCCTCCCCCAGTCCCTCAACGAGCTCGACACGCTGATCGAGCCGCGCGAGGGCGGGCGCGCCTGGGTCCGCTACGTGCACAGCGGGATCTTCACCGACAACTGGGACGACCAGTACGACGGCGCGAACCGGCACACCGACTTCTACCTGCACACGCTGCGGCAGTACCTGGTGCACTTCACGGGGCTGCCGGCGACGCAGTCCGATGTTCACGGGCCGAAGGCGTCGATGGCGAAGGGCTCGTTCGAGGCGGCGGTCCGCGCGCTCGGCCTGGACGGCGCCGCCGAGGGCGATACCGTCCGGGTGGACCTGCCGGGCGCGGGCGAGGCGGACGCGGTGGTCGACTTCCGCGACGAGCACTTCCTCGGCCTGCGGACGGGCGAGGCCATGTACCGGGTGTTCGGGCGCGACGCGTGGGGCGGCCCGGTCGGGATCGCGGTGCACGACTTCGCGCCCGGTTCCGCCGCCGGGCAGGAGCGCGTCAAGAAGGCGTGGCAAGGCTGGCTGCAGGACGTGTTCGCCTGACCGGCCGCCCGGAGGGGCGCCCGCGCGGAGATCCGCGCGGGCGCCCTTTCGCGTCCCGCTACCCGGTCCTTTCCCGGACGAGGGCGGCGAGGTCGGCGCGGGCGAGGCCGCGCAGCCCGGGACGCTGCGCGAGCCACGCGACGGCGGCGACGGCGAGCGCGGACCAGGCGAACGTCGCGGGCCGGATCTCGGTGTGCAGCGCCATCAGGTCGCTGTCGAACGCGCCGAGGAACGCGCCGGCCGCGAGCCGTCCGGCGACGAGCCCGGGCACGATGCCGGCGGTCACGACGAGGAGGTTCTCGGCGGTGACGAGGCGGCCGAGCCGCCTGCGCCCGACGCCGGCGGCGCGCAGCGTGGCGAGTTCGGTGCCGCGTTCGGCGAGGTTGACCGACAGGGTCGCGAACAGGACGGTGAAGGCGAGCAGCCCGCCGAACGCGAGCATGACCGCGACGAACACGTAGAACAGGTCCATGTAGTCGTCCATGGTCTGCTTCAGGGCGCGGGAGTCGGTGTAGGCGACGACGCCGGGCAGGGCCGACAGCGCGCGTCCGGCGGCGGCGCGGTCGGCGCCGGGGTCGAACCGGACGAGGACGGTGCCGGGCCGGGCGGCGGGGTCCCAGGCGGCGACCTGGCCGAGGGAGGCGTAGGCGAAGGTGCCGAGCGGCTCGTCGACGAACCCGGCGACGGTGGTGGTGACGGTCCGGCCGCCGTGCAGGCGCAGGGTGACGCGGTCGCCGGCGTCCACGCCGAGCTCGTCGCGCAGGGCCGCGCCGGCGAGGACGCCGCCGCGGGGCAGGTCCCGCTCGCCGCCGCCGGGGGTGAGGAACCGGTGCATCCGCGTCCCGGCGGGCAGCCCGACGACGGAGGTGGAGTAGCCCTTTCCCCCGGCGGTGAGGGTGACGGGCAGGTGCGCGGACGGCTCTGCGGACCGCACCCCGTCCGTCGCCGACACGGCGGCGAGCGCTGCGGCGTCTGCGGGCCCGGCGAGGGTGAGCTCGGCGTCCTGCCGCTGGATCTGGTCGAACTGCCGCGACACGGTCGCCCTGGACGAGTCGAGCATCCCCCACGACACGAGGATGAGCACGAGCGCGAGGACCACGCCGCTCATCGTGTAGAGGGTGCGGCGGACCTGGCGGGTGGGGCCGCGCAGCACCAGCCACGCCCCGGCGGGCAGCCGCCCGGCGCCGGGCACGGACCGCCCGGCGCGGGCGAGGAGCCCGCCGCCGCGGGCCGCGGGGACGGTGCCGCGCATCGCCTCGGCGGGCGGGACGCGGGCCGCCGACACCGCGGGCGCCAGGGCCGCGAGCGCGCCCGCGGCCAGCCCGAACGCGACCCCGGCGAGGACGGTCGTGGCGCGGGCGGACACGGTCGTCTCCGGCAGCCCGATCGCGTCCCCGTACAGGCGGGTGACGGTCCCGGCGAGCGGCAGCCCGGCGGCGGCGCCGAGGACGGACCCGGCGAGCCCGGTCGCGACGCCGGTGGCCAGGTAGTGCGCGACGACGGTCCGGCGGCGGAACCCGCTGGCGCGCAGCGTCCCGATGACGGCGCGGTCGCGCGCGACGCGGCGGGTCAGCACGACGTAGACGGCGACGCCCGCGGCGGCGAGGAACAGCAGCGGGAACATCACGGCGAGCCGGGAGAAGCCCTGGATGTCCTGGGCGAGGGCGGCGTTGCTGGGCTGGTCGGCGCGGGTGACGGCCGCGCCGGCGCCGTGCCCTCGGGCGGCGGCGGTGAGGGCGGCGTCGAGGTCCGCGGCGCGGGCGCGTCCGGCACCGGTGTAGCGGACGGTCACCTCGTTGGGCCCGCTCACGCCGCCGATCTGCCGGGCGAGCGGCTCCGGGGCGTACAGGACGCCGAACGTCCCGGGCGCGGGCAGCACGTCCTGGCGGCTGGCGGCGGGCCACAGGTACTCGGGCGACGACGCGGTGCCCCGCACGTTCACGGGCCGCCAGGCGCGCCCGTCCCACACCGACACCGCCGATCCCGGTCTCAGCCCGGCGTCCTCGGCGACGTGCTTGTCGGCCAGGACGCCGGCCGGGGCGGCGGGGTCGAGGTACCGGCCGGTCAGGACCTTCACCCGGTTGATCTCGGGCTGCGACGCGGCGGGGAACCCGACGACGCGGCCGACGAGGGTGGAGCCGTCCGGCATGCGCATCGGCACGTCCGCGACGGTTCGCGCGGACACGGCCGCGACGCCGCGCGTGCCCCGGGCGCGTTCGGCGATCGCGGCGGTGTCGCCGCCGGACACGGTCAGGTCCGCGAACCGGTACCGGTCGAAGGCCGCCCGGTACCCGGCGTCGAGGTTCCTGTAGGCGTCGTAGGACGCGCCGAACAGCGCGACGCCGAGCATCACCAGCACCACCGCCGACACCAGCTGCGCGGGGCGGCGGCGCAGGTCGCGGCGCAGCTTGACGGTGAGAGTGCTCACCAGGTCACCTCGGCGGCGGTGGCGGGCGCGGCGGTCGTGGTCACCTCGGTGACCCGGCCCGAGCGCATCCGCACGACGCGGTGCGCGATGGCCGCGATCGCGGCGTTGTGGGTGACGACCAGGACGGTGCGGCCCCGCGCGTTGAGGTCCTGCAGGACGCGCAGGACGCCGCGCCCGGTCTCCAGGTCCAGCGCGCCGGTCGGCTCGTCGCACAGCAGCAGCTCGGGGTCCTTGGCGAGCGCGCGGGCGATCGCGACGCGCTGCTGCTCGCCGCCCGACAGCTGCGCCGGGAAGTGCGCGCCGCGCCCGGCGAGCCCGACGGCCTCGAGGGCCGCCGCGGACCGCTCGCGGTCACCGCGCCCGGTGAGCTCGGCGACGAGCCGGACGTTCTCCAGCGCGGTCAGCGTCGGGACCAGGTTGAAGAACTGGAACACGAACCCGACGACGTCGCGCCGGTAGGCGGTGCGGGCGTCCTCACCGAGGCCGGACAGGTCCCGGCCCGCGACGATCACCTCGCCGCCGGTGGCGGGCTCGATCCCGCCGATCAGGTTGAGCAGGGTCGTCTTGCCCGATCCGGACGGGCCGAGCAGCACGACGAACTCGCCGCGCTCGACCTCAAGATCCACGCCGCGCAGCGCGTGCACGGCGGCATGGCCCGTCCCGTAGGTCTTGCCGGCGCCGCGCAGCCGCACGGCCGGGCCGCCGGCACGGGCGCCCGCGCCGTCCGGGACGGCCGCCTGCCCACGATCATGACGCGTCATCGTCGTCTCCTCCCTCTCCGGCGTCGGGGGTACCGCCGGCTCCGGCCGGGCGCAGGAGGGCGAGGAGCCCGCGGGTCGCGGCGGCGGCGCCGGTGCCGGGGTCGATCAGCACGTGCAGGAGCAGGCCGTCCAGGAGCGCGCCGAGCACCACCGCGAGGCCCTCGGGGTCGGCGTCGGCGCGCAGCCGCCCGGCGTCGCGGTCGGCGGCGAGCCGGGCGGCCAGCAGGTCGCGGAACGCCCGGATCTGCCGGATGCCCCCTTCGCGCAGCTCCTCGTCGCGCAGGCCCTGCATCAGCGCCTCGACCAGCACCCGCTGCTGCGCGGTGCCGGGGCCGCGTTCCAGGAGGCCCCCGATCGCCTCCGCGACGCCGTCGAGGGCGTCGCCGGCCTGGAGGATCGCCTCGACGGGGCCTTCCAGTTCCTTCTCCACCGCGTGCATGACCGCGGCCTTGCGCAGCGCGTCCACCGAGCCGAAGTAGTAGTGCACGAGCGCGTTGTTGGCGCGCGCCCGCTCGGCCACGACCCGCGACGTCACCGCGGACCAGCCGCTCTCGGCCATCACCGCGACCGCGGCCTCCAGCAGCCGCAGCCGCGTGGGGACCTGCTCCTCGCCCGCCACCGCACCCCCAGGATTGGTCGAACGCTTTAAGCACTTGCTTAAAACCAGCATAGCCGCGATCGTTGCCCACTGCAACGTTCCGGTGGCAGGACCCCTGAACACGCCGAACGCCCGGCCGGGACGGCCGGGCGTTCGGAGGGGGTCGGGTGCTTGGGGTCAGGCGTCGCGGCGTTTGAGGAGGAACGCGGCGAGGGCGAGGAGCGCGACCGTCCAGAGCGCGAACACCCCGTACCCCTGCCAGGGCGTGAGGAGGTCGTTCTCACCCTGGTGCGCCTTGGCGATCAGGGCGCCCGCCTCGGAGGGCAGGTAGGCGTGGATGCGCTCGCCGACGCTGCCGGGCAGCAGGGTCGCGAGCGGCGCCAGGACGAGCACGAACCCGATCACGCCGGTGATGCCGCCCGCGGTGTGCCGGACGATCGCGCCGATCGCCAGCGCGAACAGGCCGAGCATCGCCAGGTAGAGCCCGCCGCCGACGACGGCGCGCAGGACGCCGGGATCGCCGAGCGACACCTCGGCCTTGTCCCCGATGAGCGCCGCGCCGATGAAGAACGACGCGAACGACACCGCGATGCCGAGCGCGAGGACGACCAGCGCGAACACCAGGGCCTTGGCCCACAGCATCGGCAGCCGCCGCGGCACGGCGAGGAGGCTGGCGCGGATCATGCCGGTGGAGTACTCGGAGGCGATCACCAGGACGCCGAGGACGCAGATCGTCAGCTGGCTGAGGAAGAACCCGCTGCCGAGGATGAAGCTGACCGGGTCGGCGGTGACGGAGGCGCGGTCGGCGTCGGTCATGTTGTCCCACTGCGCGGTGGTCAGCCCGACGAACAGCGCGGTGAACCCGAGGTCGAGGACGATGAGCAGGATCAGCGTCCAGAGGGTGGAGCGGACCGTGCGGATCTTCGTCCACTCGGCGAGCATGAGCCGCCCGAAGCCGGGCCGCTCGTAGGCGGGCGGGCCCGCGGGCCGCGCGGCGGTGTCGCTGGTGGCGGCGGTCATCGCGTCTCCTCCTTCCCGGCGGCCCCGGCTTCGGGTCCTCCGGCGGCGGGCCCCGCGCCGGGCGCGGGCCCGGTGCCCGGGACTGGGCCGATCACCGGTTCTCCGCCCGCGCCGTACTCGACGCTCTCGCGGGTCAGTTCCATGAACGCGGCCTCCAGCGAGCCGCGCATCGGGGTGAGCTCGTGCAGGACGGCTCCTTCGGCGGCGGCGAGCTCCCCGACGCGGGGCGCCTCCATGTGGGTGACGGTCAGCAGCCCGTCCTCGGCGGTCCGGACCTTGGCGCCCTCGTCGGTGAGCACGCCGGCGAGCCGGGCGGCGTCGGGGCTGCGGACGGTCACCATCTTCTCGGTGCTGCGCTCGATGAACTCCTCGGTGGAGCAGTCGGCGATGAGCCTGCCGCGCCCGATGACGATGAGGTGCTCGGCGGTGACGGCCATCTCGTTCATGAGGTGGCTGGAGACGAACACGGTCCGCCCTTCGGCGGCGAGCCGCTGCATGAGGGTGCGGATCCAGACGATGCCCTCCGGGTCGAGGCCGTTGACGGGCTCGTCCAGGATCAGCACGGACGGGTCGCCGAGCAGCGCGGCGGCGATGCCGAGCCGCTGCCCCATGCCGAGGGAGAAGCCGCCGGCGCGCCTGCGGGCGACGCCGGTGAGCCCGACGAGCTCCACGACCTCGTCGACGCGCTTCTTGCCGACCCCCTGGGTCTGCGCGAGGCACAGCAGGTGGTTGTAGGCGCTGCGCCCGGTGTGCACGGCCCGCGCCTCCAGCAGCGCGCCGACCACGCGCATCGGCGCGGGCAGGTCGGTGTAGTGGACGCCGTCGATCCGGGCGTCGCCGCGGTCGGGCCGGTCGAGCCCGAGCAGCAGCCGCATGGTGGTCGACTTCCCGGCGCCGTTCGGGCCGAGGAACCCGGTCACCCGCCCGGGGACGACGGTGAAGGACAAATCGTCGACGGCTGTCTTGTCGCCGTAGCGCTTGGTGAGGTTCTCCGCCTCGATCATGCACCCATCCTGCGTGGTCGTCGCCGAAATACCGTGATCGGGATCACGGTAGCGGTCCGGCGGCGCGGCCGGATCCTCCGTGCAGCGGATCCGTCTCCGACCTTCGTAGGGTGCCCGCCCGCGGACCGTTCACGCGCGGAGAGCGGCGAGGGGCCCTCCCGTACGGCGGGGAGGCCTCTGGTCTGGTGTTCCGGGCGGCCCCGCCACCTTATTGACCATCTGTCAATAGTGGGCGAGGATGGCCGCGCCGGTTCCCGAGCGCCGGGAGGCCCCGTGCCCGCCCCACCAAAGATCCCCTCGCCCGAACGGCTCGGCGACCTGCTCGCCGAGCGGGACGTGCTGCGCGCGCTCGCCGCCGAGCCGCTCGTCGGGCTCGGCGCCGGGCGGGCGCTGCTGATGCAGCTCGCGCACCCGGCCGTGGCCCGCGGCGTCGCCGAGCACAGCGACTTCGCCGACCGTCCGCTGGCCCGCCTGTTCGGCACGCTCGACTTCCTGCTGATCGTGACGTTCGGGACGCCGGAGCAGGTCGGGCGGATCGCGGCGAAGGTCCGCGGCATCCACGGGACGGTCCGCGGCGACGGCTACTCCGGCAACGACCCGGACCTGCAGCTGTGGGTCAACGCGACGCTCATCGACTCGGCGCTGCACATCCACGAGCACGTCATGCGCCGCAGCGGCCACGGCGGCCTCGACGGCGGCGCGCTGGCGGAGGAGTACTACCGGCAGGCCCGCGCCGTCGCCGAGGTCCTCGGCTGCCCGCCGGAGTCGCAGCCCGCCGACCTGGCCGCGTTCCGCGCCTACATGGCGGACATGCTCGCGACGCTGGAGGTGACCGGCACGGCGCGGGAGGTCGCCGCCGCCGTGCTCCGGCCGCGGCGGCTGCGCGTGCTGTTCCCCGCCCTCGCGGTGTTCCGGCTGCTCACCGCGGCGCTGCTGCCCGGCACGCTCCGCGACCAGTACGGCCTGCCCTGGACGGGCGGCCGCCGCCGGACGGCGGCGCTGCTGCTGCGGACGGCGGGCGGCGTCCACCGCGTGACGCCCCGGTTCCTGCGGTGCCCGCCGCAGGCGTTCCTCGTCCGGCTGGCGGCCTACCGCGTCGACCGGACCCTGTCGGCGCGCCGCACCCGCCGCCGCAC
>NZ_SMJX01000107.1 GCF_004348535.1 Actinomadura sp. KC216
AGGCCTTCACCACCTACCAGGAGCTAGTCGAGCGCCTGGCCGACGACCCCGAAGCATGGCAACGCCCGGGCCTGCTAGCCCGCACCCCCCTGGTCGAGTCCGCTGATGATGCGGAGCAGGTGGCCGCCCTGACCACGGGTGAGGTGTCACCTGGCGAGGGGCTTTTGCATGAGGGCGTGGAGCGCGCGGCGGCTCGCTGGCCGGAGCGTGCCGCGGTGGTGTGGTCCTCGGGCGAGTTGACTTACGGCGAGCTGGTGGCGCGGTCGCGGCGGATCGGCTGGCGTCTGCGCGACTTGGACGTGCGGCCGGGTGAACTCGTCGCGGTCTGCATGGACAAGGGCTGGGAACAAGTCGCCGCAGTACACGGAACCCTGGCGTCCGGGGCGGCCTATGTCCCGATCGACCCGGGATTGCCGGCGGCGCGACGGGCACGCCTGCTGGAGCGCACCGGAGTCCGAGTGGTCCTGACCCAGCAGGCCGTGGCCGACCGGCTGGAGTGGCCCGACCAGGTCACGGTCCTGCCGGTCGATGACTGCGCGGGATGGACGGCGGCGTCCGAGGGGCCGCTGCCGGTGGTGCAGGAGCCGGACGATCTGGCCTACGTGATCTTCACGTCCGGGTCGACGGGTGAGCCCAAGGGCGTGATGATCGACCATCGCGGTGCGGTCAACACCGTCACCGACGTCAACGAGCGATTCGGGCTGGGGCCGGACGATCGGGTCTTGGCCGTGTCCTCGCTGAGCTTCGACCTGTCGGTGTGGGACGTGTTCGGCACGCTTGCCGCGGGAGCGGCGCTGGTGATGCCCGACCCGGGCACCGAGCGTGAACCGGGCCATTGGGTGGAGCTGATCGACCGTCACGGTGTGACGGTGTGGAACTCGGTTCCGGCGCTGTTCGAGCTGGCGGTGGAGCAGGCCGCCCACGAGGGTGGCGGGGCGCTGGGGTCGTTGCGGTTGGCGATGCTCAGCGGCGACTGGATTCCGCTGTCGCTGCCCGACCGGGCCCGCGACGTGGTGGCGGGGCTACAAGTGATCAGTCTGGGTGGGGCCACCGAGGCCTCGATCTGGTCGATCTTCTACCCGATCGAAGCCGTGCAGGAGGAGTGGGCCTCGATCCCCTATGGGCGTGCGCTCAGGGGTCAGAGCGTCCAGGTGCTGGACGCCGAGCTGCGCCCGCGTCCGGCGTGGGCGGTGGGCGAGTTGTACATCGGCGGCACCGGCGTCGCGCTGGGGTACTGGGCTGATGAGGAGAAGACCGCCGCGGCGTTCATCACTCACCCCGAGACCGGGGAGCGGCTCTACCGCACCGGTGACCTGGGACGGTACTGGCCCGACGGCACCATCGAGTTCCTCGGCCGGGAGGACACCCAGGTCAAGATCGGCGGGTTCCGGATCGAGCTCGGCGAAATCGAGACCACCCTGGCCGCCCACCCTGAGCTGGCGGCCGCGATCGTCACCGCGCACGGTGACCCGCGCGGCACCCGCCGCCTCATCGGCTACGTCCTGCCCGCAGACGGTCACACCCCCGACCAGGCCGCCCTGCGCGAATGGCTGGGCACACAACTGCCCGCCTACATGGTCCCCGGCACGATCATCACCCTCGACGCGCTGCCGCTGACCGCGAACGGGAAGGTCGACCGGTCCGCGCTGCCCGACCCCCAGCACGCCGCTGGCAACGAGGCCCTCCCTCACACTCCGCCTCGCAATCCGACCGAGCACACGCTTACCCGTATCTGGTCCGAGCTTCTCAACACTCCGACGCTCTCCGTCCACGACAACCTCTTCGACCAAGGAGCCGACTCCCTCCTCGCCCTGCGCGCCACCTCCTCCGCCGACGACACCGGCCTGCACCTGGAACTCCGCGACATCTTCCAGAACCCCACCATCGCCGAGCAGGCGACGCTGGTGAAATCGGTGGCCACCGACGTGGAGCAGGGACAGGTGTCCGGTCCGACGGGCATGACGCCCTCGCAGTTCTGGTTCCTTTCGCATGATCTGCCCGGACGCCACCATTGGAACGACGCGTCGTTCCTGCTGTCGCTCCAGCACCCCCTCGACCCCGATGTCATAGAGGCGGCGCTGCGGCGCGTGCTGGAGCATCATGACGGGCTCCGCCTGCGATTCCGGGAAACGGACGGCTGGCAGGCCAGGATCGAGGCCATGGAGCCGGACGAGCCGCTGCCGTTCAGCGTCCACGACCTCTCGAATCTGGAAACGCAAACCCAGAAAAAGGCGATCATCGAGATCAGCGACCGCCTCCAGGAAAGCCTGAGCCTGGACCAGGGCCCGATGCTGCGGCTCGCCTACTTCGACCTCGGAGACCGGCCGCACTGCCTTCTCTTCCTCGCCCACTGGCTCGTCGTGGACCATTACTCCGCCCGCGTCACGCTCGAAGACCTGCTCTTCGCCTATGAACGGCTGCACGAAGGCGAGGAAGCGCGCCTTCCGGCGAAGACGACGACCTTCCCCGAATGGACCCGGCTGCTCAGCGAGCATGCGCGCACCGATGCCGTCCTGGACCAGCTGGACTACTGGACCAGGCCAGAACGCGCCAAGGCGAGCCCGGTACGGAGGGACCACCCCACCGGCTCCAACGACCTGGCCTTCTTGCAGACCACCACGGCCCGCCTGGACCTCGACCTGACCGAGGCGCTGCTGCGCGAGGTGACGGTCGCCTACGGCGTCGAGATGACCGATGTCCTGTGCGCGGCCCTCTTGCGGGCGGTCCCCCTGGACGCGGCCGATGAAGACGGTCCACGCCGCGTCCTGGTCGACTTCGAGCGGCACGGGCGCGACCTCCCCATCCCCGGAGCCCGGGTGAGCCGGACGGTCGGCCGGCTGTCGACGATCGCCCCGATCCTGGTGGAGTTCGAGCCGGCGGAGCCGGTGACCGAAACGGTGCACGACGTCGCCCGGCAGTTCCGCGAGGTCCCCGGCCAGTTCGCCGGGTACGGCCTGCTGCGCCATCTGTCCGATGATCCCCGCGCCGCCGCGCTGGCCACCATGCCGGGCGCGGAGGTCGGGCTCAACTACATCGGCCAGATCGACGAGTTGTTCCTGCGCAGTGACCTGCTGAGCGTGCCGCGGCTGTCGTACGGGCGGCAGCGGAGCAGGGCGGGGCGGCGGTTCCGGGTCATCGATCTCATCAGCTACATCGTCGCGGGCCGGCTGACCTTGGACTTCGGCTACAGCAGCGGGCTGCACGACAGCGCCACCATTGACGCGCTGGTCGCATCGATGACAAATGAACTCCGGTCGCTGGCCGAACAGGCCAGGGAGAGGGAATGACCTTGCCGAAAGAGTGGATAAACCCGAAGACGCTGCACATGGCGATGTACACGGGCATCGTGATATTCCTGGGCGGCAAGGCCTTCGACAATTACTGGCACGCGCAGAACCTGTCGTTCGTGGTGGAGCCGCCCCGGAAGCTGCTGGTGATTCACTCCGGTATCTACAGCGGCGCGTTGATCGTCGCGATCACCGGATTGGCCGGGCTTTTTCTCGCGGGCAGGTTATTGCCGGGTTCCGCTGTCATGCTGGTGGGCGCGCTGATCCAGCTCACCGGGATCGGGCTGGACTTCTGGGCCCACTCACAGGGATATCAGAAGGCGCTCTATCACGACATGGAATGGTACGGGCTGGCGGTCATCGCGCTGGCCGTCGTCCTTACCGAATACGCTGCGGCGGCCCGCCGAAGAGTCCGGGAGACGCCGCGGGAAGAGGAGTCCTTGGAGGCCGAGGCCCCGCAGTCTCGGTGACCCCGCGTTTCGGCTCCGGCGGTGAAACCTCCCTCACCGCCGGAGCCGAAACATGTTCACGCCAGGACGTTCACGACAGCAGGGGGGTGACCTCCTTGGTCAGCCATTCCATCGTCGTGACCATCTCGGCCGGGCGCATCACCAGGTCCAGCACCAGGAGCGAGATGCCTTCCCGGCGGTATTCGTCGAGCTGCTCCGCGATCTGCTCCGGCGAGCCGGTGATGTTGAGGCGGTCGGACATGAAGTCCATGACGGGGAACGGCGGGACCAGCCCGCGCCGTACGGTGAGCTCGATGGAATCGGGGTCGCGGCCCGCCTCCTCGGCGTAGGCGCGCAGCTTCTCGCGGCCGGCGCGGACCTCGTCCGGGTAGAGCTCGTGGGCGAGCCAGCCCTCGCCGTAGCGGGCGACGCGGCGCAGCGCCGGCTCGGTGTTGCCGCCGACGTAGATCGGCGGGCCCGTCGGGGTGTGCGGGCGGGCGGCGAGCCACATGTCGGTGAAGTCCGAGAACCTGCCGTGGAACGACGTCGGCCGCTTGGACTCCCAGAGGGTCCGCATCACCTCGATGCACTCGTTGGTGCGGGCTCCGCGCTGGGTCCGCGGCACGCCGACCGTCGCGAACTCCTCGTCCATCCAGCCGATTCCGGCGCCGAGGATGACGCGTCCCATCGAAAGCTGGTCCAGGGTCGCCAGCTCGGTGGCCAGGATCACGGGGTTGCGGTAGGGCAGCGCCAGCACATGGGTGCCGATCTTGATCCGCTCCGTCACTCCGGCGACGACGCCCATCACGGTGAGCGGCTCGAGCCAGGGGACGCCCCAGTTGTAGGCGTCCGCGGTCTTGGCGCGCGGGTACAGGCAGGTGCTCTGGCGGTCCTTCGGCAACGCGACGTGGCTGCTCACCCAGAGCGAGTCGAACCCGAGCCGTTCGGCCGCCTCCGCGACCTGGAGAAGGTACCGGCGCCTGCCCACTGGGCCGACCGTCGGAAGGGAAACGCCTAGTTTCATCGCTACCTCTCTGGTAGATCGCCCACGTCAGCCGGCGTTGGACCGGGGCGGGACGAGATTGCGTGACCATTCATCCATGGGCAGTTCGACGAGAACCTCGGCGGCGGTCCGCAGGTCGGGCAGCGTGAGGCCGCGGTACCCGGCCCGCTGCCCGTGCTGCCCGTGCCGCCCGTCACCGGCGATCTGGATGACCTTGGCCCCGGCGGTCCGGGCCTGCTCGGCGACCCGCGGCCGTGACGTCACGACCACCATGGGCGGTTCCCTTCCGTCGCGGGCCCAGGCCCGCCGGCCCGCGATCGAGACGAGCCTCTCCCACCGGCAGTCGTCCGAGCCGTACGCGCCCGCGCCGGTGTCGACCAGGCCGGTGAGGCCGGACGCCCGCAACCGCAGCAAAGCGTTGGGCCGGATGGTCCCGGTCAGCACCGTGTGCACAGCGCCGGTGGCACCCGTGGCCATGCGCAGCGCCGCGACTGTGTCCGGGCGGGCGCGGCACTGGGCGGGGGCGAGCCCGCGGGAACGGTGGCAGACCGCGAGGCGGCCGAGCACGGCGGGCAGGAGGGCCCCGGCCTGGGTGGCCGACAGGCCCTGCCGCAGCAGCGTCCTTCTGGCGAGCTCGGGGTCGGTCAGATCCGTGGCCGGCGGTGCCGGCGTGCACGGCCTGCCGAGCACCTGCTCGGCCGCGTCCCGGTGCAGCCGCCGGTCGATCTCGTCGGTGGGGTAGAGCAGCGTGGCGAGGTCCCACAGCACGAGCACCGGCGTGGCGCACGACGGTGCCGGATCGTCCAGCGTCATGAGCAGCAGGTGCGCCTCCATGGATGAAGCTTGCTCGCCCGCCCCCGGTTCGGAGAACCATCGGCGAGACAGGCACTTCGGCTACCCCGACGGATCGCTCGGCACCGGAGCGGTGGCCGGTTGGGGCTGGCCGGAAGGGCACCACTGTGGCGCGCTCCGATGGGGGTGGCGCGCTCCGGCCCGGACGGATTGTCTTCATGCGAGGCCGGTCTGGAAAGGGAGTCACATGAGCGCGACATCGCGACTGCAGACGGGGTCCGCCTTCGACCCCTGGCGTGAGTGGAACGACCACGAGGGTCCGATGGCCGCGGTGGCCGCCGCGATCCTGGCGGCCAACCCGCGCAACGTCCAGGCGTGGCAGTTCGAGGTGGCCGAGGACCGGATCGAGGTGTTCCTCGACCCGGCCCGCGAGGAGGGCGCGCTGGACCCGTTCCACCGGGAGCTCTACGTCGGCCTGGGGTGCGCGCTGGAGAACCTCGTCCTGGCGGCCCGCGCCAACGGGTACGCGCCGAAGGTGACGCTGATGCCGGGAGACCCCGGCCACGCCGCCACCGTGGTGCTCGGCTCAGGCACCCCCGACAAGGGCGAGCTTTACCAGGCGATTCCCCTGCGCCGTACCAACCGGGCCCCCTTCCAGAAGCGGCCCATCCCCGACGCGCTCCTGACGGAGATGGCGGGGCTCGGAGACGACCTGGAGTCGTCGTCGCTGATGCTGTTCGCCGACGACGCCGGCCGGAAGAAGGTGGGGACGCTGCTGATCGCCGCCACCGAGGAGATCGTCAAGGACGAGGAGCAGTCCAAGGACGGCTACGTCTGGTTCCGCAAGAGCAAGCGGGAGATCGAGCAGCACCGGGACGGCAACATCATCGACACCCAGGGGCTGGCGCGGCCGATCAGCGCGATCGGGAAGATGCTGCCCCGCCAGTCGCGGTCCACGGCCGACCGGTTCTGGCTGAGGCAGACCCGCAACGTCCACACGGCCACCGCGGCCGCCTACGGGATGATCGTCGTTCCGGACGCCGCCGACAACGCCTGCCGTGTCGAGGGCGGGCGGCTGCTGCAGCGGATCCACCTCTTCGCCACCGCGCGCGGGCTCGGGCTGGGCCATCTGAACATGTTCTTCGTGCGGTCCGATCGCGAGCGGCAGACCGGTGCCGAACCCCGGTTCACCAAGGCGCTCGCAGAGATCACCGGGGACCGTGGCGAGGGGCTCGCCTGTTTCCGGCTCGGGTACCCGACCCGTCCCGCCGCCGCGAGCCCTCGCCGCGACCTCACCGACGTCGTGCGCTGACCAACCGACCTGCGCTGACCGACCGACCTGCGCTGACCGACCGGCGTCCTGCGGCGTCCTGCGCCGAACAAGCTCGGACCCGCCGACGAGGGCTCCCGTCGGCGGGTCCGTCAGCGGCGGGTCCGTCAGCGGCGGGGCCGTCAGCGGCGGGGCCGGGTCAGCGGGCGCGGACCTTGATCGGCAGCGCGCCCAGCCGGCGCTGGATGAACAGCGGGAGCCACTGCGGCTCCTCCTCGGTGAGCTCGAGGTCGGCCTCCCACCGCGCGAGCTCCTCGATGGCCATGCGACCCTCCGCCCTCGCGAGGACGGCGCCCACACAGAAATGCAACCCGTGCCCGAGAGACAGCGGGCGCTGGACCGTCCTGGCGACATCGAAGCGATCGGGGTCGGGATACACCGCGGGATCCCGGTTGGCCGCGCCGATCAGCGTCAGGATGCGGCTACCGGCGGGAATGACCCGCCCGCCGATCTCGATGTCCTCGCGTGCCCACCGGCCCCCGCCCGCGGTCGCCAGCTGCAGGGGGCTCTCGAACCGCAGCAGCTCCTCGACCGCGTTCCCCGCCAGCTCCGGGCGCTGGCGCAGCAGCGCGAGCTGGTCGGGATGGCGCAGCAGGGTGAGGACCGCGTTGGACATCAGGATCATCAGGGTCTCGTGTCCCGAGACGAACACCAGCGTGGCCGTCGCGTGCAGCTCGGACCGGGTGAGCTGCCCCCGCTCCTGCGCCTGGATCAGGCCGGTGAGCAGGTCCTCCCGCGGGTTGCGGCGGCGTTCGGCGACGAGCCGGTCGAAGTAGTCGTCGAAGCGCTCGTAGGCGTCGATGGCGAGGTCCAGCGCCTCCGGGCCGGGCGGGATGTCCGCGGCGGGCGACAGCGCCTGCCCCCAGGCCCGCAGGTCGTCCAGGTCCTCGCGCGGCACCCCGAGGATGTCGCCGATCACCTGCACCGACACGGGGAACGCGAACTGGCTCACCACCTCGAACGTGCCCTCTTCCGTGGCCCGGGCGAGCGCCCTGGCCGCGGTCTCACGGCCCGCCGCCAGCGGCTTGTGCAGGCCGGAACCGGTGAAGGCCTTGCGCACCAGGCCGCGCAGCCGCCCGTGCTCGGGCGGGTCGCGGAACAGCATGGTGCGTTGCATGGGCGCCAGCGACTCGGGGACCATCGCCGCCATCAGCTCGGCCACCTCGGGCGCCGGCTCGACCTGGATGCGCGGATCGGCGAGGACCGAGGTCACGTCGGTGTGCCGGGCGACGAGGTAGGACTCGAGGTAGTCCCACAGGACGGGCCCGCCCATCTCGCGGATGCGGCGGTAGGCGGGGTAGGGATCGGCCCGGAACGCGGGCGTGAAGGGATCGAAGTCGTCGAGCCGGGGTACCGGGGCCCCGGTGGCGTGCTCGGTCACTGGGGTCTCCTGTCGGTTGGGCAGGGCTGAGCGGTGGTGCGCGGCCTCATCAGCGCGGTTCGCCCGCGAGGGCCGTCTCGCCGATCGCGCCGCGCAGGAGCCGGCGGATGTTGCCGGGCGAGAAGAAGTCCATGGGATCGACCGCGCCCGCGAGGACCCCGAAGAACCGGTCGGCCTGTGACCGGTCGGCGGCCAGGCCGCGGAGCAGGTGGTCGGTGAGCGGCCCGATCTGCAGGCCCGCCGCCTCGTAGGTGAACTCGTAGATCAGTTCCGAGGCGGCGTCGCGCGCCAGCTGGTATTCCGAGAGGGCCGAATCCCAGGACTGGCGGCCGGAGAACAGGGAGTCCAAGGCGGTGGCGAGCAGTTCGGCGTCCCGCCACGCGTCGGTGATGCCCTGTCCCGTCAGCGGGTCCTTGTGGAATCCGGCGTCGCCGACCAGCGCCCAGCCGGGGCCGTAGGGGACGCGGTAGAAGTTCTCCAGCGCGCCGGTTCCCGCGAACCGCCCGACCTGTTCCCCGTCCGAGGCCAGCTCGCGGGCGAGGTCGGGGGCGGCGACCTCGATGGCGCGGTGATAGTGCCCCCGGATGTCGCGCCGGTAGGTGTCGTACCACGAGCTCGGCCGCGCGGCCTGGATCAGGATCGCGTCGTCGTGCGTCGGGATCATGCCGATCTGCGCCTCGCCGTGCAGGTAGACCTCGTTGATCTCGTGGCTGCGGCGCAGGCCGCGCCAGTAGGCGTAGTAGACGACGGTGAGCGCCGGGCGGCGCCGGTACTCGGCCGCGCCGACCCTGCGCGCGACCAGCGAGTTGCGGCCGTCCGCCCCGACGACGACCGCCGCGGTCAGGGTCTGGTCGGGGCCGCCGTTCCGGGAACAGCGCACGCCGATGACGCGGCCGTCCTCCATCACCAGATCGTGGACGGTCGACTTCTCCCACACCTCGACGCCGGCCTCCCGCGCCGCGTTGACGAGCAGGGCGTCCAGGACGGTGCGCCGCGGGCCGTAGGCGACGTCGATGCCGTCGAGCGGCGGGGTGAACCCCTGGACGCTGACGTCCCCGAACCACCAGCGGGCACGCGAGATCGGCGGGCATCCGGTGGCGATGAGGTCATCGAGCAGGCCCCAGCGCCGGAGCCGGGCGAGCCCGGCGGGCTGGACGTAGTGCGTGGAGATCCGGTCACTGGGAAACCCGGCTCGATCCAGCAGGAGGACGCGGTAGCCGGCCCGGGCCAAGAGCATGGCGGTCGGTGAGCCGGCACAGCGAGCTCCGACAACGATGACGTCGTACATGCGACCTCCGCTGGTCGGGATAGGGCCCGGAGCACCGGGCATCCGCGCACCGGCCGTCCTCGGCCCAGCTAAGCGGGCCCCGGGGCGCCGACGAAGACCTGAAAGGAGAGCTCAATCGGATGGCCCGGTTTGGCAGTCCGGACCACGCGCACGTACGCCCCGATGGGTGTTCCCGCAGCCGGTGGGAGCGCGCGATAGTGGCCGCCTGGCGAAGGAGGAGCGCATGACGAGCGATCCGCAGGTGACGGACATGATCGACCAGCATCCGGGCGGGGTGGACGGGCTGCTGGACGACATATTCGAGGGGATGCGGAGCATTTTCCGGCCGGCGGCGGCCATTGGCCAGGAAGGGCGGTTCCGCTACGACATTGTGCACGCCGGGACGGTCCGGTCCTACTCCGTGGTCGTGGCTGAAGAGAAGTGCGATATCGGGCGGGGAGATGGGGACGCTGGGCCCGTCGACCTGAGCGTTTCCCTCGATCTGGCGGTGTTCCTGCGTCTGGTGACCGGCGAGCTGGACATCATTCGCGCCTTCGTCGCGGGCGACATAGAGATGTCGGGGAACATGCTCTACTTCGCGAAATTCGAACGGTGGTTCGCCGCGCAGGACGAGGCCGCCTGACGGCTCACGCCCCCCTTGGCGGTGCCCGACCGGTCAGGTCACTCGGAACTGTCGAGTGCCATGGGCAGGCCGTAGGTTGGCGGCATGAGCGAACTGAACCCGGTGGCCGACCCCGAGCTCGGCCAGTCCGTCTTCGCGGGAGACCGCGCGCACGTCTTCCACCCCTGGGTGGCCCAGGGCGCGGTCCATCCACTGCCTGTGGCCGGAGCCGAGGGTTCCTGGTTCTGGGATTTCGAAGGCAACCGCTACCTCGATTTCTGCTCGCAGCTCGTCTACACCAACATCGGACACCAGCACCCCAAGGTCGTCGAAGCCATCAAGAAACAGGCGGACCGGCTCTGTGTCGTCGCCCCGTACTTCGCCACCGAGTCGCGCTCGGAGGCCGCCCGGCTGATCACCGAGATCGCCCCGGAAGGCATGGACCACGTCCTGTTCAACAATGGCGGTGGCGAGTCCATCGAGCACGCGGCCCGGATGGCCCGCCTGCACACGGGACGCCACAAGCTCCTCGCCGCCTACCATTCCTTCCACGGTGCGACGACGACGGCGATTCACCTGAGCGGTGATCCGCGCCGCTGGCGCAACGACACCGGTTCCGCCGGGGTCGTGCATTTCTTCAGCCCGTACCGATACCGGACCGCGTTCAATGCGGCGAATGACCGGGAGGAATGCGACCGGGCGCTGGCGCATCTGGAGCAGACGATCATCCTGGAGGGCGCGAACACCATCGCCGCGATCGTCCTCGAAACGGTCGCCGGCACCTCCGGCGGTGTCCTGGTCCCGCCGGACGGCTACCTCGCCGGGGTGCGCGCGCTGTGCGACCGGTACGGCATCATGCTGATCCTCGACGAGGTGATGGTCGGTTTCGGCCGTACCGGACGCTGGTTCGCCGCGGACCACTGGGGCGTCCGCCCCGACCTGATCGCCTTCGCCAAGGGGGTCAACTCCGGCTACGTCCCGCTCGGCGGCGTGATCATCTCCGCGGACATCGTGGAGACGTTCCGGGAGACGCCCTACCCGGCGGGCACCACCTACTCAGGACACCCGCTGGCCACCGCCGCCGCCGTCGCCACGATCAACGTCATGAAAGAGGAGGGGATCGTCGAGCACGCGGCCTGGCTGGGCGAGAACATCCTCGGGCCGGGGCTGGCGGAGATCGCCGAAAGGCATCCCAGCGTCGGCGACGTCCGCGGGATCGGCGCGTTCTGGGGCATCGAACTGGTCAAGAACAAGGAGACGAAGGAGATGCTGATTCCCCTCGACTCCGCCGGCCGGCTCACCCCGGTGGCCATCGAGCTCCTGCTGACCTTCCTCGGCCGCGGTGTCTGGCCCTTCACGTACCTGAACCGGATCCACATCGCTCCGCCCTGCAACATCAGCGAGGAGGACGCGCGCAAGGGGCTCGAGATGCTGGACGACGCCCTCTCCGTGGCCGACGCGCACTGCGACTGAGCGGGGGTCGCCGCACCCCCGCCGAGCCGAGCGTTCCCGAGCCCCTCGCCGGCCGGCCCGCCCTCGCCCTCGATCACTCCACGAGGTTGCCGAGGGTGGCCGGCCGGGAGGCCGTGAGGCTGAAGCGGACGATCGGAGTGATCGGCAGCCGCCATATCCGGACCGGCACGCGTTCCACGGCCCGGTCGGCGAAGCGCGCCTCTTCCCTCACCGCGTCCTTCAGGCGCTGGGCGGACACGAACCGGAAGTCATAGATCCACAGCTCGCCACCCGGGCGCAGCACGCGTGCCAGCTCGGCCACCGCCGGTCGCACCGACTCCCAGTGATGCATGCTCAACGTCGAGATCACGAAGTCGACGCTGTTGTCGGCATGCGGCAGCCGCCTGATATCACCTTGCTCGATGATGACGTCCGAATACTGGGCGTTACGGGTGGCGACCCGCACCATCTCGGGTGAGATGTCGACGCCGAGCAGTTTCAGATCCGGACGCCGGCGGGTCAGCGACAGGAGCAGCCGGCCGGTGCCCGCGCCCACGTCCAGAACGGTCGCCCCCGACGGGGCCGCCGCCGCCACCTCGCTGGAGACCTTGCGGTACAGCGGCCGCAGCAGCCGGGCCGAGACGCGGTCGTACCGGTCGCCGTTCCAGCTCTCGTCGCCCGCCCCGGTCTGTTGTCCCGCCTCGGTCTTGTGACCTGCGCCGGACTCCCCACGATGGCGCGAGTGGCCGAGGTGATGGCCGATCCGGTGGATCAACCGGTGCGCTAATCCGGCGCCATTGCCGAAGATGCGTTCCCCCATGGGTCTTCTCCCTCTCGATTTCTCAATTCGTGGCTTCTGCTTCCTTGCCCCGTGCGGCGGGCTGCTCGCCCGAGGCGGAACGCCCCGGAATCGCGAGCGTGAGAACGAACAGCAGGACCGCGAGCGGAATGCCGTAGACGAAGGTGTCGGGGATCGTCACGGACAGGTTGTCGGCTGTGGGGGGCTTGCCGTCCAGCTGGCGGATGAGGATGTTCGCGAAGAACCCGACACCGAGCGCCATGCCGAGCCCGCGGATGGACAGCACCGCCGAGCTGGCCGCCGAGAGCAGCCCGGGCTCGACCGCGTTCTGCGCGACGACGACGAGCAGCTGCAGGAGGAACCCGACGCCGATACCGGCGATCGTGCTGTACACGGTGACCATGAAGTAGCTGCTGTCGGCCTCGATCTGCGCGAACAGCGTGAAGCCGATCACGATGATCCCGCCGCCGGCGACGAGGTAGCGCTTGTACCGGCCCGTCGAACTGGCCCGCCAGCCCGACAGCGCGGAGGCGATGACGAAGGCCGCGACGCAGGGGTTGAGCGCCAGGCCGGCCTCGATGGGCGACATGCCATGAGCGGCCTGGAAGTAGGTGGGCAGGAACACCACCATGCTGTAGAGCAGCGCGCCGAGCAGCACCGTCACCGGCAGCACGATGCGCATCACGGAGTTGGTCAGGAGCCTCAGCGGCAGCAGGGGGTTGGTGGCCCGCGACTCCCACCAGCCGAAGAGCCCGAACAGCGCGACCGAGGCGGCGGTCAGGCCGAGGACGAGCCCGGACGTCCAGGAGTACTCCCGGCCGCCCCACTCCGCCACGAGCATGATCGCCACCACCGCGCTCGCCAGCAGGGCGGAGCCGAGGATGTCGATCCTGGCCCGGGCGTCCGTGCGGGGGATCCGCACCGCCACGGCCACCAGGACGATGGACAGGATGCCCAGCGGCAGGTTGATGTAGAAGATCCACCGCCACCCGGCCGTGTCGGTGATGACCCCGCCGACCAGCGGGCCGCCGAGCGTGGCGAGGGCGAAGATCGCGCCGAGCAGCCCGATCACGCGGCCGCGCAGATGCTCGGGGAAGAGCTCGGCCAGCGCGATCGTCGGGATGGCGAACAGCGCGCCCGCGCCGATGCCCTGAACGGCCCGATAGAAGATCAGCTCGCCCATCGAGGACGCCTGCCCGCACAGGGCCGAGGCCACGGTGAAGAGGGCCATGGCGACGATGAACGTGTTCCTGCGCCCGAACCGGTCACTGAGCCGCCCGTAGAGGGTGCCCGTGGCGGTCGACGCGAGCACGTAGGCGGTGACGATCCAGCTGATCGAATCGAAGTTCTTCAGGTCGGCGGAGATCGCGGGAAGGGCGATGGCGACGATGGTCTGGTCGAGAACGGAGAGCAACACGCCCAAGGCCAGGCCGATGGACGCCAAGGGGACGTTGCTCTTCCCGGACCACCCCGAGGTCGTCGGGGCGGGGGATGTGGTTGTCATGCTGGTCGGCTCCTCGTGCTGGCGTACGCACCGCCGTTGACGGACCGCGGCCTCGGCGTGCCGGGCGGTGAACTTGACGACACTCACCACTGTGCAAGTTAATGTTCACGTGAAGTCAAGTGAGACAGGCGGCGGTATGACCATCGGTGAGCTCGCGGCGCGCTTCGGTGTCGCCCCGCATGTGCTTCGGCACTGGGAGAGCGCAGGGCTCCTGCAGCCCGCAGCGCGAGTCAACGGCCGACGCCGCTACCAGCAAGAACACGTCGCCCGCGTCGCGGTGATCGTGCGCGGCAAGGAGGCCGGTTTCAGCCTGCGGCAGCTGGCGGAGATGTTCGCCACTCCCCAGCCCGAGCAGCGGCGAGAACTGCTTCAGCAGCACCACGCCCGGCTCGTGGAGCGCATCGCGCAGACGGAGGCCGCCAAGGAGCTGATCGAGCACGTGCTGAACTGCCCGGCCGAGGATTTCATCCAATGCCCGGAGTTCCAGCGGCTCGTCGAGGCCGTGGAACTCCGTGTGCCGTTCCCGTCCACTCCGTCATGAGCCCGATTCCCGATCGGGCCCGGCCCGGACCGCCTGCCGGTGGAGCGCCGGCAGGCGTCAGCGCATCGTGGAGTAGGACATCGCGACGCGCTCCGGACGGCGCAGGATGACGTGCGGCCGGTAGGGGAGGTCGTCTCGATCCACGGCCAGGTCCGCGCAGCGGTCGAGCACGGCCGACACCGCGATCTGGGCCTCCATCCGCCCCATGCTGGCACCGAAGCAGAAGTGCGGGCCGATCGAGAAGGCCAGGTGGTCCAGCCGGCTCTGCTCCGACCGCTCGATGTCGAACCGGTCCGGGTCGGTGAAGACATCGGGATCACGGTTGGCGGCCGACAGCAGGAGAAGGATGTCGGTGCCCTCGGGAATGGTGAGGTCGTCGAACTCCATCGTCGCCTTGGCGACCCGGTGCGTGAGATGGACCGGCGGATCCCAGCGCAGCACCTCCTCGACGACTGACGGCATGAGGGCCGGGTCCTTCCGGGCGGCCGCGAGCTGATCGGGGTGCCGCAGGAGCGCCAGCAGGCTGTTGGCGATGAGGGTGGTGGTCGTCTCGTGACCGGCCACCATCAGGACCACGCAGATGCTGAGGAGCTCCTCCTCGGACAGCTGGTCGCCGGACTCCTCGATCTGGACCAGCCGGGTCAGCAGGTCGTCCGCGTCGCTGTTGCGCCGCTCCGCGATCTGCCGGCGGAAGTAGTCGTTGAACGCCTTGCGGGTCGCGAGGTCCTCGGCGACGGCCTCTTCGGTGCGTTCCGCGGCCACCGCCGGGTCCAGCCCCTGGGCGAGGATGTCCGACCAGGCCATGAAGGTGTCCAGGTCCTTGGTCGGGACCGCGAGCATCTCCGCGATCATCCGGATCGGCAGCGGGTAGGCGAAGTCCTCGATGAGCTCGAGCCCGCCGCGGTCCCGGTCGCGGACGGCGGTGAGCAGCTCGTCGGCCATCTCGTGAACGCGGGGTTCCATCCGGCTGATCACCCGCGGGGTGAACGCCTTGGAGACCAGGCGCCGGACCCGGGTGTGGTCGGGCGGGTCGAGGAACGACAGGACCTTCCCCCGGGACTTGATCGCCTCCGGGTCGCCGAGCCGCGACTTGGTGCGATCCACGCTGGCGTCGGGGTGCTTCAGCACCTCCACCACGTGCCGGTGCCGCCCAAGGACCACGAGCCCGCCGTCCATCCAGGTGAAGGGCGACGCTTCGCGGAGCGCGTTCAGGATCGGGTAGGGGTCCGCGCGGTTGGCCGGGTCGAAGAACGCCATCAACCGGGCTTCGGTCTCCGGCGAGGCGGCAGTGAGTGAGTCCGTCATGGTGCAAGGGTCCGGCCAAAGGCATGTCCGCCGTCAACCGGGACGAAGAGGCACTCATGTTCGGGTGGCCTTATGGGCAGCCTCATCAGCCCCCTCGGACGCATCTCGTGATCGGCGACGGCGGTGGACTTGCATTGGGGGCATGACGGAAGAGGATCGGTTCGGCCCGGCGGACTATGGCGACCGGCTGGCGGATGTGTACGACGACTGGGTGGTCCGGCTGCAGGACGAGGGCGACGCCGAGCTGGCCGCGAAATTCCTCGGTGAACTCGCACGTCGCGGTAGGGGAGAGGGGGAGCCGCTCCTCGAACTGGGCATCGGAAGCGGCCGTGTCGCACTGCCCCTGGCCGCGAACGGGCTGCAGGTCACGGGCATCGAGGCGTCCCAGAAGATGATCGACCTGCTCAAGGCCAGGCCCGGTGGCGACAGGATCACCGTGGTCGCCGGAGACATGGCCGACGTGGACGTGCCCGGCACGTACGAGGTCGTCTTCGTGGTGTTCAACACCTTCCTGCTGCTGCCGTCCCAGGAGGAGCAGCTGCGCTGCTTCACCAATGTGGCGAAGCGGCTGCGGCCGGGAGGCGCCTTCGTCGTGCAGGCGTTCATCCCCAACCCCGGCCTGTACGACTTCGGCGCGACCACCGGGGAGCGGATGGAGGTCGCGCGCAGGGACGAAGGCGTCCTCTACCTCGGAATGCGCCAGCACGACAAGGTCGCCCAGCTGATGTGGCCGCGCTACACCCTGGAAAGCGGCGACGGCGAGCGAACCTACGATGTGAAGTACCGCTATGTCTGGCCGAGCGAGTTCGACCTCATGGCGTTGAACGCCGGCCTGGTGATCGAGTCGCGTTCCGCCGACTGGAGCGGCGCGGAGTTCACCGCTGAAAGCGAGTCCCACGTGACGGTGTACCGCAAGCCGGCGGAGTGAAGCCCTCAATGGTCGCGGCATGGCATGGTCCCAAACCCAAAGTGGCGATCATCGGTGCGGGCTTCGGCGGCCTGTGCATGGGGATCCGGCTCAAGGAGGCCGGGTGCGACTCGTTCGAGATCTTCGACCGGTCCGCGGGCGTGGGCGGGGTGTGGCACGACAACGTCTACCCGGGCGCCGGCTGCGACATCCCCGCCCACCTGTACTCCTACTCCTTCGAGAAGTACCGCGAGCCCGGGAAACGGTTCCCCGATCAGGCCTACACGCTCGACTACCTGCGCCGTTGCGTGGACCGGCACGGCCTCGGGCCGCACCTGCGGCTCAACACCGAGATCGCGCGGCTGCGCTTCGACGAGCCCGCCGGGCAGTGGCGGCTGTGGACGACCGGCGGCGACGAGCACGTCGCCGACGTGGTGATCAGCGCGGTCGGCCAGCTGAGCAGGCCGCGGTACCCGGACATCCCAGGGCGGGACGATTTCGCGGGCCTGTCCTTCCACTCCTCCCGCTGGCCCGGCGACCTCGACGTGACGGGACGCGACGTCGCCGTCATCGGCAACGGCTCGAGCGCGGCGCAGCTCATCCCCGCCATCGCCCCGCGGGTCCGCCGCCTGTACGCCTTCCAGCGCTCCCCGACCTGGGTCCTCGCCAAGTCGCCGCTGGAGTTCGGCCGCGGCTTCTCGCTGGCCTTCCGCTCCCTGCCGTTCACGCACGACCTTTACCGGTCCGTCCTTTCGTGGCGCGCCGAGCGGCTGCTGCTTCCCGCGCTGCACCAGGGCTGGACCGCGCGGTTCCTCCGGAAGATGGCGGTCTCGCACCTGAACAAGCAGGTCCCCGACCCCGAACTCAGGGAACGGCTCCTGCCCGACTATCCGATCGGATGCAAGCGGATCGTCATCAGCAGCGACTACTACCCCGCGTTGGCACGGGACAACGTCGAGGTCGTCACGGAGAAGATCGTCCAGGTGACGCCGGAGGGCATTCAGAGCGACGGAGAGCTGCGCACGGTGGACACGATCGTGTACGCCACCGGTTTCCACAGCACCGAGTTCCTGGAGCCGCTCGAGGTCATCGGGCGCGATGAGCGCACCCTGTCCGGCCAGTGGGAGAAGGGCGCACGCGCCTACCTCGGGATGGCCGCCCCGAACTTCCCCAACCTCTTCTTCATGTACGGGCCGAACACCAATCTCGGGCACAATTCGATCATCTATGTGCTCGAAGCCCAGGCCGGCTATATCACCGCCTGCCTGCGGGAGATGGCCGCGAACGGCGGAGGTACGCTGGAGGCGCGTCCGGAGGCCCTGGAGGAGTGGGTCCGCCTGGTGGAGGCGGGAATGGGCTCGACCGTGTGGACCGCGGACTGCACCAACTGGTTCAAGAATGCGGCGGGCACGGTGGTCAACAACTGGCCATATCGGACCGCCCGATACCGCAAATTGGTGCGAAGGCCACAGATGGCGGACTTCCGGTTCACCCGGGCTCCATCGGAACGAACGGTATGGGTGACCGATCGGTGACTACTCTGGACGGTGATCAAGATGCCGCTGCGAACGGCTCTTCCGTCCGGGGCGTGATGTCCGCATTGTGGAGAGTCAGTGGCAACGACACCCGAAAGTGCGCTTGGAGGAGAATCGATCGTGTATGACGTGGTCATTATCGGTGGCGGGCCGGGAGGGCTCAACGCCGCCCTCACCCTGGGACGTGTCCGGCGCAAGGTGCTCCTGGCCGACTCCGGGCATCCGCGCAATGGCCCCGCGGAGCACATGCACGGTTTCCTGACCCGGGACGGGCTGCCGCCCAGCGAGGTACGGCGGATCGGCCGTGAAGAGGTCCTGTCCTACCCGACGACGGAGATCCGGGACGTCGAGGTCAGCACGGTCGTCAAGAACGGCGAGGTGTTCGAGGTCTCCTTCGCCGACGGCACCCGGGAGGAGTCCCGGCGGCTCCTGCTGGCCACCGGACAGTGGGATCAGCTTCCCGAGGTCGACGGCCTGCGCGAATGCTGGGGCCGGACGGTCGTGCACTGCCCGTACTGCCACGGGTACGAGATGCGGGACCGTCCGCTGGCGGTGCTGGGCAGCGACCCCCGGGTGGTGACCACCGCCGTGCACATCACCCGCTTCAGCGACGACATCGTGGTGTGCACCAACGGCCCGGCGGACATCGACGAGGAGAACCGTGCGGTGCTCAAGATGCACGGCATCGGACTCAACGAGGAGCCCGTCAGCCGAGTGGAGAGCCAGGACGGGCAGGTTAAGTCGCTGGTGTTCGCCTCGGGCGAGAAGCTGGAGCGGGGCGGGATCTTCGTCCGTGCCCCCCTGCGGCAGCAGAGCCCGCTGGCCGAGAACCTCGGCTGCGAGATCCTTCCGGACGGCGCGGTGAAGATCAACGACTTCTACCAGACCACGGTGCCGGGTGCGTTCGCGGTCGGCGACATGGCGCGCCTGGAGTCGTGGCCGTTCCCGCCCAGCCAGGTCATCATGGCGGCGGCGGGCGGCGCGGTGGCGGCGGTCGTGATGGACCAGGAGCTGCTCATCGTGGACACCATGGCGCGGCTCGCGGAGTCCTCCTGACGCCCGAGGGCCGTCCGGCCGGGCCGGTCAGGGGTCTGCGCGCCCTTGCCCCTGCCGGCCGGACGGCCCTCGTCCTTGGCTTCAAGGGCGCTTGAACCATCCCTCGAACCGGTTGACGAACAAGGTGTCCCCGGTGATTTTCAGCTTCCCGGACAGATAGGCCTGCATGCCGGCGAGATTTCCGGTGATGATCCGCAGGAAGTCCGGGAAGTCGACCGTCAGGCTCGCCGTCGGATCGTTCGCGCTTCCTTCACCGGATTCACACGTGCCGTTCTCCACCTTGATGAAGTATTTCCGCGGCCCATCGGGCGTGGTGATCTCGTACTGGAGGACCGACAGCTTCTCCCGTGCGGCCTTCTCCGGCAGGAACATGGTCGGGATGGCGTCGAAGATCTTACGGAGAAGCTCGTCGATCCCGCCTTCCTCGGTGGCCGCCCATGACTGGAGGTCACCGACGGGTTTCGTCGCCACCGCCTCCTTGAGCCGCTGGATATCGGTGCTGTCTACGGTCATCTCATGTCCTCGGGTCTCGGGCCGCCGGCGGTCTTTCGTCAACGGCTGGACGGATACCACGGTCGGTCAACGCGGCAGGGATCGCAGGAACTCGCCGATGATTTCCGCTACCTTCGCTGGGTGTTCGCAGATTGGTGTGTGACCGGTTTCCGGTAGTTCGACGAGCCGGACGTCCGGGAGCAGCTCGGTGTAGGCGTGGACGACCCGGACCCGAATAGGAACGTCGTCCGAGCCGTGTATCACCAAGCACGGAACCGTGATCTCGCCGAGCCGTTCGGAGATGTCTCCACGCCGGTACACGGCGTGGCAGGTGTGCTCTACTTCATGACCGTCGAGTGTGGAGAAATGCTCGATCCAGGACTGGGCGACCGGCGTTCCCAGGAAGCTCCGGTGGAAATTCAGCCGGGCGATCACATCCGCGAGATCCCTGGTCATCCCGTCGCTCTTCATGGTCTCGACCAGCGCCTCGAACGGTGCCGCGCTGTGCACGGGCTCCACGTAGGGCTGGGTGGAGATCAGGACGAGCGCGCGGGCAAGGGACGAGTGAGCGAGGGCGACGCGCATCGCCTTCATCCCGCCCATTGAATGGCCGATCCAGATGGCGGGCTCACCATTGGTGAGTTCTTTGGCCAGAGCCGCCAGAGCGTCGGCCTCTTCTTCGAGGGTGAACGGCGACGTCCGCGCGGGCGAGTGTCCGTGGCCGGGGGCGTCGACGGAGATGACGGTGTGGCTCCGCTCAAGGACCCGGGTGATCGGGTCCCAGACCCGGCTGTCGGTGAGCAGGCCGTGCATCAGGATGACGGGCGGGCCGGTGCCACGTGTATCGATTCCGAAGGACCAGCCTGCCACGTCGATGGCGCGGCGAGTGTCTTCCTCACGAACATCCATGACCTGGAGTTTCGTCGGCGACGGCGTCCGCGGGGGAGCCTCGACCGAGCGGACGAGTATCCGCGCGGATCTACCTGCCTGGGTGGGCACCTGTCACTAGATGCCCGGCAGGTTCTCGGTCAGCAGCCCGTCGCGGAGGGCCATGGCCACCGCCAGCGTGCGGTTGGGGCAGTTCATCTTGGCGAGGACGTTGGCGACGTGCCGCTTCGCCCCGTGCTCGGAGATGCCCAGCCGGCGCGCGATCTGCTTGTTGCTCAAACCCTCCGCCAGCAGCGTCAGCGCCTGGTGCTCGCGAGGCGTCAACAGGACGGGGCGGCTCCGGTTCTCCGAGTTGTGGTTGCGTACCTGGGAGAGCAGCCCGCGGGCCAAAGAGGAGGGAATGGGCATCTGCCCCTGAGAAAGCCTGACCAGGGCGTCCTCCAGCGCGTCGACCGTCAGCTCGCGCTGCAGCAG
Organism: Actinomadura sp. KC216; assembly: GCF_004348535.1. GTDB lineage: Bacteria > Actinomycetota > Actinomycetes > Streptosporangiales > Streptosporangiaceae > Spirillospora. The sequence continues at coordinate 21,085 of NZ_SMJX01000107.1, forward strand.
GAAACCGTCGGCGGGCAATGTGGTGGCCTCGGTGATGACCGCATGGTCGGTGCAGTCGAGCAGATAGAGCACTTTGATTCCGTTGCTCGCCGCCTTCATGGCGAGTTCTCTGTTCTCCTGCCGGGCGTGTTCGCTCTCCTGCTCATCGGTACAGGACAGAACCAGTACCCTTACCAAACTGTCGGTGATACGATGCAATCCTCCCCGCGCCGCATCGAATGAGTGAACGGTGGCCACTCTGGATAAGGAAGAGAACATGGTGGTCAGGCCCGCGCGGATCATCTCATTCCGCACGTGGACGGTTACCTCATGTTCTGCTTCTTGCGGGTGGTGAACCTTTCGTCGCTCGTCATTAGTCAGTATGTGCACCATGACTCCACTTTCGTTGACCGGAACGGGTGGTTGCCTTCGTCGTGGCGTTCAGGGCGAGGTGAAGGGCATGCGGTAGCGCTGGCAGGTCTGTGAAGGACCCCTGCCGTAGCCTATGGAGCGGTCCCTGGCTGGAGCATTGGCAGCTTGATAACGTCCTGCACGACGTTTGTCAACCCCGACAAGCCCAATGCATTGTTGCGCAGCGTGACCATTAACGAGCCCCCATATTCACCCTCTGTCACTGATTGGGTAATCTACCATCTAAGGTTTGCGTCAACAAGAGGAGTGTCTGACGCGAAGAGGACAGTCCTCCCATGTAGATCATGAGGGAATGGTGGGCAGAGGACCCTGTTGGCCTACGCTCCGCAGTCTGCGCGCACCCCATTGGCGGGTCACGATACGTTCGCTGATGTTTACTCAGCGTCATTCTTGCCGTGACGGAGGGGGATCGGCACGGCCCGACGTAAGTACGACAGGTGTCGTCGGCTACTGATCGCCGGTTCCGCCGGTATGGCGGCAGGGTGAGATTTTCGTAGATTAACCGTGAAGATCATTTAGAGATTGGTGCGGTTGGGAAGCGTTGATCACTCCTGGGATTCCCGCCCCGGCGCCACCGCCGATTCGGCCGCCCCGCCTGGCCTGCGCACGCTCCTGGAGGGGCCCTGCGCTGGGGCCGGCCTGCGTCGCCCGCGGGGGTCCCGGGCGTGTGCGGTGAGTGGCCGGACGAGTTCAATGTGATGCTCGACACGCCAAATTAGTTAACATCACAATCATGACTGTGACATCTAATGCGTCCCCGGAGCAGGCCGGCGGTGGGATGCCGCGCTACGCGGACTCGCTGCAGACGGACCTGCTCCGCACCCAGCTTTCCATCGCCCCGCGCTTCCGCGCGGTCTACGGGCGGTTCGGGCTGACCTCGCCGCAGTGGCGGGTCCTGCGGGTGCTGCGGGACGAGGACGGCCGGACGATCTCGGGCGTCGCCGAAGGGGTGCTGCTCGACCGGCCCGTCGTGGTGGGCGTGGTCGACCGGCTCGCCCGCGACGGCCTTGTCGAGCGGCGCCGTTCCGAGGAGGACCGGCGCCGCGTGCACGTCTGGCTGACCGGCAAGGCGCGCGCGCTGCTGGACGAGGCGGAGCCGCTCATCGCCGAGGTGTACCAGCGGCTCGACACGGCGCTGGAACCGGAGGAATGGAAGACCCTGTTCGCCCTCCTCGACCGCATCCGCGCGCACGACATGGGGCGAGACCCGGCATGACCGGAGGGAGGGCGAGGCTCGGCCGCATGGTGCGGTTCAGGCGTCCGGCAGCAGCCAGGACGTCCGACCATCCGCGCAGAGCAGGAGCCGCCCATGCCGATCCGCAGCACAGCCCACCTCGCCGAGCTTGACCGGCGCTCGATCCTCCACCCCAACCTGCCCGGCACCGTCGACGAGCGCCTCGTCATGGTGTCCGGGGACGGCTGCCGCCTCCGCGACGCCGACGGCCGCGAGTACCTGGACGCCACCGGCGGGCTGTGGCTCGCCCAGGTGGGGCACGGGCGGCCCGAGCTGGGGAGATCGCCGAGGCGCTGCGCGGCGTGCTGGAGCGGCTCGGCCCGGACGGGGCGCGTGCGAGGCGCGGCATGACGGCCGCCGAGCTGATCCTGACCGGCGGGGTCGTGTACACGCTCGACCCCGCCCACCCCGCGGCCACCGCGCTGGCGGCCGGGGGCTGACGGATCCTCGCGGTCGGCGGCGACGACGAGATCGCCGCCTGGCGCGGGCCCGGCACCCGCGTCGTCGCGCTGCGCGGCCGGACCGTGATCCCCGGGATCAACGACGCGCACCTGCACCTGGCGATGTGGGCGATCAGCCGCCCGCCCTACCAGGCCGACCTGCGCCCCCTCACCTCGCTCGCGCAGGTCGGGGACGCGGTCGCGGCGCAGGCGCGGCGCACCCCGCCCGGACGCTGGGCGGTCGGGCGGGGCTGGACCCTGCCCGGCATCGCCGAGTTCGCGTCCGGGAACCGGCTGCCGGACCGGCACGACCTGGACGGGGCCGCGCCCGACGTGCCGGTGTTCTGCCGGCACCGCTCCGAGCACGCCGCGTGGGTCAACACCCGGGCGCTGGAGCTGGCCGGGATCACCCGCGACACCCCCGACCCGGACGGCGGCCGGATCGTCCGCGACCCGGGCACCGGCGAGCCCACCGGCTACCTGGTCGAGGCCGCCGCGCACCTCGTCGCCCGGCACGTGCCCGAGCCCGCCGAGGCGACCTGGCGGGAGGCGATCGCGGCGGCGGCCGGTGAGCTGAACCGGCGCGGCGTCACCAGCGTCACCGACCCGATGGTCTCCCCGGAACTGCTGGGCCGGTACGCGGGCATGCGCGGCGAGCTGCCGCTGCGGCTCGGCGTCCTGCTGCACTGGACGGGCACCGGCGACGCCAACCACGCGGGCACGATCCGCGAGGCGATGCGGCTCGGCGACCACGGGCTGCGCGTCGCCGGGGTGAAGCTGTTCGCCGACGGCATCCCGGTGCTGCGCACGTCCTGGATGTACGCCCCGTCCTCCAGCCCCCACCCACCGCCATTCAACGGACGAGCTTCGCTCGACGAGCCTTTGCGCGGCGGCGGCTGCGGGCACGCGGTCATCGCCGCCGACGACCCCGCCGCCGAGCTGGCCGAGATGGTGGAGCTGCTGCACCGGCACCGCTTCCGGATCGGCGTGCACGCCACCGGCGACCGCGCCTGCGACGCGGTCGCCCGCGCGTACCAGGCGGCGCACAAGGCCGACCCGTGGCCCGCCCGCCACCACCTCATCCACGCCTCGCTGCTCAGCCCCGCGACCGCGCGGGAGCTGGCCGCGCTGGACGTCTCGCATAACCTGCGGAGACACCCCGCGCTCTTGTCCCCGGATCCATCCTCCGGATCACGGATCACCCTCTGGAGACGCGATGCACCATCCGCGACGCCGCATCCTGGCGGCACTGCTGCTCGGCGGTGCGCTGACCGCGTGCGGCATCCGAGGCCGGATGACGCTGACTCGACGCGAACCCCGGCTCGGACGGGGTAGGCGGTGCTCGACGCGGGAGTGGGCGTAAGAGGTCACTGCCCGAAGTGGTTGACCTGTTCTCCGTGGTCGCCGATCTGGAAGGCGTACGAGTCATGCACCGTGGTGCGGTACTTGGACGTCGGCTGCCGGCCGAGAAGTCGCAGGACCGTCTGAGCGGCTTCCAGAAGTTCGGTATCGGCGCCCGTGCCCATCTCGAGCAACGCCTTGGTGAGCGGCGCCTCCCAGGTGTCTGGGTCGTTCTGGTATCCGGCAAGCGCGACCTCAGCCGCGTTGCTCCCGGCCATCCGCGCTGCGACCAATTCTTTTAGCTGGGTGTAGGCGTCTTTGACGGCGGTGGCCGTGGTGTCGCTGAGGCCTGCTGCGGCGCCCGCGCCCAGCGCGGCGACGATGATCGTAACCGAATCCATGCGGTTTCTCCGTTCTGGTCTCGGTCAGTTTTCTGGGAGGCGAGGGGTGATG
>NZ_SMJX01000108.1 GCF_004348535.1 Actinomadura sp. KC216
CGATAACCCCGTCGCAAACCCCCCATCGATCTCGGTACGCTTGCGGGACGGGTCGCTAGCTCAATTGGCAGAGCTCCGGACTTTTAATCCGTAGGTTGTGGGTTCGAGTCCCACGCGACCCACCACCCCTGACCAGGGAAAACGAGTCTTAGTGGGCATGTGGACGATCAACCTGGGGCCGGGCTGAGGCCACCCTGGGGCCGAGAGGGCACACAAGCCGAGCCAACGCCCGCATCTATCCCGTGCGATTGGTGAAGGCAAGGCCGTATTCCCGCGCCGACCTAGTCGAGGTGGCGCGTCATCGGTGTGCGGTTAGTCCTTTTCGCAGGCCGTCGGGTAGGGCGAGGAGCGCAGGCTCTCGATCACGCAGCCGATACCGCAGCATCCGAGCGGAGGCGTCCAGGCGGCCGAGCCCGTGGGCGGGGTCCTGCCAATGCGGGACGCCTACTGGTCGCCCGGCGCCGCACCAGACCGGTCCGAGTGTGGCCCCAGGTAGGATGCTGGCGCCGCGCCAGGGCACGGCCGCGGCGTCGGGTGGTGCCGGGCACCATGCCCGCGGCGCGCAGCAGGTGCGTTGCGGTCTGCTCGGCTGCGGGGTGCGCGACTTCGGGTAGGACAGACGTATAGGTGTCGGCGGTCAGCACGATACTGGAATGCCCCAGCATCTCCTGTACCACCTTCAGTTGCACCCCCGCCGCGAGCGCCATAGTGGCGGCGCCGTGGCGCAGGTCGTGCAGCCGGATCGGCGGCACATCGTGCTCGGCGATCAGCTTCTGGAACACGTGGGTGAGCCGGCCCAGGGCGACCGGGTCACCGTTGAGGTTGGTGAAGACATACCCGCTGTCACGGTAGCCCTCACCATGAGCGGCCGCTTCGGCCTGCTGCCGGGAGCGATGCGCGCGCAGCGCCGCGATCGTGGTGCGGTCCAGCGCGATCACGTGGGTGCTGTGCGCGGTCTTAGGCGGGCCCACCGTCAGCCGCCCGTCGCGTCGTTGGAGCTGGCGGCAGATGACCGCGGTGCCCTCCTCCAGGTCGAGATCGCACCAGCGCAGCCCGGCCGCCTCACCGCGCAGTCCCCGCAGCGCGATCACGTGGTAGACCGCATACAGGCGATATGGGACGATCGCGTCCAGGAATTGGGCTGTCTGAGCGGCGGTCCATACGGCCACGGCCGGCCGCTCGCCGGTCTTGCGCCAGTGCTGGACACGGGCGGCGGTCCACACCACCGCCCGAGGGCGCCGGGTCGGCGGCAACGCCACCAGCGACGCCGGGTTCTCCTCCACCAGCCCCGCCCGCAACGCCGCGTTCAACGCCGCCCGCAGCGTCGCGCGGATCCGATCCAACGTCGCGGCCGACAACCGTCGGCCCGCAGCCTGATGCTCGCGGGTGATGACCTGGAACATCTCCTCCACATGCGCGACCGCCACCTCCGCCAGCAGCAGATGGCCCAGCAACGGGCTCAGGTACCGCCGGACATGATCGGCGTAACCGGCCACCGTGGACGGCGCGTCCTGGTGGTTGTCCAGCCACCGCTACAGCCATTCGCCACCGTGAGCGGGCTCCCGGCCAGGCCGCGCAACCGCACTAACGCCTCCAGCGCGGCCTTGCGGGTCGGGAAACCGCCCCGGCGGACACGACGCCGATGACCATCCGTTCCGGTTCCCAGTTCGAGGCGCAGGTACCAGCTGCCGTGGCTGCGCTCGGCCACCAACCGCGGGCACCTGCGGCCTATCGCAGTCCGAAGTGCGGTAGGAGATGCAGGTCCGGCACATGACGGTCGAGCCGGGATGCGGCTTCAGGAGTGGTCCACGATGCTGATGCCGGAGCTGGGCGAAGGGGTGCGTCGGCGGGAACACCCGGTGGAGTTCGAGCTGCAGAAGTGCGCGAAGTACGAGATGGCGCGCAAGGTCTATGTTCCGCCGGCGACGCTGGCCATGGTCGAAACCTCATTGCTGCTGGAGCGGCAGGAACTGGTCGAGGCTTCGACGGCGTCGCTGGCTCGCCGCCGGAGCGAACTCTTCGTCGTCACCGAGATTTATCTGCGCTCGGGTGTGCCGTCACGGGTAGGGGTGGGGTAGGTAGTCGCCGGTGGGAGCGGACGGAGGTAAGGGGGTGCGGGCGCAGGATGAGCGGACCTCCATGTGGTGGAGGCCCGACGCCACGACGCGCACGACCGATGGGCCGTCGTCTTCTCCGTCGAGTCTCACCCATGCCGCTGACATGTCGGGGGCGGCGGGGGGCGAGGCGACGCGGCCGCCGCCGCGCCCGCGGCCGTCGTCGTGAGTCAGGCGGTCGAGCAGGGCGAAGCGGTCGGGATCGCAGTAGTAGAGAAGATGGTCCTGGAACGTGGTGACGTCGTCCACTCGGCGGTTCCCGTACAACGCGGCGAGCAGCCGTACCTGGACGGCCTCGGCCAGGGCGTGCCGCAGCCGCTGGGCCGGGTCGTCGTGGGCGCTGAAACCGATCCCGAACGAGTAGGTGGAGGGTCTGCGGGTGAGGACCGCGGCGACCGGTCGTCCGGTCAGGGCCGTGGTCTGGAGCGGCTCGGTGGTCCAGCCTAGCCGGGCGTCGCGTTCCAGGGCCTCGGCGATCTCCGGCGGGATGCCGTCGATCGGCGTGAAGTGGGCCTCGCCCGCCCAGACCCGCATCACGGCGTCGCGCTCCAGCAGTTCCGCGGTGGCATGGCGCACCGCCGACGTGGGGTCCCGCCCGGCGGCGAGGCCAATGGTGGTGATCTCGCTGAGCCGGCCATCGGGCGGGACGTCACGGAGGGCGATCAGGGCTCCGGGGATCCAGACGGGCCGCCCGTCGTCCACCGCGGTTCCTCGCGTCCAGGTCAGCGGGCGGTCCGGGGTGTAGTCGGGAAAGGGCCATCGCGCGGGGAAGACGGGACGGCCGATCACGCCCGGCACGTCCAGGACCGGTTCCCCCGCGGCGGCCAGCTCGGCCGCGGTGGCCCGGACGCCGTCCGGGCGCCATCGGCGGGCGGCGACGCGTTCGACCAGCTCGCCGACGCATGCGGTGATCGCTTCGGCGGTGGACGTCGCGCATCCCGCGAACTCGATCGGGCGATCGCCGTCGTCGCGTTCGAGGCTGCCGAGGGCGAGGACGTGGCCGAGGAGCTCCGGGAGGGCGAAGTGGTGGCGCAGGTCGACATCGGCGGGAGGCCGCCACAGCGGGGCCCAGCGGCGGAACTGCTCGTCCAGCTCGGGCCGGACCGCGGCGAGTTGGGCGGGTGTCCCGAAAACGCGCAGCCTGAGGCGTTCCTGCATCGGCGCCCCGTCAGACCGCGGCCGTCACCAGGCCGCGGCCGGCCCAGTCGTCGAGTACGTCGGCCAGGTCTTCGCGGATCTGCGCCGCGTCCCCTTCGTACTCCGCGCCGCAGGCGGCGGCGAGGTCACCCAGCGACCGCGATCCGTCGATGAGCCGCCACAGCAGCGCGGCGGTGCCCTCGAGCACCAGGTACTTTCCCGACGGGGTGGTGAGCAGGATCTGCTCCCCGAGGTCGTTGCTCTCGACGTCACCGGCATGGGCGTAGACGGTCATGGGGTGGTTCCTCTACTGGTCTTCTGGAGAAGGCGGGAGGAGATGCGGAAGACGGCTTTCTGCACGAGCAGAAGGGGCAGGACGGCGAACCGGTCCGGCCGCCCTGCGCCCGTGACGGCACGATCGGCCGCCGCGACGAGCCGTCCCGCGAGGTGAGCCGGCCGGGTCCCGAGGTCGACGGTGCGGCCGTGCGCCGTGCGCAGGCCGATGACAGTGCCCAGCACATCGTCGATCGAGACCCAGAAGTAGCAGAACGGGTTGTGCGGATCGTAGTTGTCGGCGAACTGGAGGATCTCGGTGCGGCCGTCGGGGGTCGTCCGGACGTCGGCGACCCGGTGCGCGGCGAGCAGGTCCTGGGGAAGCTGGAGGAGGACGACCCGGCCGCGCAGCCCCGCGCCGTGCGGCCGTCCCCAGCGGACGCGCACCCGCGTGCCCTCCTCGAACAGGGGATACATGCTGCGTGAGGTGTCCACGATGGGGACGTCGGTGATCCGTCCCTCGGCGGCGTACCGCTCTCGGAGGACGCGGCGCGCCGTATCACGGGCGGTGCGAACGGACGATGCAGCGGGGGGCGAGGAATCCTGGCGGAGATAGGCCCAGCGGGTGGGGGCCGGTCCGGCGAAGTGCCGTTCCACCGGGTGCCGTGGGGCCGTCGACAGTACGGCGCCGTCCCAGGGAGCCAGGTCCTGGTGCGCCTCGGGTCCGGTGGAGATCGAGACGGGCCCGAGCAGTCGTGCGAACCCCTCTGCCGCCGTCTCGTACCGGCCGGGTTCAACGGTGCCGTGGAACACGAACTCCGTGGTGGTGCGCTGTTCGAGCATGCCGGGGCCGAGCAGCGAGCGGAGCGCTTTCGCCGGGACCGGGCCGTTCTCGCCGCGCACCGTCGTCACCAGCCGTCCGTGGACGCGTAGCAGCGGCAACGCCCGCCCGCAGGAACAGGCGCCGGGTTCCTGGAGCGTACCGGCGTCGCCTATCCGGTAGCGCAGGATCGGCATCGCGGTGTTGACCAGATCGGTGACGACAATGGCCCCTGCCCTGCCGTACGGACGCGGGGCCTCGTCAGGGCCGACGATCTCGACATGAACGAAGTCCGCGTTGACGTGCATGCCCGCGCATCCCGGATAGGAGAAGGCGATCGGCGTCGCCACCTCGGCCGCGCAGTACATCTCCGCCGTCGGCGGCGATGCCCCGTCCGTCGGCCAAGAGTGCGAGACCTCGAACGAGGAGGCCAGTACGCGCACGTCGTTCCAGTCGCGTACCCGGTCGCGGAGCAGCGCGAGAACGTCGGGGCTCGACAGCAGCAGGTCTCCGGCCCCGAGCCGGTGCTCCAGGCGGCGCAGGACGTCCCGGGCTCCCAGCTCGTGGTACCCCACCCGGAGGTCCCGTAGTGCCGCGTTGACCCGGCCGGTTCCGGGCCACGGGGTCACCGCAGTGAGGTCGAAGACGCGGGGCAGGCCGAGCCCGCTGTACCAGCGTGCCTCGCAGGCGCCCTGGTCGGACGGCACGTCGCGGGGACGGAGGATGTGGCTCGGTGCGCCGTTCGTCCCCGAGGTGAAGGTCAGGTCCAGCTGCCCGGGATCGGCCGTGGACGCGGCGAGTCGCGCGGTGTGGTGGCGCAGTTCGTCGCGTTCGAGGACGGGCAAGCCGGTCAGGTCGGGCAGGTCGCGCAGCTCGGGGTCGGCGAACCGGTCCCGCCATGGTTCCCGCTGGTAGAACGGCGCCGTCTCGGCCGCGGTCAGGACGACGTCCAGCCGCCGCCGGGCCTCGGCGCGGACCGCGTCGGCGCACCATTGGCGCTGATCGGCGGCCTGCCGGTCGGCCTCGACGATGCGGGGCACGCGGCCGTCTCGGACCAGCGAGAACGCGGCACGCGAGACGAGACCGCCGTATCTGCGCCGGGAGTGACCCCGCCCGACGCGGGTTCGCTCAAAGCGTTTCTGCGAAGACATCACGCAGCGGATCCCGGTACCGGTCGTCGGCGGGAACACCGAGCAGGAAGGTGCCGACGTGCCCTTCCCGCAACGGATCGATGTTCAATGCGCCGGCGATGAGGGCCTCGCTCCCTCCGCCGATGACGCAGCCCCCGAGCCCGAGGGCGGTCGCCACCAGATAGAACGTCTGGTAAAGGGCCCCCACGTCCTGGTGCACGATCAGTAGACCGCCATTGTCGTACTTCCACATCGTTCGCCCGAAGACGCTGGTGACCACCAGAAGGACGGCGGGATCGCCTTCCATTAGTTCGTTATGCTCATGAAGGTTGCGCACCGTTTCAAAGAACGACTCGTCGGCCTTTTCGACCTGCTCCAGGTGACGCGGGAAAGGGTCGTAACGGTAGACGGCAGGCTCAAGACCGGTGACGTTCAGCGGATATACGTAGGTTTCCAGGGGATGCCGCCCGCCGCCCGACGGATGGGGCCGCCACGACACCCCGCTGCCGAACTTCCGGGCGTCCTGCCGGACCGCGCAGGCCATCTCCAGAAAGCGTCCGAGCGTTGCCGCGTCGATGGGCGTGTCACCGAATCTGCGGCATGATCTGCGCTCGGCCAGCACCTGGCTGAACGGGGGATCGTCCGCCGGCTCCGCCACGGGCAGCTCCAGGGACGGCCCCGCGGTGTCCTTGTTCGGTGGTTCCATCAGGTCCCGCGTGGCCTCGCGGTCGGCTACCGGTCGCGCCGTTCTCGTCGTACGCTGGACCACCAGTTCGGCCGCTGACCAGTAATGACGCTCGGGAACCCGGTCATGTGGCACTAGCAGCCGGGCGGCGAGGAGGGCGACGACGACAGCGGGCTCGACCTCGGCGCGTGCGGCCAGGTCGGCGGCCGTGGCGGGCGCTTCGGCCACGTCCAGGACGCGCAGCGCCTCGACGGTGACCACGTGTCTGCGGCCGGTCGCCCCATCGGTGGCCACCAGCCGTTGTTCCCGCCATTCCACCACCACGTGCGGGGTGCGTACAACGGTAGTCGACGCCACATCACGCTCCTTGGACGATCGCGGAGTAGGGGGCGGCGGGTCACGCCGTCAACCGCCTATTCGGCGGTCGCGGTCACGCGAAGTCGGTGCAGAACGTGATGACGGCGAAGGCCATGTCAAGTTCGGCTATGCTCTCCAGCTCGGTGATGGACAGTTCACGAATCGTGGGCTTCTCCCAACGCTTCATGAGGCCTCCTTCTGACTACTCACTGTGCAGATGGTTCCGAAAATCCTCTGCCCCGCTACTCCACCGCGATCATAAAACGAAATCAGGTAAATCAGGGGTAAAATCCCGGCGTTCTCAAGTGTCCGCGACTACCGTCGCGGACGGGAGCGAAAACGGGAGGTCAGGGAGTGGGGACAGGAGATACGACCGCATGGCGGGGCGCGATGGTCGACGAACTCAAAGCGTCCGGGGCGGTGCGTTCCCAGTCCGTCGAGGAGGCGATGCGGCAGGTGCCGCGGGAACGGTTCCTGCCCACCGACCTGCCGCCCGAGGACGCCTACGCCGACCGCGCCGTCACCCTCACCCAAGACGGCCACGGCTTTCCGGCCAGCACCGCGAGCCAGCCGACGATCGTGGCGCGGATGCTGGAGCAGTTGGACGTCCGGCCGGGGCACCGCGTCCTGGAGATCGGCACCGCCGGCGGCTACAACGCCGCGTTGCTGGCGCACCTGGCCGCCCGAGTGGTCTCGCTGGAGATCGATCCCGCGCTCGCCGAGCGGGCGGCGCGGCGGCTGGGCCCGGCGGTCGACGTGCGCGCGGTCGACGGCGCCGACGGCGCGCCCGACGCCGCCCCGTTCGACCGCATCCAGGCGACTGTGGGCGTATGGAACCTGCCCACCGCCTGGTTCGAGCAGCTCGCGCCGGGCGGCCGGCTGGTCGTCCCGTTGTGGCTGCGACCGGGCCTGGAGGTGAGCGTCGCCTTCGAACGTCACGGCGACGTCCTGCGCGGCCTCAGCTGCGAGCCGTGCGCCTTCCTGCGGTTGCGGGGGGCGCACGCCGGTCCGGACGGCTACCGTCCGCTGGGCGACGGCCACTTCGTCACCGCCGACTTCCTCGACCCGTCGGGCACCGCGCGGCTGGGGCGGCTCCTGCACGAGAAGCCCACGGTCGAGGAGGCCGTGCCCGGCCTGGCGCGCGGCTGGTTCACCTCGCTGGCGCTGGCGGACGAACGCGCGCTTCAGATCTTCTCCCTGCACACCGGCCAAGCGTCGTCCGGCCTGTACGACCAGCGGGCTGGGGCCCTGGCGCTGATCCGTGACGACCGGCTCTTCGGATACGGCGACGCCGCCGCCCTATCCGCCGAACTCCGCACCCGCGCGCAGGCGGCTGAACCGCTCGACCCCGCCGACCTGCAGATAACGGCACGCCTGGCCGACACCTCACCGCGCGGGTCCGCTCGGTGGTCGTTGTCGCGCCCGCCCTTCCGGTACGACCTGCAAGTACGTGAGGCGGCACCGTAGGAACGGTCCGCACCCAGCACTCGCTCCGCTCCAACCGATCTGCGATTACCCTCCCGGGCGAAAGCACTCCCTGCGCGCTAATCCCCACGGCCAGGAAGCAGAAGGCGCTGGTGTGGACCGCCCCTCGCGTCGACGCCTGGCGCAGGGGCTACCTGGAACGCCTCGCTGAGACCAAGCAGCGTGCCGGTCACCGTCCTGTCAATGTGTTCCGGATCTGGCGGGACCCCGCCTACCGGCCGAGCAAGGTCATGGTGTGGAGACCGGAGCGGACCGGCCGGTTCCTGGATCGTGCTCTGCGGCACCGCCTGTATGCCCTCTACCATCTGGTGGCCTTCCGTGGTCTGCGGCGGGGCGAGACCTGCGGACTGCGCCAGGAGGACTTCGACCTCAACGACGCCGGTACCCGTGACCATCCGCAAGGTACTGATCCAGCTCGGCTGGGAGGCCGAAGAAGACGACACCAAGACCGAGGCCAGCGACGTCACCATCGCGCTGGACTCGGTGACCATCACCGTCCTCCAGGCGCATCGTGAACGGCCAAGCCGCGCAGGAATGGGGAGACGCGTGGGTGGACTCGGGCTACTTCTTCACCCGCGAGGACGGCTCAGCGCTGCATCCCGCGCACGTGACCGACCAGTTCGAGCGGCTGGCCTTCGAGGCCGGGCTGCCACCGATCCGGTGCACGACCTGCGCCATGGCGCGGCAACCCTGCACTTGGCAGCGGGCGCCGAGATGAAGATCGTCCAGGCGATGCTGCGGCACGCCAGCATGTCCACAACCAGTGACATCTCCACCAGCGTGCTGCCCCAGGTCGGTCACGAGGCTGTGGAAGCGGCCGCCGCCTTGGTACCGCGCGCGGTCAATCCGTCCTCGCCCGGTACTGCGTCTATAGGTTCCTGGGTGAAGTACTCCGCGCCTCCACCATCTCCCGATCCGGGCGGCCAGGGGCGCACGGGGGCTGGACCGATGGCGTTTCGTATTCGCTCCATCGGAATTTTGAAGTAACCAGTTGGATTGGCGCGCGTCATCGCGAGCTTCGACCGCGCTTCAGCTGCGCTTGTGTACCCATCAGGCGATAGATAGATGGATCCCTCGCCTTCAGCCACTGGCAAGATCCTTTCACTGAACCTAATAGCCGCACGCCCTGCATAATCTGTGTAGTGGTACAAATGGCTGGGCTGTTCATCGGTGTCGCCGCAGTTGTGGACAAGAACAGGGGTTGCCCCTGATAGCACATAGTATGTATGGGCGTCCGCGACGGTGAGGTTGTGGACGCGTTGCCGGTGAGTCGTCCAGGGCTTGATGGCAGTGATCTGGACGTGAGTGCCGGCGCTGGTGCGGAGCCACATGCCGGGCTTGAGTTTCCCGGCCTCGGTCCAGGTGCCGGTGGTCGGCGTCCAGAAGGGGTGGCCGTCGGTGGCGGTCAGTACGCCGGTCTTGTGTCCCTTCTTGCCGTCGGTGTCGATGGTGAGCTGGACCAGGGGTTTCGAGCCGACGCCGGTGATGGTGGCTACGACCGGCTGAGCCGTGGTCCTTCCGGTGGCGGGGTCGGTGGCCTGGACCTTGTCGCCGACCTTGACGTCCTTGATGGGTTTGCGCGTGCCGTCGGCCATGAGGACGGAGGCACTCGGGACGAAGCTGTTGCAAGGGGGGCGCCCGCTGCTTGCAGGCCTGCTCGCTGCGGCCTTTCCAGGGTTCTTGGCCGCTGCGGGCGCGGTCTTCGCCGCCGGGTTGCCGGCCGTGCCCGCGCCGCCGCCCTTCGGCTTACCGCGAAGCTTGTCGAGAATCTTGGGAGCGACTCTCTTGACCAGGGGGCCGACGACTTTGGCGACCTTGAGCCCGGTCACCGTCATGCCGACTTCTAATGCCGCACCGGTCAGGGCCGCTTTGAAGCCGCCCAATCGGGATTGTTGGTCGGCCGGTGTGTTCTGGTGATAGCTGACCGCGCCGTAGACCCATCCGGCGATGGCGGCGCAGCCGACGACCGCGGGTGCCGCCCGTCGCAGCGGCGCTCGGTGTCCTCGTCCAGGTCGACATCGCACCACCGCAGCCCGGCTGCCTCGCCGCGCCGCAGCCCGCGCAACGCGATCAGATGGTAGGCCGCGTACAGGCGATGCGCGGCGATCGCGTCCAGGAACTGCGCGGTCTGCGCCGCTGTCCACACCGCCACCGGCGGCCGCTCCCCGGTCTTACGCCAATGCCGGACGCGGGCGGTCCACACCACCGCGCGGGGCCGCCGCGTCGGCGGCAGCGCCACCAGTGACGCGGGGTTGTCCTCGATCAGACCTTGACGGAGCGCGGCGTTCAGCGCCGCACGTAACGTGGCTCGAATCCCGTCGAAAGTCGCCGCCTTCAGTCGCCGTCCCGTTTCCTGGTGCTCGCGGGTGATGACGGCGAACATCTCCTCCACGTGCGCCACCGACACCTCCGCGAGCAACAGATGGCCCAGCAGCGGGCTCAGATACCGTCGCACGTGATCGGTGTACCCGGTCACCGTTGACGGCGCACCCTGGTGATCGTCCAGCCACCGCTGCAGCCACTCGGCCACCGTGAGCGGACTCCCGGCCGGGCCGCGCAACCGCACCAACGCCTCTAGCGCGGCCTTGCGCGTCGGGAAACCGCCCCGGCGGACACGGCGACGGCGACCGTCCGCCCCTGCCGTCGTGGGTCAGCGTGGTGGTGCCGAGCATGATGCCGATCGGACCGTTGGGCGTCAGCAGGCCCGGTGACGGCGTCGGCAAGGACCGGGGTCACGTCACCATAGAACGCCTCGTACGGCGCGTCGTCGTCAGCATCTCGCCGAGCAGGTGGCGCTGCGTGATCAGCAATTGCTTCATGATGGCGCCGTCGAACAATGCTTCGGCGTAACTCAATCGAAATTCGATGGCCTCCGGCGTCTCGGACACGATGACGGTCAGGGCTAATCGAATTTTCTCGTACTCCTCTCCGCAGGCCTCCCGCAACCGGGCCCGCCATCCATTCTGGTGATCCTCGATCAGTTTTCCTAGATAGAAAGAGTGTCAAGAGGCGGCCGCTACCTTCGGGCAGGGACGAGATCTACGGTGGCGCGCCCGTTGAGCTGGAGGAGTACACCGACCCGGGCAGCAACCCCCGGGTCCGGCCGCGTCGTTCAGATGGTGTCCAGTGCCTATCCAGTGCCTGTCCAGTGCGACTGAATAGCTTGGACCGCAACGGATCACATCACACCGGAAATGAAGGAAGGGACATGCGCAATCGTTTGTGGAGAGCTTGTGCCCGGATCGCAGTGGCGATTACCGCTAGTGTCGTGGCCCTCGCCGCGGGCGGAACTCTGACCGCCGCCAGCCCGGCCAGCGCCGCCAGCTCGTCGAGACCGCCGGTGATCGACGTCACCAACGGTCGGTTCAACGTCATCCTTTCGAGCCCTCGGGTCGGGAGGCTGGCGGCGGCCGGGGACAACGTTACGGCGTTCCACGGTTTCAGCACCTTCCAGAAACTCACGATCCAGTCGCAAGGCTTCGATCTCGAAGGACGTATTCAGGGCAGGCTTCGGAGCCACGACTTCAAGAGCTTGTGGAAGGTCTACAACCTTCCGTCATCGGCCAGCTACAAGGTGTGGGGTGTCAGCTTCAAGAAGGACACCAGTCAGAGCGTCCTGAAGGAGGTCTTCCGCCGGGAGCAGCTGATCGAAGTCGATATCGACATCAAGTTCAAGGTCTCCGCTGCCGCGTTGCGCGGAGTATCCACCCTGCGCATCGGGTTCGAGACGCTGAGGCTGCAGCTCGATGGAACGACTAAGGACTTCACGGTTGTCAACCCGGATTCCGGCGGCGCAAAGGACCAGGACGGTGACGACGTCCCGATCGACTTCGAGCCGATCTGACCGAGGCCTCCCGGTGGGTTCTGGGCTGACCTACCCGATGGTGCGTTGACGGCGGCGGCGATTGGTTCCGGGCAGGCACCGGCACCAGTCGCCGCCGCACCTCGTTGGGGCCGGCCCGTGGCGCGTGAAATACGGACCGCCTCCCTTTCACACTCATATTGGCCGAGAGGACTGACATGCCATCCACCACGAACACTCCGATATCGATCACCAGCCGGCAACATGGCGCTCCTTCCATATCACTGGGTGCGGCACGGCGCGCTATGGCGAGATTCGCCACAGCCACCATTTCAACAATGGCGGCCACCGCAATAATTCTGATCGGCGGCTCCAGCGCCGCGCTCGCGGATGGCGCGCATTTCGTGCCGGAGGCTACCGATGTCAGTTGGGATGGTACCGTCGCAACCATTACGTTCCGCGAAGTGGATGTGGTGCTGAAGTCGGACGTAACCACGATCTCCGTCAAGGTGACCGCCGACGTGGACGCCACCTGCAGGCGAGGCGTTTCGATACTTCACATTCACCGGTCGGCGACCGCCCTGGATACGAAGGACTATCCAATCAGCGACGACGGAACCGTCGAAGGCGTCGCCAGTGCGCCGCTCAAGGTGACGGGGTTGAATGTTTCCGGCTTCACGTGTGTGATAACGCACGTATCGATCACGGCTGTCCTCGAAGATTTCTGTACCGGCGCGACCCTGATCGACACAACTGACCATCGACAGATCCGAAAAGCACCACTAGCATCCCGAGTCAGGAATTCGTTGAAGATGTGAGGCAAGGCGTCCAAGAATTTCGTCTGCGACCTGGTCTAGGTGAACGGCAGGGGCGCCTCCGTCCAGGTTTTGACCCGGTCGCGGATGTCGTTATCCAGGGCCCGCAGAGTCTTATGGACGCCGCGCCGCAGCTTTGGTCGGTGAGCAGGCCGAGCCATCGCTCGAACTGGTGCGGCTTGGGCCGGAACACCTTCCAGCTTCGCCCCACACTCGACTTCGACAGCCCGCTCTGTGTGGCCATCGACGCCCGCGACCAGTGCGTCGCATTGGTCGGCGCTTACTCCAGCGCCGCGGATGCAGATCGTCCACAGCCCGTCGAGCCGCCGTTCCAAAACCGCCTGCGCCACTTGTTCATCGTCTTCGGCCAAATGCCCAACTCGGCGGCGCAGGATCGCCATCTGGCCCACCGCGATCCGGACCCCGGCCATCGCCAGGGTGGTCTCGAACGGTGACCTGACCAACGGACTGCCAACGTCCCCAGCCAGCGTTTCGCCAGCCTCACCCCGACGACCCCGGACGGCCTCCAGACGTTCTACAGCATCGACCTGTTCACCGGATCGTCGAGCATGGTGGGTGTCTCCCCGCTGGACGTCACCGACGTGGCGATCGCGCTCGACGCGGGCCGACCCTCGACCTCTACCGGCGGTTCCAGGCCGGCCTGGGCCCGCGACTGCTCGTATCGGTTGCCGATCTCCTCGGCGAGGCGCAGCGCGGACAGGTGATGCCTCCGGGCTTCGGCGGGGCGGCCCATGGCCGCGGCGACCTCCCCGAGGCTGTTCGCCACACGCGCCTCGCCGGCCTGTTCCCTGACCCGCCGGAACAGCGCGAGCGCCTCGCTGAGGCGGTCGAGGGCCTGTTCATGGTCACCGCGCAACAGGTCGACGCCGCCCAGGCCGTCCAGTGCGTACGCCTCGCCGGCCGGCTCGGTCGCGCCGCGGAACAGGGTGAGAGCGTGCTCGTGGTGCTCGCCCGCCTCGTCGTACCGGCCGAGGGCGGACTCGACATGGCCGAGGTACACCAGCGCGTAGGCCTCGCCCACGGCGTCGCCGATATCCCGGCAGATGGCGACAGACGCGCGGAGGTCCTCCGCCGCGTCGGCGTACCGGCCCTGACGCAACCGCACATGGCCGAGGTTGCCAAGGCCGCGCGCCTCGGTGCCCTTGGCGCCGGTGTGGCGGGCCAGGGCGATCGCCTCGGCGAGCATCCGCGCGGCCTCAGGATACCGACCCTGCCACTGGTAGACGTGTCCGAGATTGCCGAGCGCGCGCACCCGGGCGAAGTCATCCCCGACTTCGTGCGCGAGTTCCAGCGCCCGCTGCAGCTCGGCGCTGGCCTCGGCGTACCGGCCCTGCTGGATGGCAACGACCCCGAGGTTGATCCGCAGCTGTGCCGCGCTGCGGTGGTCGGGCACGCTCTCGGCGGCCCGCAACGCGTGTTCGTGCAGGGTGACGGCATCGGCGTAGTGGCCGCCGCTTTCCAGGTAGCGCAGAAGCACCAGGGTGAGCTGCACCGGGTACCAGGCCTGCCCGTGCTCCGCCGCGTGCACTGCGGTGGCCACCAGGTTGGCGCGCTCGGCGTCCAGCCAGGCCAGCGCCGTGCTGTCATTCAGCGTGGGCAACGCCCCCGCGGGACGCGGCACCCGCGGCCGCCGGTCTCGCTCGGCGGGATACAACACGTCCATCGCCGTGGCCGCGGTGTGCAGATAGAACTCCAGGACGCGGCGCGGCAAGTCGACCTCGCCGTTCCGGACGGCCAGATCCTTGGCGTACGCCCGGAGCAGGTCGTGCATGCCGTACCGATCCCCGTTGCGCTGCACTTGATGCCTGCCGGCGAGCAGTTCCAGGCTTTCACGTGCTGTCGCCTCCTCGCCGCCGAGGAGGGCGGACGCCCCGAAGCCGTCCATATCAGTACCGGGATGCAGCCCCAGCAAGCGGAACATGCGGGCCGCGTCGGGCGGCAGGTCCTGGTACGACCAGGAGAACACGACGCCGATGTCGGAGTGCGGATCCCCGGTGGACAACAGGTCCAGCCGCTTCCGGTGATCGGCGAGCTCGCCCACCACCTCGGCCAGCGCCACCGGTGCCCTCCGGTGCACCAGCTCCGCCGCGATCCGCACTGCGAGCGGCAGCCTGGCGCACTGCGTCACCAGCGCCTCGGCCGCGCTGGTCTCAGCGGTCACCCACTCGCCCACCAGTCGCCGCAGCAGCGCCAGCGCATCCTCCCGGCGCAGGACGTCAAGGTCCAGTCGGCGCGCACCGTGCCGCACGACCAGGCCAGGCAGGCTGTCGCGGCTGGTCACCAGCACGGCGCTGTCGGCCGACCCGGGCAGCAGCGGCCGGATCTGGTCGACCGAGGCGGCGTTGTCCAGCAGGATCAGCATGCGACGCCCGTCGAGCAGGCTGCGGTACCGGGCGGCGCGCTCCTCGACGTCGCCCGGCACCTGCTCGCCCGGCAGGCCGAGCGAGCGCAGGAACCTGGCCAGGGCGGCGCTGGGGGACACCGGCTGCTCCTGGTCGTAGCCGCGCAGGTCGATGTAGAGCTGGCCGTCCGGGAAGCGGTCGCGGGCGCGGTGCGCCCACCGGGTGGCGAGAGCGGTCTTGCCGACGCCCGCGGTGCCGGACACGACGACGATGACAATCGCGTCCGGTTCCGGCGCGGTGGTCAGCCGGTCGAGTTCACCGAGCTCGTATGCCCGTCCGATGAAAACCGGAACGTCGGCCAGCAACTCGGCGGGCACCGTCCGGTCGACCGCGCTGGGCGGCCCGCTCAGCACGTGTGCCCGCGAATCCTCGTCCAGGATCTCCTGGTACGCCGCGGTCAACTCCGGCCCCGGGGCGACGCCGAGCTCGTCGGCCAGCTGGCGTCGCACCGCATGATAGGTGGTGAATGCCTGTGCCCTGAGGCCGGCGGCGGCGTACGCGCGGACGAGCCGAGCCTGCCCCATCTCGTCCAGCGGGTCGGCCGCTACGACTTCCTCGAATGCGCTGATCGCCCGGTCCACCGCCCCGGTTGCCAGCATGGCGGCGCCGTACCGGCCCAGCGCCGCCCGATGCTCCGCCACGATCGACAGCACCCGCGGGTGCTCGGCCAGCAGGGGGAGGTCGGCGAAGGGCCGGCCCTGCCACAGCGCCAGCGCCTCGGTCAGGACCGCCACCTCCCCGCCGTCGGCGGGGTGGCGGACGAGGCGGCGGAAGCGCATGATGTCGATCTGGTCCGCGGGGACACCGAGGCGGTAGCTGTCGCCCAGATAAGGCAGCACCTCGCTGCGGGAGTGCGGCGCCCGCCCGGGTTCCAGCAGCCGGCGAAGCCGCTTCACGTGCGTCTGGAGGACGTTGACGGCGCTGGCCGGTGGCTGATCGCCCCACAAGGCGTCGATCAGGCTGGCCAGGCCGACCGGCTGCCCGCCGGCCAGCACGAGCAGGCCCAGCACGGCGCGTTGGGCGGGCGGCCCGAGCAGGAGCGGCTCGTCGTGGAGCCAGGCGCGCATCGGCCCGAGCACCTGGATCCGTAGTGTCAAGCTCGCGTCCACTTCCGGTCCAATCGGGTGTCAAGAATCGCTCGGCGATAGCTTAACGATCAGATCCGGTACAAGCGATAGAGAGGAGCCGCACATGTCGCAAATCGGACGGGCGGTGCTGGGAGTGGCGCTGACGGTGGCGGGCATCGCCGGGCCTGCCGGAACCGCCCGAGCCGACGCCCCCGCGGCGTGCGAGGTGTCCTACAAGCCGTCTCGGTACACCGGCGGGTTCACCGCCGCGATCATGGTGCGGAACATCGGTACGGAGACCATCAACGGCTGGACCCTCGAGTTCCCGCTGGACACCAGCGCGACGGTCGTCGACTTCTGGAACGGCGACCTGCTGTCGGCCAGCGGCGTGGTCGCCGCGCGCGACAGGCAGTGGAACGCCGTGGTCCGGCCCGGCGGCTCGATCAACATCGGCTTCCGCGCCGACGGCACGAGCGGCGCACCGTCCCAATTCACCGTCAACGACCTCCCATGTCAGGTGGCATCCTGATCTTCTGACCACAGTGATTCGCCCGGCCGAGAGGGCAGGGCTCGGTACGCCGTACTCCATTGTGGCGAACAACTCCTCGTACGGCTCATCCATTGGCGGTCAGGGCGCGGTGCCCGTGCGGGCCCGTTTCCCCGTCCTCTAATCAATTAATCAATCCGTACGTGCGTTTTCCCGCATGCGGCTTATCGATGATCTCCTTGGCATGGTTACGCCGCCTTCGGATAGCGAGCGGGAAGCCTGCCCAGGTGAGGCGGCCCTGCAGCCCACAGGCGGACCTGGGCGCAGCATGCCTGACGTACTGAGGTGATCCCAGTAACCGGAAATCGGACAGTAGGGCTTTCTTGGGCACAGTTGGTGATGGTTGGGTAGACGCGTGGGCAGGTAGGCGGTCCAGAAAATGGGCGTGGAACCCTGAGCTTCCCCCCGTTCTCCGGACTCCTGCCCTGAGGTCACCGGCGATCATCAGGAAGGATGTTCGCCATGCCGTCACCACACCCGCCCGAGTACGGCGCCGCGCGATCGAGCCGGCCCGCCAGGGCGATAAGTCCATGGTCCAGTTGGCCAAGGACCTAGGGACCAGCCGGTCCTGCCTGCAGAACTGGGTGAACCAGGCCGGCATCGACGATCAGGCCACCCGCGGAACCTCTTCGGAGCCTCGTGACTTGATGAGGCATGGCTTGGAGGCTTGCCGACCGACGGCTCGTGCGTGCTCCTGAGGTTGCGGCTGAGCGCATCGTGACGGCGGTCGCGAGCGCGTCCCGGAAAGCGCCCAGGGACGGGACCCGCGCGGCCGATCCCGCGCGGCCAAGACGCTGGGCGTCACCCGCTCGACGACGTCGCGCACGTACCCGGCCGGGCTCGTCCCGTCCTCCAACGCGGCGCACGCGGTCCCGACCGCACCGCACGCCTCCTGACCCAGGACCACCACCAGGGGACACTCCAGCACATCGGCGCCGAACTCGATGCTGCCGATCACCTCCGGCGCCATGACATGGCCGGCGGTGCGCACCACGAACAGGTCGCCCAGACCGCGGTCAAAGATGATCTCGGCGGCCAGACGGGAGTCCGAGCACCCGAACAGCCCGGCGAACGGACGCTGGGACGGAGCGGCCTCGGCGCGCCGCGCGGCGTCCTGGGTCGGGTGCTCCGGGGCACCCGCGACGAACCGGTGGTTGCCGGCCAGCAGCAGCTCAAATGCTTCGCGGGGCGTGTCGGCCTGAATCTCGGTCGTGACCGAAGACTACGGTCCGGTCCCCCGACGCTCAGAGGCAGGTCGGCGCGACATCGTCCGCGAGTCCCGCACCAGCCGGAGGCGGCCCGCGGTCCCGCGGCCGGGTCATTGGTCGCCTCGTCCAGACGCCCGTCTCTTCGGCCAGCGGGCGGCGCAGCGCGCCCCGCAGCGACCGCCGCAGCCCGAACAGCGACATCATGTTCACCGTCGCCAGCATCACGGTAGACGTGAGCGAAGCGCCGGACTCGGCAGTCCATAACAACGTGGCGGGCGACGTTCAGCACGACGGGCGAGGCTCGGCCGCCTGTTTGGTGTGAGGCCCCAGGGGAAACGTGGTCGCAACCAGTGATGGGCTCAGTTTCGCCGCAGATGTCAGGGGGTTGTCGCACGTGAAGCACGACCGGAAAGAATCCGGCACGGACTCGCAGACCCTCTCCGAGCCCAAGCCTCCCTACCCCAAACAGCGGCAGGTCCCTCCCGGCAGCGAGCAGCAGGTGAAGCCGAGGCCGCGCTACCAGGCGGGACGCTACCGCGCGGCGGACAAGCTCCGCGACAAGGTGGCGCTGATCACGGGCGGCGACTCGGGCATCGGCCGGGCGGTGGCGGTGCTCTACGCGCGCGAGGGCGCCGACGTCGCCATCGTGTACCTGCCCCAGGAGCAACCGGACGCGGAAGAGACCCGCCGCGCAGTGGAGGCCGAAGGCCGCGAATGCCTGCTGCTTTCCGGCGACCTGGCCGATGCGTCATTCTGCCACGAGGTCGTCGAGCGGACCGTGCGGGAACTGGGCAGCCTGAACATCCTGGTCAACAACGCCGCCCACCTCAACAGCCAATTGGACCTGTCGCAACTCTCCTTCGAGGACTGGGACCGGTCCTTCAAGGTGAACACCCACGCGTACTTCCATCTCGTGCAAGCCGCGCGCCCGCACCTGAAAGCGGGTGACGCCATCATCGCGACCGCGTCGGAGGAAGCGCTCAAGGGCAGCGACACGATGATCGACTATGCCGCCAGCAAGGCCGCTCTGGTCAACTTCACCAAGTCGATCGCCTTTCACCTGGCCAAGGACGGCATCCGCGCGAACGTGGTAGCACCGGGCCCCACCTGGACCGTGCTCAACATCGCCGACGAGAACATGCCGCAGGACGGTCTCGCCCAGCTCGGCAGCGAGGGCCCCATGGGACGCGTGGCACAACCAGAGGAAATGGCACCGGCGTACGTGTATCTGGCCTCGGAGGCGGACTCCAGCTACACCGTAGGTGAAATCATCGGCGTCACCGGAGGCTTGACCACCACCCGCTGATCCGCGGCACCCGCGAGGGCGCACGCGGGTTCCGATCAAACTCGGCGCCCCAGAGTCAACTTAGGAAGGCGCAACACAAGGGATCGGATCGCTGACGTCGGGGGCAAGGACACCACTCGGGACGGGCTCGCAGTGGCCGCCCCGGTCGATCGCAATACCCGTTCCTACCGATCACAAGGTTTGTTTTGCGGCACGAGGGTAGGGGCTTTTGCCGATTCGATTCTCCCATCACCCGCGCATAGGGGCCGCATGACTGAGATGTCCGCCGAGTCGTACTGGATGGCGACGTCCAAGGCGAAGACGTATCCGGCGCTCAGCGAGCAAGCCGAGGCGGACGTGGCGGTCGTGGGCGGCGGGATCGCGGGGATCGCGACAGCCTGGGAACTGGCGCGGACCGGCCGGTCGGTGCTCCTGCTGGAGGCCGATCGTCTCGCCGCCGGCGTCACCGGATACACCACCGGACGATTGTCGGCGGCGCACCCGTGGATCTACGCGCAGCTGCGCGACGGATACGGCATGGAAACGGCCCGCCTGTACGCCCGCTCGCAGCAAGAAGCCGTCGAGCACGTCATCGCGACCGCCGAGCGGCTGGGCATCGACGCCGACATCGAACGGCGCCCCTCCCATGTCTACGTGGAGCAGCCCGAGCGGGTCCAGGACCTCCGAGTCGAGGTCGAGGCCGCGCAGCAGGCCGGGCTGGCGGCCTCCTTCGTCACCGGCACCGATCTGCCCTACGAGGTCGCCGGCGCGCTGCGCGTGGAGGACCAGGTGCAGTTCCATCCACGCCGCTACCTGCTGGCCCTGGTCGAAGAACTCTCCCGCACGGGTGGACGCGTCCACGAGCACACCCGCGTCATCGAGATGGACCAAGGCCGGCCCACGCGGCTCGTCACCGACACCGGCGCGACGGTACGCGCGAACCAGGTGGTGATCGCCACCTTGTTCCCCGCGCTCGGCTGGGAGCTTCTCGGCTCCCGCCTGACGCCTCTTCGCGAGCTGGTGATCGCAACGCCGATCAGCGAGGACAGCGACCCCGGCGGCATGTACATCACCCGGGAGGAAAACACGCGCTCGGTACGGACCGCGCCCTACCGGGACGGGCAGCGGCTACTTCTCATCACCGGCGAGTCGTTCCCACCAGGGACCACGGACGTCGCCGCCCGGCGGCAACATCTGATCGAATGGACGCGACGGCATTTCCAGGTGAACGACATCGCCTACTGGTGGGCGGCTCAGGACCTGGACACCGCCGACAAGATTCCCTACGTCGGCCGTATCAGCGACAACGTCTATGTCGCCACGGGATACGCCCGTTCAGGTATGAGCCACGGAATCATGACCGGCAGACTGCTCAAGGGTCTGATCTGCGGACAAGAACCGCCGTGGGCCGATGTCTACGCACCTGGGCGCAGGCATTTCACACAGGAGATCGGCCCCATCTCCAAGACGCTCTGGTCCAAAACACGCCGCGCGGCGGCCGATCATGCCCGTGCCATGGCCACCTCCGCCGACGACATCCCACGGGGGTCCGGCGCCGTCGTCCGGCACCACGGACGGCTGCGGGCGGTCTACAAAGGCGACGACGGGACCGCGCACTGGTTGTCGCCCTACTGCTCCCATTTCAGGTGCTTGGTAAGTTTCAACCACACCGAACGTGTCTGGGAATGCCCCTGCCACGGCTGCAGATACGCCCCTGACGGTTCGGTTCTCCAAGGCCCCGCAACCGCTTCCCTCCATCCGGAAACGCCCGCGCCCGGAACGCCGCGCCAAGGCTGACGTCCTGTCCGCGGCGGCCTGTTTTCAGAGACGAACCAGGCGGTGCCTGGTAGGACCCACCAGTCTGACCGCTGACGATGGCCCCACGGGGCTTTCTCAGATTGCCCAAAGGCCTGTATCGGGCAAATCGGGGTAACAGTCGTCCCATGCGCCTCGGTGTCCTTGATGTCGGTTCCAATTCCGCCCAGCTACGGGTCGTCGACCTGATCCCGGATCTGCCTCCGGAGACGGTACGGGTCGTCAAACATCTCGTCCGGTTGGCCGAGGCCACCGACCGTCACGGGGTCATCAGCCAGATCGCGGTCGATCGCCTCGTCCACGCCGTACGTCAAGCGGCCGCGGCCGCCCAGGGCGCCGACGCCGAGGAGCTCATCGCGTTCGCGACATCGGCGATCAGGGACGCCCCGAACGGCGGCGAGATCATCGCCGAGATACAGGCCGCCACCGACGTCACGCTCCGGTTCATGGACGGCGAGGTCGAGGCGCGGCTGACCTTCCTGGCGGCGCGCGGCTGGTGCGGCTGGTCAGCCGGTCCGCTACTGCTGGCCGACATCGGCGGCGGCTCCATGGAGCTGGCCTACGGGCCGGGAAGGTATCCGGAAATCGCGCTATCGCTCCCGCTCGGCGCGGCCCGGCTCACCCGCCACCATCTTCCTCATCAAGTGCCGGTGAAAAAGAAACACCGCCGCGCGCTCCATGACCACGTCCATTCGGTCGTGGCTCATGCCGTCACCGAACTGGAGAAGCGACCCAGGCCCATCACAGCGGTAGCGACCTCCAAGACCTTCGCCCAGCTCGCCCGGCTGTGCGGCGCCCCGAAGGCGAAGAAGGGACTCCACGCCCGGCGCATACTTCACCGCGACGACCTGGACGAATACATCCCCGAACTCGCCCGGCGCACCGACGCCGAGCGCGCCGAACTGCGCGGGGTGAAAAGCTCCCGCGCCCACCAGATCCTGGCAGGCGCCATCGTCGCCCACGCAACCATGGAAGTGCTCAAGCTGAACTCCCTGACCATCTGCCCCTGGGCCATCCGCGAAGGAGTCATGCTCCACCGGCTCGAAAACCAGCCCGTCCCACCGGAACCAATGGCGTCCCCCGCCAAGCGGTTTGTTTCGGCAGTTGGCCGCAGCCCACTCCGAACCGAACCCGACCAACACCCGCCCCGGCACCTCCAAGCCGTGCCAGCAAAAGGCCCGGTCTAAGCCCATCTCACGGCGCCTGACACAACCTCACGGCAGCTCGACGGCTCCAAGCCGGCGGTAGTGAGGAAGAGGCTCATGTCCAGGAGTGTGGGCGCGGCCCGTGGTTCGCTCTGCCGACCAGGTCACAGAGTTGGAGGCCGGGCGAACCCGCAACACCGCGACAACAGCGCCCGCTCCCCTGGACCTCTGGCGCGCTATCGCTTTTAATCCGTAGGTTGTGGGTCCGTGTCCCACGCGACCCACCACCTATGACCGGGGCAAACAGGTTTCGGTGGGCATGTGGACGATCATGCCTGGGGTCGGGCTGAGGCCACCCTGGGGCCGAGAAGGCGGACAAGCCGAGCCGACGCCCGCTTCTATCCCTGCGCCCGTTGAAGGCAAGGCCGTCTCCCGCGCCGACCAACTCGAGGTGGCACGTCTTCGGTGTGCGGTTAGTCCTTTCGCGGGTCGTCAAGTGGGGCGAGGAGCGCAGGCTCTGGATCACGCAGCCGAGACCGCAGCCTCCAAGCGGAGGCGTCCAGGCGGCCGGGCCCGTGGGCGGAGCCCTGCCGATGCGGGGCGCATACTGGTCGCTTGGCGCCGCACCAGACCGGTCCGGGTGTGGCCCCAGGTAGGACGCGGGCGCCGGGCCAGGGCACGGCCGCGGCGTCGGGTGGTGCCGGGCACCATGCCCGCGGCGCGCAGCAGGTGCGCTGCGGTCTGCTCGGCTGCGCGGTGCGCGACTCCGGGTAGCACGGAGGTGTAGGTGTCGGCGGTCAGCACGATGCTGGAATGCCCTAGCATCTCCTGCACCACCTTCAGCTGCACCCCCGCCGCCAGCGCCAGCGTGGCGGCGCCGTGGCGCAAGTCGTGCAGCCGGATCGGCGGCACATCGTGCTCGGCGATCAGCTTCTGGAACACGTGGGTGAGCCGCCCCGGGGCGACCGGGTCACCGTTGAGGTTGGTGAAGACATACCCGCTGTCGCGATAGCCCTCACCATAGGCGGCCGCTTGGGCCCGCTGCCGGGAGCGGTGCGCGCGCAGCGCCGCAATCGTGGTGTGATCCAGCGCGATTACCCGGGTGCTGTGCGCGGTCTTGGGCGGGCCCACTATCAGCCGCCCATCCCGTGGTTGGAGCTGGCGGCAGAGGACCGCGGTACGCTCCTCCAGGTCGAGATCGCACCAGCGCAGCCCGGCCGCCTCACCGCGCAGTCCCCGCAGCGCGATCAGATGGTAGGCCGCGTACAGACGGTGTGACGAGATGGCGTCCAGGAACTGCGCGGTCTGCACAGCGGTCCAGATCGCCACGGGTCGCTCGCCGGTCTTGCGCCAGTGCTTCACCCGGACGGCGGTCCACACCACCGCCCGCGGCCGCCGCGTCGGCGGCAACGCCACCAGCGACGCCGGGTTCTCCTCCACCAGCCCCGCCCGCAACGCGGCATTCAACGCCGCACGCAGCGTGGCGCGGATCCGATCCAGGGTCGCAGCCGACAGCCGGCGACCCGCCTCCCGGTGCTCGCGGGCAATGACCGCGAACATCTCCTCCACGTGCGCCACCGACACCTCGGCCAGCAACAGTTGACCCAGCAACGGGTCCAAATACCGGCGCACGTGACCAGCGTAACCGGCCACCGTGGACGACGCGCCCTGATGGTTGTCCAGCCACCGGTGCAACCCCTCGGCCACCGTCAGCGCGCTCCCGGCAGGGCCACGCAGCCGCACCAGCGCCTCCAGCGCGGCCTTGCGAGTCGGGAAATCGCCCCGGCGGACACGGCGCCGACGACCGTCCATGCCGATCCCCAACTCCAATCGCAGGTACCAGCTGCCGTGACTGCGCTCGGCCGCCAACCGCGGGCACCTGCCGCCCCTCGCGCGACCGCTGTCCGGATCCTCACAGCCGCATCGCCGGTACACACCACCGGCACTCCTCGCCCTTTTCATAAGGTCAGCGTGAGCGGCCCGTCGATGCCTCGACCATCACGAACGGCGACAGACTGGCCTACCGAGCACGACAGAACAGCCTCAGGCCAGGGCGGCACGAACTCCTCCTGGCTTGGCTCCCATCACGGAAGCCAGGGCACTTCACCGAGATCCATTCCGGGATGGGCGTGGTGTGGGTGCGGCACCCCGGGTCCTACTACAGCGCCGTCGGGAACCTGATCGTCGGCCCCGCCGACGATCAGGTGGCCCCTGCTGCGGTGCTGGGAGGGCTGGGTGTTCGAGCTGGCCGCCCTCGTCGAGGCCCACGGCGACCAGTTGTCCCCCACCGAGTGGTCCGCCCGGTTCGCCTATCTACAGACGGAATTCCTGCGGTGGACGGCGGCCTTCGGCATGAACACGCATATGGCCGAGGCCGCCCACGACAACATCGGCGAACTCATCCGCTACCACCCCGACGGCGGGCTCCCCCACGATCTGGGCGACCTGTCCCCCGACGGCGCCGCCCAGATCGCCGCAAGCGCCGCTCACGGGCCCGCGACGCTGATCCCACCCGGCTGGAACCTGAACGGCTGGGACCACGAGCGGACCCGCACCCACCCCATCCTGGCC
>NZ_SMJX01000109.1 GCF_004348535.1 Actinomadura sp. KC216
ACCGGGTGTTCTCCGCGTCGCGGCTGGCCTCGCGGGTGGTGCGGCTGTCGGGGGCGTTGGAGGAGAACGTGCTGCTGGCAGCGGGTGGTGATGACACCGGGGAGCTGTATGCGGCGATGCGGTCGTTCGCCGGGCAGGGGGACGAGCGCCGGATCGCCCTGGCCGAGCGGCATCGGGCGGCGTTCGGGGCCAACGGTCCCGTCCTCGATGCCTACGCGGAGGGGTGTTACGACGGCGTCCATCTGCTGGTGGCGCTCGCGGCGGCGGGAGTGCTGAGCGCGCGCGAGGCCACGGCGGCGGCCCGGAGGCTCCTCGCGGGTGACGGAGAAGCGGAAGGCTGGGCGTGCGCGCCGCTGGGGCCGCCCGGGGCGGGCGGCTATCTGGCCAGGGCGGACGGCCTGGACCTCACCGTGATCACCCGGCTCTGAGGTCTTTTCGCTCTAAAGCTTTTCATTTGAAAAGAATGTCTTTAGGCTGCGCGCTGGAACCGCGAGGCCCGGTACTCCTCGCGGCTAAGGAGGACACCGTGACCGTCGAGGAAGCGCGGCCGGAAGGCTCCGATGGGCCCGCAGGCCCAGACGGCCCAGAGGGTTCCGCGGGCATCGAGCGCTACGGGTACAAGCAGGAGCTCCGGCGGTCGCTCGGGTTCCGGGACCTGGTGTTCTACGGGCTGGTCTTCATGGTCCCGATCGCCCCGTTCGGGATCTTCGGTTCCGTCTTCCAGGGCTCGGGCGGCATGGTCGCGCTCGCGTACGCGGTCGGCATGCTGGTCATGCTGTTCACCGCGGCGTCCTACTGGCAGATGGCGCGGGCGTTCCCGATGGCGGGCTCCGTCTACACCTATGCCGGACGCGGCATCACCCAGCCGGTCGGGTTCCTCGCCGGGTGGATGATCTTCCTCGACTACGTGCTGGTCCCGGCGCTGCTGTACCTGATCGCGGGCGTGGCGATGAACTCGCTCGTGCCGGACGTCCCGGTGTGGCTCTGGCTGGTCGGCTTCGTCGTCCTCAACACGGCGGTCAACTTCTTCGGCATCGAGATGACCGCGCGGATCACCCGCATCATGCTGGTCGCCGAGCTGATCGTCCTGGCGATCTTCCTGGTGGTGGGCGTGGTCGCGCTGGCCCAGGGCAAGGGGCACGACGGCGGCAGCCTCACGCCGATCTTCAACGACGAGACGTTCTCGTGGAGCCTGGTGTTCGGCGCCGTGTCGATCGCGGTGCTGAGCTTCCTCGGGTTCGACGGCATCTCGACGCTGGCGGAGGAGAACCGTGAGTCCGCCCGCGCCATCGGACGGTCGATGGTGGCCGCGCTGCTGCTGGTCGGGGTGCTGTTCATCGTCCAGACCTGGGTGGCGTCGCTGCTGGTCGAGAACCCGGACAAGCTTATACCGGACGGCGACCCCGAGGGCACCGCGTTCTACGACGCCGCCGACGTCGCGGGCGGGGTCTGGCTCGCCAAGCTCACCGCGGCGGCGACCGCGATCGCGTGGGGGTTCGCCAACTCGCTGGTCGCGCAGGCCGCGACGTCCCGGCTGCTGTACGCCATGGCGCGGGACCGGCAGCTGCCCGGCTTCCTCGCCAAGGTGCACGCCAAGCGGCAGGTGCCGGTGAACGCCACGCTGCTGGTCGCCGTCATCTCGCTGGCCCTCGGCCTCTACATGGAGCAGCGGGACGACGGCATCACGCTGCTCAGTTCGCTGGTCAACTTCGGCGCGATGACGGCCTTCCTGACGCTGCACGTGTCGGTCGTCGTCCACTACGTGGTGCGGTCGCGCAGCCGGAACTGGTGGGCGCATCTGATCGTGCCGGTGGTCGGGTTCTGCTTCCTCGGCTACGTCGTCTACAACGCGGACGTCGCCGCGCAGGAGCTCGGGTTCATCTGGCTCGGCATCGGCGTCGTCGTGCTGATCGTGCTGCTGGCCATGCACCGCCGTCCGACGCTGTCGGGCATCGCGGGCGACGGCGCGGACGGCGACCGCGCCAAGGGCGGCGACCGCGAGGGGTGACTCCACGCGACGGGTGACCCCCGCCTCAGGTGCCGTGGAGGATGACCTCGCGGAGGCGGCCCGACAGATGGCGGTGGAACTCGGTGCGATCGTTGGACCGCGGGAACGGCTCGTCCGGGACGGGGACGCCGAGGAACGCGCACAGCGGCTCCCACCCCTCCGCGACGTCGAACACCAGCAGGCGCTCGGCCGGGATCGCGGCCCTCACCTCGGCGACGTGCCGGTCGTAGACGTCCAGGACGTGGTCGCGGTCCTCGATGCGCCCGCCGAACGCGCGGTCCACGATGGTCGACTCGACGAGGCTGTTGAGGCGGGCGAGGTCCGGTGACCGCCGCGCCACCAGCCACCGGATGATCCGCTGCCGCGGCGACGGCCGCCGCTCCCCCAGGATGTGGTCGAAGATCGTGGACGAGATGCTGGCGTACCACCGCTCCGGGTCGCGGACGGTCAGGACCACCTTCGCGTCCGGGTAGCGGTCGGCGAGTTCCCGCCAGTAGGACGCCGCGGGCCAGTCGACCGCCGACGCGTATCCGGCGAAGACCTCGTCCCAGTCGGGGTCCTGGCCGTCCTCCGTGTCGAGCCAGTGCCGGATGCGGTGCGGCTCCGAGATGACGCCCCACATGTGGTAGCAGGGGCCGAAGCCCAGCTGCTCCAGTGCCGTCTGGAGGGAGGCCGTGCCGGTCCGTCCGAAGCCCGCTCCCAGCACCTTCATCGCGACTCCATTCCGCTCATCCGTCTGTGATCCGCGCCGTCTGCGACCCATGTCGTCCGCCTTCACGGTGATCGCACAGAATTGTCGGCAGATGCGAAGAATACGGCAATGATCTACATCCGACCACTTCTGGACGCGCCGTCCAGAACGGGGGTCAGCGGCCGCGGAGGATCAGGCGGGCCAGGCGGCGCGGGCGCTTGCCGTGCCAGGCCGCGCGCTCGTTCGACTGCGGGAACGGCTCGTCCGGGACGGGGACGCCGAGGAACGCGCACAGCGGCTCCCACCCCTCCGCGACGTCGAAGACCAGCAGCCGCCCGTCCGGGATCGTGGCCTTGACCTCGGCGATGTGCCAGTCGTAGACGTCGAGGACGTGGTCGCGGTCGTCGATGCGCCCGCCGAACACCCGGTCCATGACCGTCGCGCGGGCCATGCGGGGGTAGAGGGCGAAGTCCGGGGACCGCCGCTTCACCAGCCACCGGACGATCCTCCGCCGGAGCGGCAGCCGCCGCCGTTCCGCCAGCGCGCGGGCGAAGATGGTCGACGCGACGCTGTCGTACCACCGCTCCGGGTCCCGGACGGTCAGGACCACCTTCGCGTCCGGGTAGTGGTCGGCGAGTTCCCGCCAGTAGGACGCGGCGGGCCAGTCCAGCGCCGACCGGTATCCGGCGAAGACGTCGTCCCAATCGGGCGCGCGGCCCTCGCCGATGTCGAGCCACTGCCGGACGCGGCGCGGCTCCGCGATGACGGCCGACATGTGGTAGCAGGGGCCTAAGCCGAGACGTTCCAGGGCCGCCTTCAGCGAGGCGGTGCCCGTCCTGCCGAAACCCGCGCCGATCACCTTCATGGCAGCTCCGCTCCTCTGATCGGCCTCTCGGCCGCTCGGCCTCTGATCGGTCTCTGATCTGTTTCTGATCGTCGCCGCTTACATTCGGTCGGAAGAACCGCATTGTGGGCGGAATCGAGGAGTCGGGCAATGAGTCTCTTTCCGGGATCCCTTCTTGACGCGCTGCGCGAGTCGCCCGGCACGGCGGCGTTCGAGCACGCCGGCCGGGTCGTCTCCCGGGAGGAGCTACTGCAGCTCATCGGCAGGCTGGCGGGCGCGCTCCGGGACGCGGGGCTCGGCCCGGGCGACGGGCTCGCGGTCCGCACGTCCGTCACGCCGGAGGCGTTCGCCGCGCACGTCGCCGCGCACGTGGTCGGCTGCCGCGTCGTCGGCGTCCGGCCGGGGTACGCCACCGGGCAGCTCGCCCACGTCCTCGGGATGGGCGTCGACGCCCTCCTCGTCGACCCGGAGAGCGCGTCGCCGGACCTGCTCGAAGCCGCCGGGCCGATCCCGATACTGTCGCTCGGCGGCACCGGTCTCGCGGCGCGCGACCTCCTGGACCACCCGGCGACCGCGACGGCGCTCGACATCACGGCCCGTCCCGGCGACGTGGCCCTGCTGGCGTTCACCAGCGGCAGCACCGGACGGCCGAAGGGCTGCGCGGTCACCTACCGGGCGCTGAGCGAGCACTGGGCGTGGCAGCCGCGTTCCTGGGGCCTGGTCGCCGCCGGGTTCGCCGCAGCGTTCGAGCGGTACCTGCTGTTCGGGACGCTGGCCAGCATGGTGGTGTTCGAGTTCGCCGCGCCGTGCCTGCTGGGCGGCGGCACCGCCGTGATCCCCGAGGACGATGGCCGCCCCCTGTTCCCGTACGCGATCGAGCGCTACGGGATCACCGGGTCGATCGTGACCGTCCCGCGCCTCGGCCAGATGCTCGGCATCCTGCGCAAGGACCGGGTCGACGTGGGGAGCCTCCGGGCGCTGATGGTGTCGGGGTCGCCGCTCGGCCCGCACCGGCTGGCGGAGGCGGTGGAGCTGCTCGGGCCGGTCGTCTACAACGGGTACGGGCAGACGGAGGCGGGGTCGGTCTCGATGCTGACGCCCTCCGACATCGAGGCGGGCCGCCTGGACTCGGTCGGACGCCCGCACCCCGGCGTCGAGATCAGCATCCGCGCCCACGACGATGGCGGGGACGGCGGCGACGCCGTCAGGCGGATGCCCCGGGGGCAGACCGGCGAGATCTACGTCCGCAGCCCGTACATGATGACCGGCTACTGGGACGACGCGGCCGAGAACCTCGACACGCTCCGCAAGGGCGGCTGGGTGCGCACCCGCGATCTCGGGCATCTCGACCGGGACGGCTACCTCCACCTCGACGGCCGCGCCCGCGACGCCGTCATGGTCAACGCGATGGTGGTGTACGCGGGGCCGATCGAGCGGGTGCTGGCCGGGCATCCGGACGTCGCCGAGGCGTACGTGGTCGGGGCGCCCGACGAGCGGACGGGCGAGGCCGTCCACGCGTTCGTCATCCCCGCCGCCGGGCGCCACCCGGACGGTGCCGCGCTCAAGGAGATGTCCGCTGCCGTCCAGGAGGAGCTGGGCGAGGACAGCGTCCCGCAGACGATCAGCATCGTGCCGGCCGTCCCCACCAACGCGAGCGGAAAGCCCGACAAGCGGGCACTGCTGAAGATCGTCCCCCCCCCGGCTCCTGACGAACGTCGATCCGCGTTTCTGATCAACCTCTGAGATTCGCCGCCTTCACTTGGGTTGACCGTTCAATCACATCGTCGCCGTGGTGGAGGGTGTCGTGGCGAACCAAACCCTGGACTACCTGGTCATCGGAGCCGGACCGGCCGGCCTGCAGCTGGGCTACCTCCTCAAGAAGGCCGGGCGCAGCCATCTGATCCTGGAATCGGGTCCCGCGCCCGGAATGTTCTTCCGGACGTTCCCCCGCCACCGCCAGCTCATTTCGACGAACAAGAAGCACACGGGGACGGACGATCCCGAGCTCAACCTGCGGATGGACTGGAACTCGCTGCTCTCCGACGACCCCGAGCTCCTGTTCACCCGCTACAGCGACCGCTACTTCCCCGCGGCCGACGACATGGTCCGCTACCTCGCCGACTTCGCCGAGCGCTGCGACCTCGACATCGCCTACAACACCCGCGCCGCCGCCATCACGCGCGACGGTCAGGGCCGCTTCCAGGTCGTCGACGACCGGGGCGAGACCCGGCACGCGAAGCGGCTGATCATCGCGGCGGGCTTCACCCGGGCGAACGTCCCGCCGATCCCGGGCATCGAGACCGCCGACCTCTACGGCGACCATTCCACCGACCCGGCCGAATACCTGAACAAGCGGGTGCTGATCCTCGGCAAGGGCAATTCGGCGTTCGAGACGGCGGAGAACCTGATCGAGACGGCCGCGGTGATCCATGTGGCGGGGCCGCGGTCCCTCCGGATGGCGTGGCGGACGCATTTCGTCGGGCACCTGCGCGCCGTCAACAACAACTTCCTCGACACCTACCAGCTGAAGTCGCAGAACGCGATCCTGGACGGCGAGATCCGCCGCATCGAGCGACAGGCGGACGGCGGCTACCTGGTCACGGTCGCGTTCACCCGCGTGGACGAGGTCACCAAGGACATCCCCTACGACCGGGTGATCGTCTGCACCGGGTTCCGGGTGGACGCCTCGGTCTTCGGCGAGAACTGCCGTCCCGAGCTGACGATCAACGGCCGGTTCCCGGCGCTCACGCCCGCGTACGAGTCGGTGAACGTCCCCGGCCTGTTCTTCGCCGGGACGCTGACGCAGTCGCGCGACTTCAAGCACGGGACCAGCGGCTTCATCCACGGCTTCCGGTACGGCACGCGCGCGCTGCACCGCATCATGGAGCACCGCTACCACGGCACGCCGTGGCCGGGCCAGGCGCTCGGCACCGACCCGAAGGAGCTCGCGGCGGCGGTGCTGGCCCGGGTGAACCGCAGCTCGGCGCTGTGGCAGCAGTTCGGGGTGCTCGCGGACATGATCGTCCTGGACGGCGACGGCGGCGCCCGCTACCTGGAGGAGGTCCCGGCCGACTACCGGGACGCGCCCGTCTCCGACGCGGGCCCCGGCGGCTTCTTCACGATCACGCTGGACTACGGGCCCGACCACGACAAGGTCGACCCGTTCGACGTCTCGGTCGCGCGGATCTCCCAGAGCGACTCCGGCAACGCGCACGAGGGCCATTACCTGCACCCGATCGTCCGGCATCACCGGGACGGGGTGGTGGCGGCCGTCCACCACGTGACCGAGAACCTGGAGAACGAGTGGACGTCCGAGGAGGTCCACGCCGAGCCGCTGCGGGCGTTCTTCGCCCGGCAGACCGCGCCCACCCCGGTCCGGCCATGAGGCCGTCACCACCGGAACCGGCGAGCGTCCGCGAGTACGAGGCCGCGGCCCGCGAGCGGCTCGACCCGGTGCACTACGACTACTTCGCGGGCGGCGCGGGCGACGAGGTCACGCTGCGCGCGAACGAGGCCGCGTTCGGGCGGCTCGCGCTGCTCCCCCGCGTCCTGCGCGGCGCGGAGAAGCCGGAGCTGGGCGTCACGCTGCCGGGCGGAAGCGCGTCCATGCCGGTGCTGGTGGCGCCGACCGCGTTCCACCGGCTCGCCGACCCCGAGGGCGAGCGGGCCACGGCGCGGGCGGCCGCCGCCGCCGAGACGATCATGATCGTGAGCATGGCCTCGACCGTGGCGGTCGAGGACGTGGCCGCCGCGGCGCCCGAGGCCCGGCTGTGGTTCCAGCTGTTCGTCCAGCCGGACATGGCGTTCACCGAGACGCTGGTGCGGCGCGCGGAGGCGGCCGGGTGCGGCGCGCTGGTCGTCACGGTCGACTCGCCGGTCTTCGCCACGCGCGGCCGCGACCGGCGCAACGGCTTCCACGACCTCCCCGACGGCCTGTGCTGCGAGAACATGCGCGACGGCGACCGCGTCCGCCCGATCGAGTTCTCCCCCGCGATCTCCTGGGACCACATCGAGCGGCTCACCGGGATCACCCCCCTGCCGGTCGTGCTGAAGGGCGTGCTGCACCCGTCCGACGCGCGGACGGCGCTCGACCATGGCGTGTCGGCGCTGATCGTCTCCAATCACGGCGGTCGGCAGCTCGACACGGTCCCGGCCACCGTCGACGTCCTGCCGGAGATCGTGGCCGCGGTGGGCGGCGCGGTGCCGGTGCTGCTGGACGGCGGCGTCCGGCGCGGCACCGACGTGCTGAAGGCGCTGGCACTCGGCGCCACCGCGGTCGCGGTCGGACGTCCGGTGGTCTGGGGCCTGGGCGCGGACGGCTTGAGGGGTGCCGTCCGCGTCCTCGAACTTCTGCGGGCGGAGGTCGAGGAGGCGCTGGCGCTGTGCGGGGTCGCCTCCGTCCACGACCTGGAGCCGGGCATGGTGCGGCGGCTGAGGCCGTCATGGTGACGGTGCTGGTCGCGGCGGTGGCGGTGGCCGCCGTGCTGAGCCTGCCGTGGTGGCTGCCCGGCCGGGTCGTGGCGCTGCGCGGGCGGCTGTTCGCCCGCATCAACGGCGACGAGGGGCTCCCCGTCCCCGGCGACCTGATCGGCGTGGAGCGCTTCAGGGAGGTGTACGGGCACCCGGCGGCGGGCGGCCGGAGCAAGGGCGCCGTGCTGTCGGACCTGTTCTGGTACTGGCTGTCGCCGGGCGCCCACGTCCACCAGGAGCATCTGGAGGCGGGCGAGCGCTACGACGCGGTCGCCCGGACGACGCGCCGGTACCTCGCCGTCCCGCGCGCGGAGGCGGAGGAGCTGGCGCGCCGCTGCGTCTCCCGCGTCCTGCGCGAGCGCGCGCCGCGCGGCGACACCGCACGGCTGGTGCGGCTGCGCGACCTGATGATGCCGGTCTGGGCCGAGTTCTACTACGAGCTGGTGTTCGGCGAGCCGTGCCCGCGGGCGGCCCGCGATCTGATCGTCGGGAACGCCGACGACGTCGTCACCGCGCTGAAGTGCTGCGGGCTCCGCCACATGGGCCGCCGGCACCGGCTGACCCGCTACCTCGCCGGGCGGCTGGACGACGTCCGCCACCCCCTCCCGGACGGCCTGTCCGGCGAAGAACGCGCCTACTACCTGCAAGGAACGTTCTTCAACACGGCCGTCGTGCAGATGTCGGAGGCGATGGCGCACCTGCTGATGGTCCTCGCGCGGCACCCGGACGCGGCGGCAACCGCGCTCACCGGCGACGACCGCGCCTTCGACGCGGTGCTGCAGGAGACGATGCGGCTCTACCCGCTGTTCGGCGTCGCGCACCGCATCACCACCGGCGACATCGACCTCGACGACGGGACGTCCATCCCCGAGGGCTCGGTGCTGTGCTTCGGCTATCCCGAGTTCCACCGCACCGGGTTCGACGACCCCGGCCGCTTCGACCCCGGCCGGTTCCGCGACGGGCCCGCCGCCAAGGACCTGAACCACATCCCGTTCGGCATCGCCGCCAACCGGCCCTGCCCGGCGTGGCGGCTCGCGCCGATCACGATGCGGGTCGCGGCGCGGGAGGTGCTGCGCCGGTACGCGCTAGCCTCGACCGCCGCGCACACCAGATCGATGCCCAACCGGGGGCCGTGCCTGCTCGTCCCCCGCCACGCGCCCCTGACCCGCCGGGCCTGGACGCACCGCGCCGCGCTGCTGTTCATGTGGATCCGGGACCGCGCCGAGGACGTCTGGCGCAGCCTCGTCCAGCTCGTCCTCGGCACCTACATGGTGTGGGACGCGCGGCGCCAGCGGCTCTGCGAACGCCATTTCGCCCAACTGGAGACCAGCCATGCCTCTTCACGCAGCGGCACCCGCTGAAGCAGTCGGCGTCCTCGCGGCGGCGCCCGTCGATCCCAACCTCGCGCTGACCCTCAAGGTGCTCCCGGCGCTCGTCGTCATCCTGATCGCCGCGGCCGTGTGCGGGCGCCTGGCGCTGACGGTCGGCCAGCCGCGCGTGCTCGGCGAGATGGTCGCGGGCGTCCTGCTCGGCCCGACGCTGTTCGGGGCGGTGTGGCCGGAAGCGCAGGAGAAGGTGTTCCCGGACGAGGTCGTCCCGACCCTCTACATCGTGAGCACCATCGGGCTGACCCTCTACATGTTCCTCGTCGGCGCGGGCCTGGACCACGGTGCCCAGCGGCCGGGCGAGGGGAAGCGCGCGTCGCTGCTGGCCGTGTCGGGGATCGTGCCGTCGCTCCTGCTCGGCTTCGCCGTCGGCGCGCTGCTGTGGGGCACGCTCTCGCGCGACGACGTCGGACGCTGGCAGTTCGCGCTGTTCGTCGGCGGCGCGCTGTCGCTGACCGCGTTCCCGATGCTGGCGAGGATCCTCTACGAGCGCGGCCTGGAGAACACGCAGCTCGGGCGGCTGTCGCTGCTGGCCGCGTCCATCGACGACGCGGCGGCGTGGTGCCTGCTCGCCGTCCTGTCGGCGTGGCATCTCGGCACCGGCTCGGGCTCGGCGCTGCGCACCATCGGGCTCGCGGCCGTGTTCGCGGCGGTGATGCTGCTGGTCGTCGCCCGCGCGCTGCGCCCCCTCGGCCGCGAGGTCGCCCGGACGGGCACGCTCTCCGCGACCGGGCTGTACATCGTCGTCATCGTGGCGCTGACGGCGGGCTGGGCCACCGACTGGATCGGCGTGTACTCGGTGTTCGGCGGGTTCGTCGCCGGGCTCGCCATGCCCCGCGACCGGGCGTTCCGCGAGGCGCT
The DNA here is from genome assembly GCF_004348535.1 of Actinomadura sp. KC216. GTDB lineage: Bacteria > Actinomycetota > Actinomycetes > Streptosporangiales > Streptosporangiaceae > Spirillospora. Next base: position 10,260 of record NZ_SMJX01000109.1, read on the forward strand.
GCACTCGCGGATGATGGGCGTCGTGTCGACGCTGCTGCTGCCGGTGTTCTTCGCCTTCTCCGGCCTGAACACCGAGCTCGCGGGCATCACGGGCGCGACCATGCTGCTCGCCTTCCTCGCGATCATGGCGGCGGGGTTCTGCGGGAAGTACTTCGGCTGCGCGCTCGCGATGCGCGGGCTCGGGTTCGGGTGGCGCGACTCCTACGCGGTCGGCGGGCTGATGAACGCGCGCGGGCTGATGATCCTGATCTTCATCAACATCGGGCTGGCGCAGGGCATGATCACCCGGGAGCTGTTCGCGATGCTGGTCCTCGTCGCGGTGATCACGACGGCGGGGGCCGTCCCGCTGTACCGGCTGGCGCTGCCGGAGCGGCTGGAGCGCGACCTCGTCGTCCCGGAGGCGAAGGAGCCCGCCGCGCAGGCCGCCTGACGAGTTTCGCGGGGCTTCGGTTCAAATTTAAAGAAAATTGTCCGATACTGTCCGGGCTCTGGTGGCCCGGCGGCGGCGGTGGGAGCGTTGGACCGTGGCCGATCCAACGGGCCCCGGCGACCCGCCACGCCGGCTGTTGATCGTCGAGGACGACCGCGAGCTCGCCCGGATGCTCGCCGGTCTGTTCGCCGAGCAGGGATACTCGGTCGACCTCGCCGCCGATGGTCAGCGCGGATTACATCGCGGGTTGAGCCGGGACTATGACGCACTGATCATCGACCGCGGGCTGCCCGTGCTCGACGGCGTCGAGCTGCTGCGCCGGCTGCGCGGCCGGGGCATCACCGCGCCCGCGCTCGTGCTGACCGCCTACGGCTCGGTCGCCGACCGGGTCGCGGGGCTGGACGCGGGCGCCGAGGACTACCTCGTCAAGCCGTTCGAGATCGACGAGCTGCTCGCCCGGGTCCGGGCGCTGCACCGCCGCCATCTCGACCGCGCGCAGGTGCTGCCGCTCGGCGCGGGCCGGCTCGACCCGCGGTCCCGGCTGGTCAGCCTGCCGACCGGCGAGCACGTGGCGCTGTCCGGCCGGGAGGCGCGGCTGCTGATGGCGCTGGCGACCCGCCCCGCCCAGGTGCACACCCGCGCCTCGCTGCGGCAGCGGGTGTTCGACGAGGCCAGGACGGAGTCGATCGTCGACACCTACGTGTACTACCTGCGCGCCAAACTCGGCGCGGACGTCGTCCGCACGGTGCGGGGCGTCGGCTACCGCCTGGGCGAGCTGTGAGTACCCGGCGCGACGTCCCCGATCCGGACCGGCGGATGCTGGCCAGGGCCCGCCGCCGCATCACCCTCCAGGTCGCGGCGGCCGTCACCGTGCCGCTCGGCGCCCTCGGCGCGGCCGTCTACCGCCGCGCGGCGGGCCGCCTCGACGCCGCCGCCCGGCGCAGGCTCCGCCGGACGCTCGCCGTGGCGGAGGCCGCGAGCGTGCCCGTCGCGCTGCTGGCCGGCCGCGCCATCGCCCGCCGGACGCTCGCGCCGCTGGCGGACGCCCTCGCCCGCCGCCGCCGGTTCGCCGCCGACGTCGGCCACGAGCTGCGCGCCCCGCTGACCCGCCTGCACACCGGCGCCCAGCTCGCCGCGCGCCGCCTGCGGACCGGCGCGGACGCCACCGCGGACGTGGACCGGCTCGTCACCGGCACCCGCCAGCTCGGCGAGATCGTCGAGGACGTGCTGGTCTCGGCCCGGCTCGGCCGGCGCCCCGCCGCGCTCGCCCCGGTCGACCTCGGCGCGCTCGCCGCCGACCTGGCGGTGTCCGAGTCGCCCCGCGCCCGCGAGCGCGGCGTGCGGATCGACGTCGACCGGAAGGGCGGCCGGGGCGTCGTGCGGGGATCGGAGCCGGCGCTGCGGCGGGTGCTGTCCGCGCTGCTCGACAACGCGCTCCGGCACACGCCTCCGGGCGGCCGCGTCCTGGTGACGGTGACGGGCACGGCGGAGGCGGTGGAGCTCACCGTCCGCGACGACGGCGACGGCTTCGACCCGCGGGCCGCCGCACGCCTGTTCGGCCGTTTCGCGGTCGGCTCGTCCGGCCCCTCCACGGGTCCGGCCGGTTTCGGCCTCGGGCTCGCCCTCGCCCGCGAGGTCGTGGCCGGCCACGGCGGCACCATCGGCGCAGGCGGGCGTCCGGGGGGCGGTGCGGTGTTCACCGTCCGGCTCCCGGCGGCCCCGCGCGGATATGTGCAAACCGCTTGTGATCTCCCTTACCCCCCGGGACACTGAATTCAATTCCACCCCCCGCGCGGTTCGCGCAATTCTCGTTCGTGCGTTTCCTGGAGGCAGTCATGTCCGTGCAGATGATCACCGAGGCGGAGGAGGCGCTCGGGCATCTGGAGCACCTCACCGCCGAGCTGCGCTCCCGCGGCTGGACGGTCGAGGTGGCCGCGCCGCACGACCGCCGGCCCTCCGCGCTCGTCGCCGACCCGCGGAACCCGGCCCTGAACGAGAGCGTCATCGCCACCCGGGAGCAGACGGACGGCGGCTGGTCCTACTTCTACGGGTGGGGCGAGCGGATCGCCCCCTGCGCCGACCCGGCGGCCGCCGCGGCCGCGCTCGGGCGGGTGCTCACCGCCCGCCGCGACAACTGATCCGCTCGTCGCACGAGGGCGGCCTCTCGCAGACCGGCGGGGTGACATTCCCCACCGGATGGGCATGATCGTGAGCCACCGACCGGCGGGCACCGTTCCAAGGACGCGGTGCTCGCAGCGCTCCCGCAAGCTCCCGCAACCCGGAGAGGATCGTCATGCGACCATCCGTCCGCGCCGCCGTCCCGCTGGCGGCGGCAGGCGCCGCGCTCGTCACGCTCGCCTACCCCGCCCTGGCGAACGCCGGCCAGGACAAGATCGAGGTCGACGGCCCGACGTACGTCTACGACCAGGCGTTCAAGGACGTCAAGACCAAGATCACCGTCGTCCGCGACAAGGACTCGACGAGCGTGCTCCTGCGGGCGACCGGATTCCCGGCGGACGCCGCCGGGAAGAAGTTCGGCGTCCACGTCCACGTCAACCCGTGCGGGCCGAAGGGCGAGGACGCCGGGCCGCACTACATGAACCCCGACGGCTCGCACGACCTGCCGATGGAGCACATGGAGATCTGGCTCGACGTCACGGTCGCGAAGGACGGCACCGGCCACTCCGGCGACGTCGTGCCGTGGCGGGTCGCCGAGAAGGCGGCCGGTTCGGTCATCATCCACGCCCTGCCCACCGACCCCGCCACGGGCGGCGCGGGCGCCCGCAACCTCTGCACCACGGTCCCGTTCTAGCGGTCCCGTTCTCACGAAGCCGCTCTAGCCGGGTGTGACGACCCGCCGCCGACCTGGCCCAGCGGCGGGTCACTCCGGACTCGCGGCCGCAAGGCCGAGCCTGTGGCGGGGTCAGGCCGACTTGCGGCCGCGTCCCTTCGCGGGCTCCTTCTTGGTCGCCGACCCGCTCCCGGACTTCGAGGACGACGACTTCCGCGCCGCGGGCTTCTTCCCGGACGCCGCCTTCCCCTCCTTCTCGCCGCGGCTCTTCTTCGCCGCCTCGACGCTGGCGCGCAGCGCGCTGAGCAGGTCGGCCGCGGGCTCCTCCTCGGCCTCCTCGGCCGGGCGGGTCACCTCCCGGCCCTCGACCTTGGCGTCGATCACCGCCTGGAGCGCCTCCCGGTAGGCGTCCTTGTACTCCGACGGGTCGAACTCGCCCTCCATCGACTCGATCAGCGAGGTCGCCATCGAGAGCTCCTGCTTGCGGACCTCGATGTCCTCGTCCAGGAACGGGAAGTCGGGGGTGCGGACCTCGTCCGGCCAGAGCATGGTCTCCAGCACGAACACGCCCTCCCGCACCCGCAGCGTCGCCAGCGACTCCCGCTGCCGGATCGCGATCTTGACGATGGCGACCTGCCCCGAGCTCTCCAGCGCGTCCCGCAGCAGCACGTACGGCTTCGCGCCCTGCGCGTCGGGCTCCAGGTAGTAGGACTTCGCGAAGTAGATCGGGTCGACCTCCTCCTGCTCCACGAACTGCAGGACGTCGATCCGGCGGCTGGACGACAGCGGCAGCTCGGCGAAGTCCTCGTCGGTGAGCACGACCATCTCCCCGCTCGGCAGCTCGTACCCCTTCGCGATGTCGGAGTACGGCACCTCCTCGCCGTCGGCCGTGCAGACCCGCTTGTACTTGATGCGCGCCCCGTCCTCCCTGTGCACCTGGTGGAAGCTGACGTCCCTCTGCTCGGTCGCCGAATACAGCTTCACCGGTATCGTCACCAGCCCGAACGAGATGGCGCCCTTCCAGATACTGCGCATGACCAGTCCTTACCCAGTGCGTTCAGGCCCCTAGCCTGGCAATCCCGTTCGATTTGCGCCACAGCGGGCCCTTGATCCTTTTCCGTGCGGCGGGACCGGGTAAGACGCCGGTATGACCATGCCGTGGCCCGTTGAGCCGATGATGGCCGCCACCGGGGACCTCCCCTCCGACGGCGAGAAATGGGGTCTGGAGCTGAAGTGGGACGGCGTCCGCGTGCTGTCGCACGTCTCCGCCGACGGCGTCCGGGCGGGCGGCCGGCGCGGCGGCGACGTCACGAGCCGCTACCCGGAGCTGTCCGCGCTCGCCGATCTCCTGCCCGACCACGACGTGATCCTGGACGGTGAGGTCGTCGCCTTCGAGGACGGCCGCCCCAGCTTCGAACGCCTCCAGCGCCGGATGCACGTGGCCCACCCCGACCCGAGACTGATCCGCGAGGTCCCCGTCAGGTACGTCGTGTTCGACCTGCTGTACCTGGACGGGCACGTCCTCTACGACATGCCGTACGCGCAGCGCCGCACCCTGCTCGCCGACCTGGACCTCGCCGGAACCGGTCCGGTCGAGGTGCCCCCGTACCTGCACGGCGCCGACACCGCCCAGGTGAGCGAGCTGCTCGCCTTCACCCGCGAGCAGCTTTTGGAGGGCGTGCTCGCCAAGCGCCTGAACTCCCCGTACCGTCCCGGCCGCCGCGTCGACTTCTGGCGCAAGGTGAAGAACTTCATGACGCGCGAGGTCATCGTCTGCGGCTGGAAACCCGGCAAGGGGCGCCGCGAAGGCGGCGTCGGCTCGCTCCTGCTCGGCGAGTACGACGTCAAAGGGGCGCTGGGCTTCGTCGGCCACGTCGGCACCGGCTTCTCCGACCGTGCCCTGGACGAGCTGTACGAGACCCTCTGGCCGCTGCGCCGCCCGACCAGCCCCTACGACGAGGCCGTCCCGCGCGAGTTCGCCCGCGACGCCCAATGGGTGGAACCGCAGCTCGTCGGCGAGGTCGCCTACAGCGCCCGGACGCGCGACGGCCGCCTGCGCTTCCCGTCCTGGCGCGGCCTCCGCGACGACAAGGACCCTCTGGAGGTCACCAGTGAGCAGTGACCCTGGAAAGCACCCTGGGAAGCACTCTGGGACGCGCCCATGAACGCCAAGCGGACGCCCGTCGAGGTGGACGGACGCAAACTGTCACTCTCCAACCTCGACAAGCACCTCTATCCGGAGTTCTCCAAGGGCGAGGTCATCGACTACTACGCCCGCATCGCCCCGGTGATGCTGCCGCACCTGAAGGACCGCGCCGCCACCCGCATCCGCTGGCCGGACGGCGTCGACGGCACCAAGTTCTTCGAGAAGAACGCCCCCTCCCACACCCCCGACTGGGTCCGGACGGCGACCATCCCGACCCCCGGCAGCTCCACGGGCCGCGACACGCTCGACTTCGTCGTCGTAGACGACCTGCCCACGCTCGTGTGGTGCGCCAACCTGGCCGCGCTGGAGCTGCACGTCCCGCAGTGGAAGGTCGGGCCGCGCGGCAAGGTGCACAACCCCGACCTGGTCGTCTTCGACCTGGACCCTGGCGCCCCGGCCACGATCGTGGAGGCGTGCGAGGTGGCGCACCTGCTCCGCGACGTGCTCGCCGAGGACGGCCTGGAGTCCTACCCGAAGACGAGCGGCAAGAAGGGCCTGCACCTGTACGTGCCGGTCAAGGAGCCGTCGACCGGGGAGCGGACGTCGGAGTACGCCAAGGCCGCCGCGCAGCGCCTCGCCGAGGAGCATCCCCGCCTCGTCGTCGCGAAGATGGACAAGCGCCTGCGCAAGGGCAAGATCTTCGTTGACTGGAGCCAGAACAACCCCGCCAAGACGACCGTCGCGCCGTACTCGCTGCGCGCGGGGAGCCGCGGCCCCACCGTCTCGACGCCCGTGACCTGGGACGAGCTGGACGCCTGCGAGAACGCCGCCGGCCTGACCTTCACCCCCGCCGAGATGCTCGACCGCGTCGAGGAACACGGCGACCTCCTGGAGCCGCTCCTCAAGGACCGCCAGCCGCTCCCCTGAGAGGCTTTGGCCCTTGCCGGGCGCCCTAAGTGGTCGAACAGGCACTCTCCGCCGCCACCGTCCGCCACCATGTCAGGGGGACACCACGTGGCCGGAAGGAAGAGGAAGTTGTCGCAGAACCACTATGACGCCGTGGTGCTGGGCGGGGGGACGGCGGGCGAGCTGGTGGCCTCCGGCCTCGCCCGCGCGGGCCGGGACGTCGCGCTCGTCGAGAACCGCCTCGTCGGCGGGGAGTCGCCGTACTTCGCGTGCGTGCCGTCCAAGTCGCTGCTGCTGTCGGCGCGGCGCGGCGAGACCTGGGAGATGGCCCTCGCGCGCCGCGACGAGCTGACCGGCCACCGCGGCGACGACCCCGCCGTCGCCCGCATGGCCGAGGCCGGGGTGACCGTGCTGCGCGGCCGGGGCCGCGTCCTCGAGCCGGGCCGCATCGAGGTGGACGGCGGGGTCCACGGCTATGGCGACCTCATCGTCTGCACCGGCAGCGAGCCGGTGATCCCGTCCATCGACGGCCTCGCCGATGTCCCGGTGTGGACGAGCGACGAGGCGCTGTCGGTGCCCGACCTGCCGCGCCGGCTGGTGATCCTCGGCGGCGGCCCGGTCGGCTGCGAGATGGCGCAGGTGTACGCGGCGTTCGGGTCGCAGGTGTCGGTGATCGAGGCGTCCGGGCGGCTGCTGACCGCCGAGGCGCCGTTCGCGGGGGAGGTGCTCGCCGACGCGCTCCGCCGGATGGGCGTCGACCTGCGGCTCGGGGCCGCGCTCGCCAACGTCGAGCGCAAGGACACCGGCCTGCGGCTGTGGCTGTCGGACGGCGGCACGCTCGACGCCGACCGCATCCTCGTCGCCGCCGGGCGGCGTCCCCGCGCGGAGGGCCTGAGCCTGGACAAGCTCGGCATCACGATCTCACCCGGCGAGGGCATCCCCGTGGACGAGACGTGCCAGGTCGCGTCCGACACGGGGGGTGTGTGGGCGGCGGGTGACGTCACGGGCGTCGCGCGCACCACGCACGCGGCCCGCTACCAGGCGCGTGTGGTGCTGTCCAACCTCCTCGGGCAGCGCCGCGAGGCCGACTACCGCGCGATTCCGCGCGTCGTCTACACCACCCCCACCGTCTACTCGGTGGGGGTCACGCCGACGCGGGCGGCGGAACTCGGCATAGACCTCCGCACCGCCGGGTACGACCTCGCCGCGACGGCCCGGGCGGCGGTCGAAGCCGACGAACGCGGCCGGGTGGAGCTGTACGCCGACCGCTCCCGCGGCCTGCTGATCGGCGCCGCCGCGGCCGGACTCAACGCCGAGGAGTGGATGAGCGAGATCGCGCTGGCCATCCGTGCGGAGACGCCGCTGAGCCTGCTCGCCGACGTCGTCCACGCGTTCCCGACCTACGGCGAGTCCGTCGAGGCGCCGCTCCGGGAACTGGCCGGGCAGGTGTAGGCAGAGCCCCCCGACATCGACGCGCGAACCGACGCGTGAGGAGGACCCGCTGATGAGCGAGACCGACGACCTGGAACCACCGCCGCCCGAGAACGACGCCGACGCCGACGCGGACGCGGTCCGCGAGGCCAACGAGGCGGACGCGGCCGAGCAGCGCGCCGCCCTCGACGACGAAGCGGGCCCGCGCGAGTGGTTCGCGCAGGTCCCCGACGACGTCAACGAGGCGGACGCGGCCGAGCAGCGCCGGGAGGTCCGGCTCGATGAGGACGACTACCGCTAGCCGGCCCGGCGGGTGACAAAGTCGCCCGAAGATCGGGGTGGGGATGCCCCCGGACCCTCGCCGGAAATACACTGACCTGCGTGAAAGGAACGTCGCCGGGCCAAGCCAGTGACCGGCGGAGTTACTCACGCGTAGGATGAGGGACAGTTCCCACGCGGCGGACGCCTCCCATCCGCCGCACACATCGGTGATCGGAGAGTGTGGTGACCGCGACCCCGGACGCACGCCCCCGCGGCACGAGGCTGCCGCGGCTGGCGCGCCGCAGGCAACTGCTGGGCGCGGCCCAGGAGGTGTTCGTCGCGCAGGGGTACCACGCCGCGGCGATGGACGAGATCGCCGAGCGCGCAGGCGTCAGCAAGCCCGTGCTCTACCAGCACTTCCCGGGCAAGCTGGAGCTGTACCTGGCCCTGCTGGACGAGCACGCCGAAGCCCTGGTGAAGATCGTCCGCGAGGCGCTGGACGCCACCACCGACAACAAGCTCCGCGTCCAGGCGAGCATCCGCGCCTTCTACGACTTCGTCGCCGGCGAGGGCGAGGCGTACCGGCTGGTCTTCGAGTCCGACCTGCGCAACGTCGCGCCCGTCCGGGCCCGCGTCGACCGCGCCAACCAGCAGTGCGCCGAGATGATCGCCCAGGTCATCGCCGAGGACACCGACGCCCCGAGCGACGAGGCGCACCTGCTCGGCATGGGCCTGGTCGGCATGGCGGAGGTCAGCGCCCGCTACTGGCTGTCCCAGCACCGCGCCATCCCCAAGGACACCGCCGAGAAGATCATCGCCCGGCTGGCCTGGCGCGGCATCTCCGGCTTCCCCCGCGCCGGCGAGAACCCGTAGCACCGGACGCCCCGGCCCGGCCGCGCGGCCCGGGGCCCGGCCCGGCCCGGTTTCACGCTAGGCCGAACCCCCTGACGCCGCATCGGCCCGTCCGCGTGCGAACATCGAGATCAAGAAGGGCCCGCCGGCGGTCGGCGGGCCGTGACTGGACGACGGGAGCAACGCGTGCAGGTTCGCATCGGCGTGCAGAACGTTCCGAAGGAACTCGTGGTCGACACCCGGGAGTCGGCCGACGAGGTGCAGGCCGCGCTGGCCGACGCCCTCTCCGATCCGCACGGGGTGCTCGTCCTCCAGGACCGCCGTGCCGGACGGGTCCTCATCCCCGCCGGCCGGGTCGGCTACCTGGAGATCGTCGAGGACGAGCAGCGCAGCGTCGGCTTCGGCACCCAGTACACCTGATCCACCCTTCGACCGGGGCTTGACCTGCATTTTGTTTGACTCTGGCACGCAGGGCACATCGATCTTCGACCACGGGCCACCGGCCCACGGAAGAGGAATGGATGATCGACATGCTCACGACGGTCCTCTGGTTCATCATCGTCGGTGCCGTCATCGGAGCTCTGGCGCGGCTGCTCGTCCCCGGACGCAACCCGATCGGTGTCCTGCTCACGGTGCTCGTCGGGATCGCCGGCGCCGTCATCGGCGGCGTCATCGCGGACGCGCTCGGCGCGGGCTCCTTCATCGCCTTCGTGTTCGCGATCCTGATCGCCGCGCTCGGCGTCGCCGCGCTCGCGTCGGCGAACACGCGCGGCATCGGCTTCGGCAAGCGCCGCACCCCGCTGGGTCGGCGCCACGGCTGGCGCCCCCGCCGCCGCACCTACTAGCCGCCCGGCCCCGGTCGCCCGGCCCTAGCCGTCCGGCCGGCCGGCGACGCGAACCGAGTCGACATTGGACCAAGCCAAAGGCCCTCGCACGCGCTGCCAGCGGGGGCCTTTCCGTCCCCGGAATGCTCCGGTGTGCTCCAGAATGCTCCGATGTCCGGAAGTGGCCGCCGCGCAGGCGCCGCCGACCGGTCCGCACCACGCGCCCCCGGCGCCGCATATGCCCTGGCGGGCAAGCCGCGGAATAGATCAAACCATGCAAACGTTGGACACGGTGATCGGCTATTGGTGTATGCAATCAACGGTCGGTACACTGCGTCGCGGAGTGTGACCGCACGCAGCCACAGCGAGTGACTGCTTTCGACCCCTGACTGCGGTCGCCGGAACATTTTGAGCAACGGCTGGTCCCTCCCGCGCGAGCGCGCGGCCGGAAGAAGAGCGATCGGCGGGCACGCCCGAGACGGCGCCGCCCTCCGATGGGCCGCGCCGCACCCGGGAGTAGAGACCCCGCATATTGGAGGCTGAAAGCCCTGACTACCTTTCGTGAACTCGGGGTCGTCCCCGAGATAGCAGATGCCCTTGAAGCGGAGGGCATCGTCCAAGCGTTCCCCATCCAGGAGCTCGCCCTGCCGATCGCGCTGGGCGGGCACGACATCATCGGCCAGGCCCGCACGGGCACCGGCAAGACCCTCGCGTTCGGCGCCGCGCTGCTGCAGCGCATCGAGCACGGCGGGCGCGCCCCGCGCGCCCTCGTCGTCGCGCCGACCCGCGAGCTGGCCCTCCAGGTCACCGACGACCTCCTGGTCGCCGGCGGCAAGCTCGGCTCTCGCGTGCTGTCCGTCTACGGCGGCCGCGCGTACGAGCCGCAGATCACGGCGCTCCGCGAGGGCGTCGACGTCGTCGTCGGCACGCCGGGCCGGCTGCTCGATCTCGTCAAGCAGAAGCACCTCGACCTCTCTCAGGTCGGGATCCTGGTGCTGGACGAGGCCGACCGCATGCTCGACCTCGGCTTCCTGCCCGACATCGAGCGGATCATCGAGCGGATCCCGGCGCAGCGGCAGACGATGCTGTTCTCCGCGACCATGCCGGGCGAGATCGTCGCGCTGTCGCGCCGGTACCTGACCCGCCCGACCAACGTCCGGGCCGAGTCGCACACCGAGTCGGACGCGACGCCGCAGGTCGTCCAGCACGTCTTCCAGGCCCACCAGATGGACAAGCCGGAGATGCTGGCCCGCCTGCTGCAGGCCGAGAACCGTGGCCTGACCATGGTGTTCTGCCAGACGAAGCGGGCCTGCGACCGGGTGGCCGCCGACCTCGCGCAGCGCGGCTTCGACGCCGCGGCCGTGCACGGCGACCTCGGGCAGAGCCAGCGCGAGCGGGCGCTGCGCGCGTTCCGCAACGGCAAGATCGGCGTGCTGGTCGCCACCGACGTGGCCGCCCGCGGCCTCGACGTCGACGACGTCACCCATGTCGTCAACTACGAGTGCCCCGACAGCGCCGACACCTACGTGCACCGCATCGGCCGGACCGGCCGCGCGGGCAAGGAGGGCGTCGCCGTCACCCTGGTCGACTGGTCCGACCTCACCCGCTGGAAGCTGATCAACGGGACCCTCGGGCTGCCGTTCGCGGAGCCGGAGGAGACCTACTCCACGTCCCCGCACTTCTTCGCGACGCTCGGGATCCCCGAGGGCACGAAGGGGCGGCTGCCCGCGGAGCTGCGGAACGGGCGCGCCGGGCTGGACGCCGAGGAGCTGGAGGACATCGGCGAGACCGGCAAGGTCCGCAGCCATGTCCGCGACCGGGACCGCGACCGGGACCATGACCGGGAGCGCCCGCGGCCTCGCCGCCGCAAGCGCAGCCGGGCCCGGACCCGCGCCGGCAAGCCGGTGGAGGGAACCGCGTCCGCGTCGTCGGAGGCCCCCAAGGCGGACGACAACGTCGTCGATGCCGTGGCCACCGAGCGCAAGCGCAGCCGCGGCCCGCGCCGCCGCACCCGCGCGGGCAAGCCGGCCGCCGCCCAGGCGGCCGACACGGCGGACTCACAGCAGACCGCCTGATCGACGGAGCCGACCGCGAGACTACCGCTCAGTCTCGCGGTTTTCTCTTGCCCGCCGTTGGCCGCGGCCCGCGCCCGACCGGGCGCCTCAGCCGTCCCGGAGCTTGAGCGCGATGGCCGGATGATCGGTCACCAGGACGGCGACCCGCGGATCGCGCAGGAACCGCTGCATGACGGGCTCGGCGTTGACCGTCCACACCATGGCGGGAATCCCGGCGCGGCCGCACTGCCGCAGCACCCCCACGCGGGCGAGCCGGTGGTTGACGGCGACCATGTCGGCGCCCGCCTTCCGGATGAGCCGCAGCGGCGCGAAGTCGTGCGCGATGCCGCGTTCCCACAGGTTGCGCCCGACCGACAGCGCCGTCCGGACGCCCGGGAAGCTCTTCTTGATCTCCACGAGCGAGAGCACCTCCCGGGTGGTGACGACGAAGCCGTCCCGCCCGAACGCCTCCACGGCCAGCGCCACGGTCTCGTGCTCGCAGCCGCGCTCCTTCAGGTCGAGGTGCCCCCGCGCGCGCCCGCCGATGATGTCCATGGCCTCGCTGACCAGCGGGATCGGGCGCGGCGACAGCTCCTGCGCCCGGTCGTAGCTGAGCCGGTTCAGGGGAAGCCCGGCGAGGTCGGGGTCATGGTGGACGACGAGCCGCCCGTCCCCCGTCCGCCGGATGTCGATCTCCACGTACTCGGCACCGGACTCGACGGCCTCGGTGAGACCGGCCAGGCCCGCTTCGTCGCGGCGATGCGCGGAGACGGCAGGCTTCGGACGCACCCTGCGACGCTATCACCGGAAGATTTCCAGCAGGCCGCCGCTCTGACGCATTGACTATGGTGGTCACCTGTGAGTACGCCCCGGTTCCTGAAGCTGCCCCCCGGCGTTCGCCGGACGACCATCGAGACGTCCCGCGGCCCGTTCGCCGCCCTGGAGGCGTTGCCGGGATCCGGTGTGCCGGAACGCGGTCCCGCGCTCCTCGTGCCCGGACTCACCGGCAGCAAGGAGGACTTCCTCGGAGTCCTGCAGACCCTCGCCGCGTCCGGGCGCCGCGTCGTGTCGATCGACATGCGCGGCCAGTACGAGTCCATCGGCCCGGACGACGAGTCCGCCTACAGCAGGGCCGCGCTGGGCGAAGACCTCACCGTCCTGCTCGAAAAGCTCGGCCCCGACCCCGTCCACCTGGTCGGGCATTCGTTCGGCGGGCTGGTGAGCCAGGAGACGGTGCTCGCCGACCGGGTCCGTCCGGCGTCGCTCACCCTGATGAGCTCCGGCCCGTGCGCCGTCACCGGCCAGGCCGCCGCGAAGGCGCAGGCGCTGCGCGACGCCATCCCGCAGCTCGGCATGCAGGCGATCTGGGAGATCGCCCTGGAGCCCGACTACGGCAAGCGCGGGCTCGAAGAGGAGATCGTCGCCTTCATCAAGGCCCGCACGCTCGGCAACTCCGAGACGGGCCTGGTCTGCATGTCCGACGGGATCCTCACCGCCCCCGACCAGGTCGAGGAGCTGGCCAAGCACTGCGCCGACTCGAACCTGCGCACGCTCGTCCTCTACGGCGAGAACGACGACGTCTGGGAACCGGCCATCCAGGCGGCGATGGCGGAGCGCCTGAACGCGTCCAAGGTCGTCATTCCCGGCGCGGCCCATTCCCCCGCTTGGGACGCACCCGAAACCACCGCGACGGCTCTGACCACCTTCTGGAACCAGGCAGAAAACCCTTGCCGGCAATAAAGCGGGCAAACAACTGGCAACTCTCCGTACTGACCCTCTGTCTTCCAGCAAGAACCACGGTCGGCTACAGGAAGATTGCGCGCTGGAGCGGGATTCGGCCTAGGCTTGGTACATGCCGGTGGATTACCGAGCCCCCAATATCAATGCCCGGAGCCTGGGCCAGCACCTACGGAAGATCCGGGAACTCCTTGAACTGTCCTACCTCGACGCGGCGTCCCACCTCGGCCGCAACGCCGACTGGCTCGCCCGCGTCGAGACGGGTTTCGGCCACGTCACTCCCGCCGAGATCGCCGAGATCCTGGACGCCTACGGCGTCCCCCGCAAGATCCGCGACGTCCTGGTCGACCTGGCGTCCCGCCCCGACGGCCCGCCCTGGCTCGCCCGTCATGTCGGACGGCTGAAGGCGCTCGTCCGCGACATCTACACGATCGAATCGGAGTCCTCGCTCGTCCACACCTTCGGCATCGCGCGGATGCCGGAGCTCGTCCGCTGCGAGGCGTACGCGCGCCTGGTCTACGGGTACCACCTGCCCAGGCTGGACGTGGACGAGGAGCTCGACCTGCTCCGCAGCCGCCAGCAGCACCGCCCCGGCGGCCGTCCCCGAACCCTGGACGTGATCCTGGACGGCTACATGCTGGAGCGCCACAACGGCCCAGCCGACGTCATCCGCGCCCAGTTCACCCACCTGCTCGACCTCTCCGAGGACGGCCGGTCGACCGTCCGCGTGATCCCGACGTCCAGGGGCGTCCACGCGGGCCTGCACGGCTCTTTCGACGTGTTCGAGTTCCCGGACGTCACCGACCGGATCTCGATCGTCTACACGGCCCTCGGCATCGACGCGTCCCCGGT
>NZ_SMJX01000010.1 GCF_004348535.1 Actinomadura sp. KC216
GCGCAGTATCTCCTCGATGGCCCGGGGCATCAGGTCGGCGTTTGAACGGAGTACTTCGAGTTGGTCAGGGTGGGTGAGCAGGGTATGCAGGCCGTTGCCGAGCAGCTTGGCGGTGGTCTCCAGCCCTGCCCCAAGGAGCAGGATCGCTGTGGCTACCATCTCGGCGTCGGTCAGGGCTTCGTCCTCCCGGGCCATGGCAAGCCGTGTGAGCAGGTCGTCCTCGCGTTGGCGGCGTTTGTGGGCGAGCAGGCGAGTGAAGTAGTCGGCCAGTTCGGCTTCCGCCTCGGCGGCCCTGCCAAGAATGGCGGGATCGGTGAAGGGTTCGAAGACCTTCATGGCTTGGGGCACCAAGGTGGCGAGCCGTGGCCGGTCGGCGGAGGGTACGCCGAGCAGCTCGCCGATCACTTGGGTGGGGAGCGGGAAGGCGACAGTGCTGATGAAGTCTGCGCCGGGCTGTTGGGCCAGTCGGTCTAGGAGCTGCTCGCTGTGCCTGCCGATCGATGCTGTCAGGGCCCCGACGTGGCGATGCGTGAAGGCTGAGCTGACCAGCCGGCGCAGCCGGGTGTGGTGGGGCGGGTTGGCGAACACCATGGTGTGCCGCCAGCGACTCATCAACGCTTGGGCCTTGTCCTGCGGTAGATGCTTGAGGTGGGAAACGCTCTCGTCGCCTCGCCCAAGGGCCTGGTGGCGTAGGGCGGCTTCGACATCTGTGTAGCGGGATAGAACGATCCAGCCTGAGCCGGTACGAAGGATGGGCGCCTGATCTCGCAGTTGCCGGTAAAGGTCGAACGGATCCACATCAGGATCACCGGCCAGGATCTGGCGCAGCAGGTGCGTAGGCTCACCGGACGTTGCGGGCGAGATATTGGTCTCTTCCACGGTGATTCCCGATTCGCGTCGGTAGGTGAAGGGACTGCGCGATAACGCGACTGGCGTGCTTATGGGTCAGGAAGAGGAGCGATCACTGGGAGACGACGCACATAGCGGTTCTGCTCCGAGGTGATGTCGACCATGGCTTCGGCCATGTCCTGACTGATCAGATCGTCGCGAACGAAGATAGTGTGCACCGCGTCCTGGAGATCGAGCACGGCCGGTTGCAAGGGTGCGGGCATCTGCTCTGGTGGAAGCCGGTGCATCCTGATCTCGGGCTTCGGTTCGGTCGGCGTGGTGAGCGAGATGGTGGTCTGCGTATAGCGGTTGGCCAGTGCCTCGAACTCGCGGGCGAGTTCCTCAGAGATCTTGTCTGCGCGGCAGTAGTAGATCCAGCCAGCAGGAGTCCGATGAACTAAGACAGGGCCGAGCTGGTCATCCATTTCCGCCGGGTCCACCCTGATGAATCGCGATGGGATGGCCACGTCATCCCCCTACGGCTTAGTCAGCTCCAGGTTTCATTGATCATGATCACTCGATAGCTGCAGCACTCCCTCAGGCGCACAAGTTTCGACCGTAACTTCCTTAGCCCGGGTGCCTCCCGGTGTCCGCGTCTTCCGGGGACTCGTTCAGCCGCCGATTCTGGCGGCGGACGAACTCCTCGGCCATTCGGCGGAGCATCCGCTTGTCCTCGTCAGGCAGGTCTCGCGCCAGGCGGAACAAGATCCATTCATCGGAGCCGAGCCTGACCTCGCTGATCTCATACTCCAGCCACTGGCGCGCGGCCAGGGTCTTCACCAGTTCTTCGGGGACTTCCATGGCGGCGGCCAGGGCACGCATCTGCCACGGCTCAGGCGCCTTGGCCACCTGCCCGGCCGCGAGCTTGCTGATCCACTGGAAGCCGAGCTTCTGCCCGCTCTCCGGGTCGATCGCACGTACAGCCATGCGTCGATAGCTCAGGCCAGAGGCGTTGTGATCGCGGACGAACTCGCTGAGCGCCAGTTGCCGCGGTTCGGGTGTCGTCGCCACGCGCTTTCTCCTCACCCGCCAGTCCCTCTTTACAACCCTACCCGACAGTGTCTTACTATCTCGACAGATCGTCCCAGTTTCGCGACAGAGGACGGAGATCATGAAGCGACGCTACGGCCGAAGTCCCGGAGAGCGGAGCTCGGACGTCTCACCTGCTCACGCTCCTTCCCTTCGTCACGCATTCCTGTTCGCCGTCCTTCTGATCAGCGCGTGCGGCGGCAACGATGACCCGGTGTCACTCCCCTCCAGCCAGGTACCTAGTCCACCAGCGGCCTCGACCGTCCAGGACGTGGTCAAGCACAGCTACAGCCAGTACTGGGTGGCCCTCCCCCAGGCTGAACAGGCCGCCAGCCCGCAGGCTCGCCGCCAACTCCTGGAGCAATACGCGGCTCAGCCGCTCCTCGACGACGTGCTCAGCAATATCGAAAAGCTCCACGCCCAGAACCTGACCTCCATCGGGCACATCGTCGTCCACATCGAAAAGGTGCAGGTCAAGGGGAGCCAGGCGACGGTGTGGGATTGCCAGGACAGCACGAATGCGCAGCTGAAGAACTCCCGCACAGGAAAGATCACCAGTCGCGGGACACCGAACGATCATCTACGAGCAACCCTTGCACGAGGATCTGATCGGCAATGGCGTATCACTCGCATCTCTCCACTAGGACGCTGCTAGGAAGTCCGCTTTCGATAACGGCCACCGGCCTGGTCGTTGCGATGACCTGCGCCATTGCGCCTGCGGAGGCTGCTTTGGCCCGACAGGACCCGATTCCGCCTGAGCCTTACCCGTGGGGCTACGGCTACGGCGCCGAGAAGCCCGGCCAGGGCGGCAGCTCCCGCGGTGGCGACGGCGGGAACAGAGCGCCAGCCCCGCCTGGAGGCGGAGACCGGAGCGCCGCCGGGCCTGAGGCCATCTGCGGTGCTTGGCGATTCGGAACCGATGTATGTGGTCCCTTTACGTTCCCCGGAGGAACTCCGGCGGGCAACCCCCCTGCTCCGACCGTGTCGCCTGTGCAATTGGCCCAGCAAGCGTGGGGACGGCTGCCGATCCCCGAACCCGAAGTGCGGACCGCGCCACCACGTGGATCGGACGGACTAGTGGGATTGCCGCAATGGTTCTGGGTGACCAACTGGACCAGCCATACCGATCGAGTGTCGGCCGGCGGAGTCTGGGCCCAGGTCACAGCAAGACCGACGAGCTTGACGATCAATCCGGGCCCAGGCTTGCCATCGCTGAGCTGTAGCGGCGCCGGCCGCGCCTACGACCCCGAGCGCCCCGCACACGCGCAACGGTCAGAGTGCTCCTACACCTATCACCGTTCGTCGGCCGGCCTGCCGGGGTCGGCGTACCAGGTGACGGTGACGATGACGTGGGGTGGGACCTGGGTCGGGTCCGGTGGAGCCGGAGGCGCTCTGCCGGCCTTGTCGCGATCGGCGACGTTCCGGCTGCGGATCGCCGAAGGCCAAGCCGTCACAGGAGGTCGATGATGGCGCACAAATCCCGGACGCCACACGTCCAAGAATTCACCCCGCCGTCCAGTCCTGATGGCCACCAATCACGCAGCCGCGATCCGCTGCCTCCCCTTCCGCGCCAGCGGCGGCGCCGGATGGTCGTCATCGGCATGCTGCTGGTGTTGACCGGGGCGCTGTCGGCCGCCTACCTGTACACCGGGATCGGCGATCGCGCATCAGTGGTGATGGTCACGCGTGACGTTCCTGTCGGCTCCCCGATCGACGCCTCGGACGTGGCGACTACACAGGTGGACGCCGGACAGGGCGTGACGCTCGTCCCCGGTCGGCAGCTCCAGCAAGTGGTGGGGCGGGTAGCGGCCGTTGACCTGCGCAAGGGCACGCTGCTGGCGCCCTCGCAGGTGACCACGGCGTTGAGCCCGCGAACGGGTCAGCAGGTGGTTCCGATCGCACTCAGGGCCAGCCAACTCCCGGCCCGCGGCCTGGCGCCGGGTGATCAAGTGCTGGTGATCGCCACTCCCGGTCAGCAGGGGGAGAGTCCGGCGACCGCTGCGGGCGGGGATCAGTTGACGCAGGATACGGCGGCGACCGTTGATCAGGTCAGTTCCGCCGATGCCGAAGGCAGTGTGCGGGTCGATCTGGTAGTCGACGCCCGGGTGGGCCCGGCGATCGCCAAGCAGGCGTCCACCGGCAGGTTGGCGGTGGTGGTGACGTCGCGGGGGCCGCGGTGAGCGTGATCGCCTACACCAGCCCAGGAGATGCCCCCGGTGCCACCACCACGGCCTTCGCGATGGCGCTGACCTGGCCGGGCCGGGTGCTGCTGGCCGAGTGCTCCCCGGCTGGCGGGCAGATTCTGCGCGGCTACTTCCAATGCCACACCTCGCCGGTGGGCGGGCTGTGGGATCTGGCGCTGGCCGCCGTGCACGGCCCGGACGTCGCCGAGACCGCATTGTGGGAGCAGACCATCGCCTTGGACGACGAACGCCAGCACCTACTGCTGCCCGGTCTGGTCGATCCGTTCTTGGCCACCGAGTTCTCGGCGGCCACCTGGGACAATCTGGCTGCGACGTTCTCGGCGCTGCCGTTCACCGCGCTTGCCGACACTGGGCCGATCAGCCCCGAGCAGCCATTCGCGTTGTTGCGCGCCGCCGAGCTGGTGGTCGTGGTGATGCGGCCGACACTGGCTCAGGTCGCCGCGGCACGCCCCCGGATTGCCCGGCTCCGTCAAGCCCTGGGCCCGACCGTGCCGTTGGCGTTGTACCTGATCGGAGAGCGTCCCTACACCATGCGCGACCTTCGCGCCGAGCTCGGCGAGTTCGCGATGACCGCCACGATGCCGATCGACGGAAAGGCCGCCAGCCTGCTGTCACAGGGCGGCGGCAGCGATCGAGCCCGTCGGCGGATTGAGGTCAGCCCGCTGATGCGCGCCGCCCGCACCGCCACGAACCATGCGCTGAACTTCACGACCGCACAGCGCCGAGCCTTGACCGGACCGAGCTCCGGACGGACCCCAGCAGTGGGAGAGAGGCGGCCATGAGCAACCGTTCTCTGTGGCCCACCGGTGGATCGCCTGGATGGCCCCGCTCGGCTCCCAGGCAGCAAGCGCCAGGCGACCTCGTGGATGGGCGTCCGGCCGGTTGGAAACCGGGCTCCCTGCCCGCGGAGCGGACGGGTGTCGAGGAGGCCACCGCGCGCGGCGCGGTCGCCGACATCAACCGGGCCTTGGACGACCAGATCACCGCCGACACCACGCCCGAGCAGGCGCGGATGCTCATTGCCGCCGAGGTGCGGGCATGGATCGCCGACCAGGCCGGCTCGGGCCGCTACCGGCTCACCGCGGAACTGGAAGCGCGGCTGGTCGGCGCGGTCTACAACGAACGGTTCGGGTTAGGAGCGCTTCAGCCGCTACTGGAGGATCCGGACATCGAGACCATCGACGTCAACGGCGCGCACCAGGTGTGGATCAACTACGCTGACGGCCGCAAAGAGCCGGGTGAGCCGGTCGCCGACTCCGACGCGCAGCTAGTCGAGCTGATCCGCCGGTGGGGCGCCTACCAAGGCCAGACCGCCCGCGACTTCTCCCCCGCCAAGCCCAAGCTCCGCTTGGCGCTGCCGGACGGCTCCCGGCTGACCGCGCTCATGGCCGTGACACCGCGGCCGTGCCTGTCGATCCGGCGGCACCGGATGCTCGACGTCGACCTGGACCAGCTCGTCGATAACGGCACCCTCGACCCGGGACTGCGCGAATTCCTACGCGCCGCCGTCACCGCCCGCAAGGACATCGTGGTGACCGGCGGGATGGGCAGCGGCAAGACCACCTTCGCCCGCGCCCTGGCCGCCGACTTCGACCGCGACGAACGCATCGTCACCATCGAGAACGAGTACGAGCTGTTCCTGCACACACTGCCGCACCGGCACGCCGACATCGTGGCGATGGAGGCCCGCGAGCCCAACGCCGAAGGCGTCGGCGCAATCCCGGTCCGCCAGCTGGTCACCGACGCGCTACGGCTCAACGCCAAACGGATCATCGTCGGCGAGGTCCTCGGCGACGAACTGGTGCCAATGCTGACCGCGATGAACACCGGCGGCGAAGGCTCGCTGTGCACCATCCACGCCGACTCGGCGGGCGAGGTGTTCGCCCGGATGCTTGTCCTGGCCGACTCCGGTGGCCTGACCTACCCGCCCGCCACGCTCTTCCAGCTGGCGGGCATGGCGGTGGACTTCGTCGTCCACCTCACCCACCAGGTCCACCACCGGCACGGCCACCCGGTGAACCAGCGCTACGTCTCCGAAGTGCTGGAAGTGCTGCCGCCCGGCGACACCGACGAACCGGCCACCAACCAGGTCTACGTCCCCGGCCGGGACGGGCGGGCGGTGCCGCACACTCTGCCGCAATGTGCCGCCGAGCTGCAGGCAGCCGGCTTCGACCTGTCCCATTTCCACGTGGAGGCGAGGGCGAGGTGACCGGCAACGCTCTGTTCGCGGCGCTGGCCGGCGGCGTAGCGGCCACGGGTCTGGTCCTGATTGTGGCCGCCTGGACGCGCACGGATCTGCTGCCCGAACCGCCCGCCGGTCGTCCGCAGCGCCGCCTGGTGCAATGGCGATCGCGCCGGACACTCTTGGATGCTGCGACTGCGGCAGGGGCGGCTGTTGCGACGTGGGCGGCCACGGGCTGGCCGGTGGCCGCGATCGCCGTCGCCGCCGCCGTGCTCGCGTTGCCGCGCTTGCTGGGTGGGCGGGTGGCGCAGCGGCGCATCGCCCGGCTGGAGGCCATGGAAGCCTGGACTCGCCAGCTCGCCGACGTGCTCACCACCGGCACCGGCATCGAGGACGCGTTGCTCACCACGGCCGCAGACCCTCCAGTCCCAATTGCGGCTGAAGTGATGGCGCTGCGGCGGCGGCTGGAGTATCGCGTCAGCACCGAGGACGCGTTGCGCGCGTTCGCTGATGACCTGGCGCACCCGGTCGGAGACACCATCGCGGCCACCCTGATCATCGCCTCCCAGGTCCGGGGACGCGGCCTGCACCAAGTGCTCACTGCGCTGGCCGGCACCGTGGCCAAGGACGTGGCCATGCAGCGCGAGATCGACGCCGAACGCGCCACCCACCGCACCACCGCCATCTGGGTCGTCGTCGCGCTCGCCGCGTTCGTCGGCTTCGCCGTGCTCAACCGCACCTACGTGGCGCCGTTCGGCACCACGACCGGGCAGTTGATGCTCGTCGTGGTCGTCGCGTTGTACGCCGGAACGGTCCTGTGGCTACATCGGCTGGCCTCCCCCACGCCAGGACACCGGTTCCTACCAGACCGGAGGAAGCGCCGATGACGATCACACTGGTGCTCGTGGCTGGTGGCTTGGTCGGGCTGGGGCTGTTCCTGTGCGTACGGGAATTGTTCCCCGCCCCGCCGCAGCTGGCCGCCGCCCTGGACCGGTTCGCCCTACCCACACGGCGTCTCGCAACCGACATAGCGCCCGACACCCGGGCGGCACACGTCGGCCGGTGGCTGGCCGCACACATCGCCGGGACCGCTCTGGACGTACGGATCCCCCGCCGCGATCTGGCCTTGATCGGCAAGTCGATGGAGGAGTACCTAGTCCACAAGCTCGCCATGACCGGCTTCGGGCTGGCCGTGCCCACGATGTTGTGGGATCTGCTGATGCCGCCGGTACCGTGGCTGGTCAGCACCGGCTCCACCCTGGCCTACGCAGCGATCATGTTCGCCGCGCCCGACATCGCCTTGCGGAGCCAAGCCAGAGAGGCGCGCGAGGAGTTCACGGCCGCGCTCATCGCCTACCTGGACCTGATCAAGATGGCCCGCGCCGGTGGCGCCGGACCCGGCGAGGCCCTGGAAGCCCCGGCCCGGGTGTGCCGGGGGTGGGCGTTCCAGCGGATCGCCGCCACTCTCGACCCGGCGGCGCGCGGAACCCGTGACCCGTGGGATGAACTCGCACGCCTCGCCGACCGGATCGGCGTCCGCGAGCTCGCCGACACCGCCGCCATCGCCCGCCGCGCCGGCACCCAGGGGGCCGCGATCCTCGACAGCCTCACCGCCAAGGCCGCCTCCCTGCGCGAGCAGCAGCTCGCCGCCGCGCTCGCCCGCGCCAAATCCCGCACCGAGACCATGACCCTGCCCGTCGCCCTGTCGGTGCTGGGCTATCTGATCCTGCTCGGATACCCCGCCTACGCCCGCATCACCGGCGCCTAACACCCACCAAATAAAGGAGGTCCTTCCGCTATGAAGCGTCCGCAGCTCCCACCGGACCTGGCCTACCTGCGCGCCCTTCTCGACATATGGCGTGGCGAAGCCCGGGACCGCGGCAGCATCACCCTGGAATGGATGGTCGTGATCGGCATTCTGTTCGCCGCCGCCGTCTGGGCCGCCACCAAGATCGTGTCCGCGATCCACTCCCACGCCAACCAAATCAGATAAGGCCGCCGCGGTGACCGACAATCACCTGGCCAACGATCGGGGCAGCATCACGTTGGAAACCGTCATCGCCGTCCCCGTCGCTCTGCTGGCGGTCATGCTGACAATCAACGCCGCCTTGTGGTACCACGCCCGCAACACGGCCTTGGCCGCCGCCCAAGAAGGCGTCCGCACCGGACGGGCATACGGCGCCAACCCAGCCCAGGCCGACGCCACCGCACTGGCGTTCGCGAGCAACAACGGTCAGGGGTTTCTGCAGTCTCCGCGCGTGGACACCAGCGGCAGCACCGCCACCACGATTGTGGTTCGTGTGCGCGGAACCGCCGTCTCGCTGGTTCCTGGCCTGCATTTAGAGGTCGACCAGGTTGCCCACGGGCCGGTCGAACGCTTCACGACACCGTCCGGAAATGGGGTCACCGGAGGCCGATGATGCCCGCTAATCCTGCCGTCCGCCGACGGTCCAGGCGCCTCTTGCTCGATGGGCGGTGCGATCGCGGGTCGGTGACGCTGGAACTCGTCATCTTCGCTCCTGCGCTGATCATCATGCTGCTCTTTGTCGTCGCCGCTGGTCGCATCGCCCAAGCCCACCAAGCAGTCGAAGCCGCCGCACGCGACGCCGCTCGCCAAGCCAGCATCGCCCGCGACCCGAACACCGCACAGGTAAACGCCACCAGCAGCGCCCAAGCAACACTCGACCGCGAGGGCCTGAACTGTCCCGCACACGTCAGCGTGGACACCTCCGGGTTCGCCCGGCCCGTCGGAGCCCCCGCCACCGTCACCACCCACGTGAGGTGCACCGTCCATCTCGCCGACGTTTCCCTAGCCGGCGTCCCCACCACCACGGTAACCGCGCGTTTCACCAGCCCGATCGACCCGTTTCGAGGGCGGCAATCATGAGGCCGAACGCCCTGACCATCACCCGGAAGTTGCGGACCCGAGACGGCGGGGCGATCAGCCTGCTCGTCATCGTCTTCTTTCTCGCCCTGCTGGCAGCGGCGGGCCTGGTCGTCGACGGCGGCGCCAAACTCCGCGCCGCACGCCAAGCCTCCGCCGTCGCCGAAGAAGCCGCCCGCGCCGGGGCCGGCCGGATCGACCGCGACCGCGCCTACACCCGAGGCGGCCGGTTCGTCGTCGACCGCAACGCCGCCGTCAGCGCCGCCCGCGCGTACCTGGCCAGTAGCGGAAACACCGGATCGGTCACCATCACCAGCGGCCAACGGATCCGCGTCACCGTCACCATCACCGAACCCACCGTCCTGCTGGCGGCCATCGGCATCAACAACCTCCAGGTGACCAAGACCGCCACCGCCGACCTCCTCCAGGGAGTCGAACGTGAGGACCGTAGGTTCTGACCCATCACCCTCCAGCGCCCTCTTGATGCTCATGAAAGTCACCGTTGAAAACCGGCTGTAGACCGGGCTTCGGTTCTTCGCGGAGAAGCGTCAACCGCTAACTTCTCCCGTCCCCGTGCTTGGGCCCGTGCCACTTCATGCGGGGCCATGACGGGGCAGGTCACCTCAACTGGTCGAGTAGCTCTGCGGCGGCTTCCGTCATCGGGTCGGTGAGGGGTCCTTTCCGCCCGGTCCGTTTAAAGGCACGGACTACGTTGGCGCACATCATGAGCCGGGTGAGTTGCCCGGTTCTGGTGGACAGTACGTCTGCGAACACATCGGTGACTTTGTCGGCTAGGGCGGGAACCCGTATGGATGCGGCCCACAGGGATACGGCGTCGAGTGCGGCCGGTCCCTGTCCCCAGCTCTCCCAGTCGATGATCGTCAGGTCTGGCCCGCACAGGTTCGCCCACCCGAGGTCGCCGTGGACAGTTGCCCAGTCGGTGATGGTGGTGTCGATCCCTTCTCCGTAGGCGTCGGTGATCCGGCCGGACAGGTGGGTTTGAGTCATGCAGACGCGGTCGGTTGCGTGCCCGGCGAGCGTTTCGCAGGCTGTCCGTAGGTCCGACCACCACGCGTCTGGCAGCCCCGGGTCGGAGGGGATGGCGGCTTGGGGTGAGATCACCGGGTCGGCGCTCCGGGTCATTTCCTCGGCTCGCCAGACGACCTTGCGGCTCTGGTCGTGCCAGGATGTGGCGGCCTGCCAGACCGGGCGGGGTACGCCGTCCAGCGCGAGCGCGGCCTCGAACCCGGTGAGCGCCTGGGCGTTGAGTTTCTCTGGCTGGTACCAGCTCAGACGCACCCAGGTTCCGGTGCTCGTCGGGAACCCGGCGGTGCCGTTGAGTGCGCTGTAGTGAGCTTCGCTGCGGTTGAGGACGACCCCGAGGCGGGATTCGAGGACGGTGAGGACGTCGTCGTGTGGGGTCTTGGACAGGTCGTACAGGTTCACTGGGTCACCGTAGCCTCACGGTCGGCGAGCAGCGCCCGGTACGCCGCAATTCTGTTCTGGTCGATGTCGAGGCTGACGGCTGCGACCAGTTCGACCAGGTGGGCGGGCTGGTCAGCACCAACGGCGATGGTTGACACCTCGGGCAGGTGGTAGGCGGCGGCGAACGCTGCCAGCACTGGGCTGGGCTCCTGCTCGCCTGGGGCGAAGGTGTGGGCGGCGGGCCAGGGGACGGCTTCGGTGTCACCGCCGAACGGTGCCATGCCCCACCGGGAGGCGTGAGTGATGCGCAGCAGTTCTGTGAGGTCTTCGGCGGCTCTGAGGGCCTGGTCACTGACGGTGAGGCCGCACCTGGTCATCAGGACATCCGGGATGGGCAGCCGCCTCGACTTCGCGTAGGGGGTGAGGATGCCGGGCCGCCACGTCGAGATCCCCCACGCCCTCGTGATTCCCTGCGTCTTGGTTTCCGCTAGGGCTGTGGTCGCGGAGGCGAGTATGTCGGCTCCGGCACTCGGCGGAAGGCCGTCCAGTGATCGTTCCGGGTTGTGCAGGAACACCAGGTCGGGGGTACGGCCGAGGTCAGCCGCGCTCTGTTGGACCGCCCGCCTGAGCCGGACCGGGTCGAGACTGTGCCCTTCGGGGAAGAAGCCGACCTTGGTGGAGATCTCGAACTCTCCCAGTAGATCCCCGGCTACTCGTGCCAGCGTCGAATGGGATGCGAAGTTCAGATAGTTGAAGGCGGTGTCGAGGCGTTGGACTCCAAGGCCCAGCGCGGCCTCCAGCGTCACGCGCAGGTGACTAGACCGGTGTAGCCCAAGGACAATTCCTCGGTCATCGGCGCGCATATCCCCTCCTTCACCAGTGCCGCCGCCACGGTGCGGGTGTCGGCGTCGGTGAATTGCACCGGTGCGCCGCTCAGCAGCGATTCCAGCGCGTTGGCGGCTCGTGCCTTGAAGGTGAGCTTCTTGCCGGCCGCCAAGACGGCGATGGTGTCGCCGTGCTGCTCCGTGGACGGCTCGAATTGGGTGACGCACACCGCTCCGTGCGGTTCGCCGAACAGGTCGAAGGCGGGGATTTGCCGGGCCGGTGGGCGCTGTGTCTCCCGCGCGTGCAGGGAGTCGGCCGGGGTGTGCTCTGCCGCCAGTTTTGCCACGGCGGCGAGGAGTTCGGCCTGTTGCGCAGCCCACGCTTCCGGCACGGCCCACCGGTCCAGATCGGTCCGGAATAGATCCTCGGCGCGGCTCTGGTCGGCGAGCCAACTCATCCACGTAACGCCGGTCCGCTTCACGAACCCGACGGTGGCGTGCAGACTGAACCCTTCCCCCATGCCTTCCCGAGTGGCGCGGTGCCAGTGTCCCCGAGGGATGTGCATGACCTCCCCGGCTTTCAGGACGCCTGACCAAACGACGTCCTGGCTGGGTTCGGTGGAGGTGACGGCGTCCCGGTACATCGGCGCGTTCCGCGACGGGGCGCGCACCTCCCAGCTCTTCTCGCCCGCCACCTGGAAGATGATCACGTCGTGGTCGTCCCAGTGCATGTCGAACCCTGCCGCCTCCTGGGTGGTGAGGTAGGCATTGATCTGCACGATCTCGTGCGACCACCACTGCAGGGCCCGGCAGAACACCTCAAGGACCGGGTCGAATACGTCGATCTCGTCCAGAACGAGTGTGCACCCCTCGCGCAGGATCGCATCGAGCTTGATGGTGTCGACCATGCGTATGCTCTGGCCGCGACGGCCGATCTCGTCGGTGCAGTACTGGAAGGGGTGAAGTTCTCGCCCGGACTGGAAGCACCGAAGCTGCGGCGTGGTCAGGCTCCGCCGGGTCGCCAGGTCCAGCAGCTTGGTCGGCGTCAGCAGACGGGCGGACACACCCGTACCGGGCAACTGTCCCCGGACGAAGTCCGTCCCCACCCTGTCGGGGCCACTCCACCCGAGGGCTTGCTCCATCGCCGAGACGATGAGGTGTTCCATCTCCTGCTCCTTTGAATGCTTGCCTGAAGGTGGGGAGGGCCCGCTGCGGGGGTTCGGGCCCTCCCTCCTTTCGATGGATCGGGGGCGCGTCAGCCTCGGCCGGGGAAGTTGTGGTCCTTGTTCTCGCCGTCGTCACCGACTGATGTGCCGGTCGGGTCGGAGTGCTCGGAGTCGAACCGGTCGTGGACCACGGAAAGGGCTTCCACAGTGATGAGCAGGTCGCTGGTAGCGGCGGTGTCGGTGTCCATCGTTTGATCACCTTCCGAAGGGGGTCGGGTAGCGGACGACCGGAGGATCGGGCGGCCCGCGTGCCCTGTCGACCTTCACGTGTGCCTTCACCTTCGCACCGGCACCGAAAGGGCCACCGCGATCGTGCGGGCATGCCCGTGCGCCTGCCCCGGCCGGTAGATGTCGTTGGCATCGCCGAGTTCGTCGCCGGTCGGGTGGTACCGCAAGTGCAAGCGATCGCCAGTGGCATATAGGCAGGCCACCTGGACCGTCTTGCCGCGCCGGTTCGGGTTCCAGCACCGCAGTACCTGCGGGTCGTCTCCGACGTCGGTCGCTAGGCGCGAGTGGACTCCGAAATCACGCAGATCCCCGGCGAGGGCAAGCAGCACGGTTCGGGGACGCAGGGCCTTCTCATCGGTAGCCAACTCGCCGGCGCGGGGAATGGTCCTCCGGTCGGTCCGCCGCGGGGTATCGAGTGCCATCACGCAGCCCCCGTGGCCCATGGGGCGTATTTGGCTCTGATGTTGACGGCGGTCGGCATCGGGTCCCTCCGAGCGGGATGCGTGAACCTTGGGTGTCATCCGACACTGACCGTCGGCCGGGCCCCGCCGGAAGAGAGTTGACGAAAGTTGACCCCCCGGCTCGCTCACCGGCGAAGGGCTTCGGTAGAACCAGGGGTCAACCCTCGTCAATCTCCGCTGGTGACGAGCTCGCCGTAGGTAAGGATCGCTCTGTGCCGTCCTCGTCGTCCTCCTCCGCGCAGCAGGCCCGGCAGCACCTCGCCGACCAGCTCCGCGAGCTGCGCACCGACGCCGGTCTGACCGGCCGGGAATTCGCACGCCGAGCCGGGTGGAAGGACGCCACCAAGGTCTCCCAGGTCGAACGCGCCAACCGGCCCGCTTCGGCCGCAGACGTCCGGCTGTGGTGCCGCCTATGCGGTGCATCGGAACAGCGCACGAAAGAGCTGCTGGCCGAGCAGCGCGCCGTGGCTGGGATGTGGGTCACCTACCAACGGCTCAACCGGGGCGGGCTGAAACGAGCGCAGGAGTCTGTACGCGACATCTACGAGCGGGCCACACTGATGCGCGACTACCAGACCCGCGTCATTCCCGGCCTGCTCCAGACAGACGCCTATACCCACGAATGCCTGGCCGCGGTGAAGGTCGAGCAACTGGTGGAAACCGACGATGTCGGCGAGGCCGTCGCCGAACGCATGGACCGTCAGCAGGTGCTGCGCCGCCCCGGCGCGCGTTTCGTCTTCCTCATTGAGGAGCCGGTCCTATGGCTGCGCTCGGTGCCGACCGATGTGCACGCCCAACAGCTCCGGCATCTCCTAGACGTGATGCGCTGGCCGTCGGTGTCCCTCGGCGTTATCCCGCTGACCACCGACCGCAGAATCTCCTACGGCGGGGACGGCCCTGGCGTGTGGCCCGAAGAACCGTTCCTCATCACCGACAACTCCCTGGTGAACGTGGAACTGGTGTCAGGCTTCCTGACCGTTACCCACCCGGACGAGGTCGCCGCCTACGTCCGGGCGTGGGAACGGCTGTTTCCCCTCGCCGTACACGGCGATCGCGTCGCAGCGATCATCAGCCGGGTCCTAGAGAGCCTTTGAAGGGGAAGCGAAAGGGACGGGTGATCAGCGCTCTGCCGACGTACGGGGCGGCTTGTACTCGGCGTGCGGGATGGCCCGCTCCCAGACCCGTTCGAACGCCAGCAGGCACCGGGCGACGATGTCCGGGTCAGAGGTGAACTCCTCCTCTTCTGTGTCGGTGCCGTCGCCCGAACAGAAGTTGAACGCGACCAACTTGTGGTCCAGCAGCCAGAAGTCGGCACCCGGCAGCATCAAGTCGAACGCGCGGCGACGCGGCAGCCAGCGCACGTCCTCACCGGCCTTGATGTTGTGCTCGGTGAGCATGTGCTCCCATGCGATGTAGTCCGTGACCGGCTCCGACACGATCCGGGCACGGCGGAACTCCGCGCCGCGCTCCACCGCCGAGGACACGATGGAGTTCCACTCCGTCCAGTCTAGGTCGCCGGGGCCACCCGCCAGCCAGTCGTGGAACGCGGGAGCGCTGGCATCGTAGGTGTCGCGCATCTCCAAGTGGAGCGCTGATCGCCGCACCTGCTTGAGCAGGTCGTACACCGTCACCGGGCCATGACCTGTCCGGCCTGGCTCGAACGTCCCGGCAGCCGCCTCGGCCACTTTGGGAATCATGTCATTGGCCAACCACACCGTGGACTCGTCGGCCGCCTCCTCGTTGTCGCGGGCGAGCCTGGCCAGGACCACCGGATCAGTGACGGTCTTGCCTCGCACGTACAGACCCGTCTTGTCACGCCACACCGCCGGACACTTCCCCTGCGGCGACTGGTCGGTTTCGCCGACGAACTCGATGTTTTCCGTCACTGAGCCCTCCATCGGGATGAGAGGTTGCAGACCGACACCGACTCTCACCCCGACCACCGGCCCGGTCAACGTCCGGCCTGACCATCCCGTGATTATCAGGCCACCCGGAAGGCGGAAACGCTCCGGCACGCAACGCGCGACATGGCACGCCAGCCGGTCAAGACTGAAGGCAAGCGCCGCTGTCATTCTGGGTCCATGACAGCCCAGCCGCGCATCTTTGTCGTCGGGCCACCAGGCATCGGCAAGACGACCGTCGTCGACGACCTGGTCAAGCGGTTGAAGGCCGCAGGTCTTCAGGTAGGAGGCATCCTGACGATCGAGGTCCGCAAGGGTCGCCGCCGCACCGGGTTCATCATGCAAGAGATCGACGGCCCCGCAGCGCTCATCGCACATCAGGACTGGGAGGACGGTCCTCGCGTGGGCCGTTACCGTGTGAACGTTTCCGCTCTGGAACGCATCGCCCTCCCTGCTCTAGACCATGCGATAGCGAACGCCGATGTGATCGTCGTTGACGAACTCGCTCGCATGGAGCTGTTGTCGGACGCGTTCGTGGCCGGTCTGGAAGACCTCCTCACTCGGTCGCGACCACTAGTAGCGACCGCGCAGCTGGCGTCCCATCCGAGGCTGGACGAACTCAAAGCGCGTGACGACATTGAACTGGTAACGGTGACGGAGACGAACCGAGACACCTTGGCCGCGATCTTGGCGTCCCGGCTGAGCGGAGATCGAGGCCCAGGCTCTACCGTACGCCCGCGATGAGGGCGACTCGCTGATCCATCAGGAGCTCGTCGACAGCCCGCACAGCTCGGCTGCTGCGATGTGGTTCGAGCACGCTTCGGGCCTCCCGGATCAGGTTGTGCTTCTCGACGGATCGGACGTGCATGTTGTGCTCCACGGCCGTGGCAAGCTGGCCAGCAGCCCGGTCGACGTCTCCTCGGCTCGCGTATGTCAGCGCCCTATTGGTGACCAAGGTGACCTGGTACCGCTGAAACACAGCGGAAGTCTGTTCTTCAAGTCGATCGAGCAGATCGAGAGTTTCCTGGTCGCCAAAAGAGGCCATGGTCAATGCCCGCTGACGCTCGACAAACGAGGTCCCTGGAATGCCGAGCCATGGCGACGGGAGCTCGTCCCGCGTTTTGTCGGCGAACGACGCAGCTCGATCCAGCGCGCTCAAGACGGCGTCCCGTTTCGCTTTGCCGAGCTGAGGGGTGGCGGCATGAGCGTGGGCCTCGTAGGCCGCGAGGTAACAACGCGCGGCCGTCGACAACGACAGCGGCTGGAGCTGTTGGAGCACGGACAGGGCCATGTCGCCGTTCTGGTTACGAGCATGCATGTACGCCACGCCGCACATGGCGAAGACGTAAAGGTCTTGGCATCGTGCTCGGCCAGCGAGATCGGCGGAGCTCCGGTACCACTCCATGGCCTGTGCACGCCCACCTTGATCAAACGCCTGGTAGGCGACCAGATGACACGCATCGGCCGCGATGACGCCGAGTTCGTCCCGCAAGGCGTGATGGTCGTCGGTGAGACGCCAGAACGTGGCGAGATCACGGGCATGCTTTGTCGTGCTCGGTAGCAGCCGGGCAGCTCCCTCCTGGCGGTCCAGCCACCGAAAGCCTTCGGTCTGTGCACGGAGCTGAGCAAGAAGTTGATCGTCCAGGTGAGGGAGGTTGGATGGCGAAGGCTCTCGCCAGTTGTGAATGAGCGGCGGCGCCAGAATGCTCGCCAGCATTACCCCAGCGCCTGCGAGAAAGTCCTTGCGGCGCGTGTCGTCTCCTTCGGCTTGTCCTTGCTCTCTTGCTGCCAGCATGCCCGGCCGCGGTGGTGAGGTCGAGTCATCCAGCGCATCGTCGGGGGCATTGGAGCCTTTGGACGGCGGCGAGTGACCGGGCATCCGAAACCATAGGTGTTCCCGTGGGATCCGAAGAGTGCGAGCCCAGGCGATGAGCTTCTTCAGGTCGGTGACGGCGGCGCCGTTCTCGTAGCGGCTGACCTGGGTTTGGGTCAGGCCCAGCCAGCCGGCCAGCACGTCTTGCGGTATCGGGCGGGGACCGTGGAGTGGGGCATGCCGGTAGGCATGGAAGACCTTCCCGATGTGCGCCTCGGCGAATGCTTCCTGGAGTGCGGGAGACTCCCAGAACTCTGCGGGAACGCAGGGCGGACCGAGTTCGGATCGTCGAGACCTCTGACAGGACGCGCATAGATCGCCCGTATTGTCCCACGCAAGCTTTGTCCCGCAGGACTGACATCGGTGCGTGGTCGGGTGTCGGCTCATTCGGCTTCTCAGCTCACTAACTCTGAGATGAGGTCGGTGTCTCTAGGAGTGTAAACCCGATCGTATGAGCGGGATGGACGTATGCAGCCTATGAATATCCCGAGTATGCATCCGTGGACTTCACTCCCGGTGCCCTCTCCCGCCACCGTCTAATACCTGACTTACACAACCGATCGGATCATCCGCGCGTTGCGCGCGGTAGGACAGGACTGCCATCCCATGACCAGCCGGAGTGCACACCAGACCCCGCCGCCAACACAGCCCACTGACTTGGAGTCGGGCGTTCCCGCCCGTACCGAAGACGACTTCCTTGACCAGCTCGCTTCCGCGCTGGGCGACCTGGACATCCGGACTCGCCTGACCAGGCAGGACATCCACACGTCGCTCGTCGTGATCAGCCCGACCGACTCAGTCCTGAACGAGAAGGTCACCTGCCGCGTGGACGACGGCAGCCCCACCTTCGCCTACTCCTGGGGCGACAACATCGAGGGCGAGACCATCGCCGAGGTCGCACGGGCCGTCGCGCACGTGGTCACCGCTGAGAGCAGCGGGCACGGCGTCGCCAACGGATAGACATGAGCGCCCACACCAGCCGCGCCACCCCGCCCTGGTCCGGCCCTTCTGACCATGACGAGCTGGAACTGGTGGCGTTCATCCAGATCATCCGGCTACGCGAGCGGTTCAACCGGCCGTCCGGTGGTCAGTGGGGCAT
Organism: Actinomadura sp. KC216; assembly: GCF_004348535.1. Taxonomy (GTDB): domain Bacteria; phylum Actinomycetota; class Actinomycetes; order Streptosporangiales; family Streptosporangiaceae; genus Spirillospora. The sequence continues at coordinate 18,225 of NZ_SMJX01000010.1, forward strand.
CCTCTACGACCCGTTCCGGCGGCGCTGGATCGGGATTCGCGGCAAGACCGGCTGGTTGTGCGCGGAGACTCCGACTGCGCTGGAGCAGCTCATCAACCGCGCCTAGCCGGAACCTCGCCTAGCTAGGCAGGTGACCGGCCCTGATGTCGGCGTGACCCCACGCAAGACGCTCACTTCCGCACACAAGCCCATCGAGCAAGCCCAAGCCGCCCCTGCGACGAGGAGAACGGCCGTGTCTCGCGGCGCCTCTGACCTGGACCATCAACCCGCCAACAAGTTCCAGGCGAGTGCGGTCAACCATGAGGTGCCGCATTCCGCGCACATCTGGAATCGCTTGCTGGCGGCAAGGACTACTACGACGGGCGAGCGCGAGCTCATGCCGACGCGCGGGCACCAAGCCCCACCCGGCGACATCCGCCTGGTGGTCGCCGTCGCCCGCAAGCGTCCTGCGCTTGCTTTCCGATGACTCCGGCGCACCTGCGAGTGCCCGGTTGCCCAATCCCTCCAACACGGAAAGATTCCTGTGTCCTTAATCCGAAACCCCAAACGGCGCGTGAGCGTGGCCGCCGCCGCGGTCCTGGCCGCCGGCGTGGTCGCCGTCCCTGTCGTCCAGGCGCTCGCCGACCCGGCTGCCGCCCCCACGAGCGTCTCCCCGATCGCCGCCGGGCAGCAGGTCGGCGTCGGTGGTCTCCGGCTGACGCTGGACGTCGCCCCCGCCCCTGCCTCGACCCGCATCCGTTCCTCCGCCGGGACACCCGTCGAGCCGGTGCCGCCCTCGCAGTGCCAGCAGGTCTACGGCTCCCCCGGCTGCTACGGGCCGCCGCAGATCAACGCGGCATACGGTCTCGACCGGCTGCACCGCCGCGGCCTGGTCGGCGCGGGCCGCACCGTCGTCATCCCCATCTGCGCGCACAATCCCCACATTCGCCGCGACGTGGCCGTCTACTCCCGGCACTGGGGCCTCCCTGCGGCTGAGGTGGAGGTGGTGAAACACGGCGACGTGCCGACCGCCGACCCCGACAACCCGGAACAGGCGCTGTGCGCGACCGAAGCCACAGTGGACGTGCAGGCCGTGCACGCCACCGCGCCCGGCGCGAAGATCATCGTGGTGGAGACAGCCCGCATCCCGTCCGGCGGCACCAAGGGGTTGCGCGAGCTGATCAACGCGATCGGGTGGGTCACCCAGCATCGCCAGGTCGACGCCGTCACCATGTCGTGGGGTGCCTACGAGGCCCACTTCCCCGAGCAGGCCGGACGCGCTGGCGATTACCGGCTGCTCACCGCCCTGCGCGGCCCTCTCCGGGCCGCGTACCGGCGCGGGACGACGCTGATCGCCGCGTCCGGCAACACCGGCCCCACCGGACCCAACCTGGCCGGGACCGCGTTCTACTCGCGTCCCACCGTGGCCTGGCCCGCGTCCGACCCGATGGTCACAGCGGTGGGCGGCACCCGTGTCCACCTCGATGACCACGGCCACCGGATCAGGCCGGACGACGTGTGGGGTGATGAGAGTGGGCACGCCACTGGCGCCGGCCTATCAGCGGTCTTCCCCCGCCCGGCCTTCCAGCGCCGCGTCGCCGGTGTCGTCGGCGCCCGCCGTGGCGTCGTCGACCTCGCGCTGAACGCCTCCGGGCAGGCCCGCGAGTGGTACTACAGCGGTGGCTACAACCCGCTGCCCGGGCAACAGCCCGGGTGGCTGCGCGTTGCTGGGACCTCGATCGCCGCGCCGAAGGTCGCCGGGATCGTCGCGATCGCGGCGCAGCAGGCCGGGCGCCCGCTCGGGGACATCCACCAGGCGCTGTACGCCGCGCCAGGCTCGCTCAGGCACGGGCTGTACGACCTGACCACCGGCAGCAACACCGCCAACGGTGTGCCCGGCTTCTCGGCCGGGCAGGGCTATGACCCGCCGTCCGGGGCCGGGACCGTCGTCGGCGCGGATCGTCTGGTCGCCGCACTGGCCCGCGCCGCGGCTGATCAACCCCGCACCCGCTGATCCTCGCCCGGCCGCAGCCCCGAACCGTGCGTCGAGTCCCGATCGCCATCGTCACACGGTCCGATCCTCCAGTCTGCGGCCGGGCGAGCCCTCGCCCGTCAGGCCTAATCGGCCGCCGGTGAGCCCGCGCGGCCCCGCCAACCCTTGATCGAAAGCCGCCCATGGACCACGATCACTCACCCGGCACGCTGCTCCGGCTACGCCGGGGCGCCCACGAGTTCCTGCGCCGCTACGCTGCCACGGCGTGGGAACACAAACATGAAGGTGAACGCTGGGACCTCGTCCTGCCGCCCGAGGTCGCAAAGCTGCCCGAGCGCAAGCGCTACCGAGCCCACGCCCGTCAGGAGGCGCAGCGTCTCAAGGACGCCGCGTTGTACGACCTGGACCCCGACACCACGCGCCGCGCGATCCAGGTCGGCGCTGCTATCCGTGAACATCGGCACAACGACGTGACGGCTCTGGCCGGTAGGTCCGATGTCATCGACACGATGGACATCCAACCACCCAGTCTGGCGGGGTTTCTGCGCTGGCGCGACCCCAGCGGGATCAGCTACAACGCCCGCGGCGTGCCGATCGTGGCCTGTCACTGGGGGCCCGCCGCCGACCAGGGGATCTGGATCGTGTGGTGGGCCGATAGCCGCGCCGTGATCAAGTCCTACGGCCACGAGATCAAGGGCACGTGGGCGGAGTCGGTAGTGAACGTCGGCACGGCATTGCCGTTCTTCGGGCCGCTGTGGTACAGCGAGCAGCAGCTCATCTGGCCCTATAGCGTCAGCGCCCCCAAAAGCACCGCGCGGGGAACGCCTATTAGGCCAACCGCTCCAGCAGGCGACACGGCTGCCGAGCCGGTCCCCGTCGACGACGACTTCGTCGCGCTGCTCTACACCACGCTGGCCACCTGGTCGCTGCTGGCCGACCCGCCCACCGGCATCCACCTCCAACAACACCCGCCCAGCGAGGCCGAACAGACCGCCGACCGCAACGTCGGCCTGGCCACACCTCCGATCACCATCGCTACAACAGTTAAGACCACGCACTGACCAGCAATCATCCACTCAGTGGCCTGCCCGACCCCTTGCCAGGAAGCGGGCCATTCATGCCTGACAAGCCCGCCCTTGACCGTGTCGGCGGATAAAACCTGTTTGAGGGTGGCCTGCCCGAGCCCGGCCTCGGGGGTTCAGAGCGTGGTAGAACCGCTGGCAGGCTCCTCAAGCAGGACGTTGCCGTGGGCGACTCCTAGACCAGCCCGTGCACGGGCCAGCAGGTTCATGACCTCCCGCTCGGCGCGGCCGTCCTCGACACGGGCTTCAAGGCGGGCGACCAGCGGCCAGAGTTCGGCGACGGCTTCGGTGGCGTGGCCGGATTGGCGGGCGATCTCGACGAGCCGGACGGTGGATTCGCCGAACTGGAGCATGGACCGATGGTCAGTGTCGGCGGGGTCGGTCACATCGAGGATGTGCGGCGGCAGATGGAGTTTGTCGGCGACCCGGCGTCGGGAGTTCACGTCGTCCAGCGTGCGTTTGCCGAGTTCGCGGAGCGAGATATAGGTCTTGTCGTAGCCGAGGTCCTCGCCCAGGGTCGCCTGGTTGATGCCGTGAATGGCGCGGCGGAACCGGAGGATCTTTCCTAGGTCGCCGGTGGCGACGACGCGCTGGGCATGTTGGGGTGGCCCAGCGCCACATGGCGTGGGTCGACGAACGGCGCTGTGTGAGGAGGCCCTGGTCGTGGCGTGCCATGGCTGGCTGGGTCACTTCCGTTCGTGCCAAGCGGCGATGGATTGCTTGTACCCATCGGGCATAGGCAGTTCCGGGACCTGGTCGGCGGTGAACAGGCCGAGCCGTGAATGCTCGGTGCTCACGATCGGCTGGCGGTTCGGTGTCAGAACTGTGCAGCCGTAGGTGACGATCACGACACGACGCTCGGGCATGGTGTCGGGGAGCGGCTGGTAGATCCACACGTCCAGGAGCGGCCCGGCCTTGACGTCCCAGCCGGTCTCTTCGGCGATCTCGCGTTCGACCGCTACCTCGGGGCTGGGATCGGAGGGCTCCAGACGGCCGCCGGGCAGTTCCCACTCATCGCGCTCGTTCTTTAGCAGCGCCACCCGGTCACGGGCGTCGAGGGCGACGCCTTTGACGGACACGGGCCAGGTCGGTGGCGTGTATGCCATGGCGGTCCTCGTCGGTCGGAGTCCAGGCGGGTCGACTTGCGCGGGTTGTTGCGCGAGCGGCTGTCGGTCGGGTTCCGGACCGTAGCATTCAGGGGGCGGCACCAGCCATGGGCATAGCGGTTTGCCGGAGTCGACAATCTGTCGCTCTACCACGCGACCTCGTTAGACCAACCATGAAAGCCAGCCATCCAGCAAGGACGTAGCCCGTTCCGAGAGGTTGGCGCTGGCATCGCCCACAGAGGCTTGCTGGCTTCGCGCACGCGGACCCAACAGATGCGCCCTAAACGCGCGCTATTTCCGAAACTCCGCTGGGCAGTTGGCCTACAGCCACCCGTGGCGACGCAATGTATGTGCGCGCTGGGAACAGAAGGGAGAGCAGTACAGCCGCGGCCGTCCGGGGCTGACCATGGGGTGGGTGAGCGGTTGGGCGCAGACGCGGCAGCAGCCGTCGCCGATGGTCGGGGCCAGGTCGGCCAGCAGTTGCTCGACTCCGTGGAGTTGGTCGGGGAGAGGGTCATCGTCGGCGCGGCAGCCGGGATAGGTCAGCAGTTGAGCGAAGGCAGCGCGCAGCTCGGCCAAGTCGCGTCGCCGGGCGCCCAGCAGGTTCAGATAATCCTCTAGGGGCCAAGTGACCAGGGCGCCGGCCCGGGTGAGATACAGCCCGACGGTGTCGATGGCGTGAGCGTCAGTGAGGTCGAGCAGGACGTAGCCAAGCAGCTGCAAGATCGCTGGCAGCGAGAAGTTGTGGACGCGGCGGGTGCTCTTGAAGTCCAGCAACAGCCCGTCGGCGATGAGGTCGGCGTCGGCGGAGACGTGGATGCTGCCGTCAAAGGTCGGGCCGGGCCGGCACTGGTCGGGTGTAGTCGCGACACGCAGGTCGTTCAGCGGCCCATCCTGGGCTCGATGGAGCTGGGCGAGCAGGTCGTCGACCAGGTCGCGGTGCGGGACGGCCAGCAGCGTGGTCAGGTCGAAGCTTTTGGGGTGGGAGTAGGCGGTCTTGCACAGCGGGGTGTCGCCGAAGGCGAACGGATTACGCAGGTTGACCGCATACCAGGCGGCAGCCAGCAGTAGGCGGGCCAGGCGTTCCTCGTCGTCGTCAGCGTGCAGCATCGGCCCGTGGCGATCGTCGAGCCGCATCGCCTGCACGACAGCGGCCAGCTCGACCACCAGCTGCCGACCGGTCTCGGCGATGGCGTGGGCCGCGCGGCCGGCGCGGGGCCGTGCGGCGGCAGCGAGGCATCCGTCCACGCCGAGCAGGGTGGCGGCATCGACGGGAACGCTGCTGGTGAAGGCCAGCCGTAGCCGCTGGTCGATCGCGGTGCCGATAGTGCCGGCTTCGTAGCCGACACCCGGGCCAGGCAAGATCAGCGAGGATGTGGGCAGCTGGGAGCGGTAGGTGGCTCGCACGCGGCGGACCCCGGCCGATAGCTCTCGGTCCAGGAACAGCCGCAGCGGGGTCCGCGGCGATGCCAAACCCTGGGTGAGACTCATGTCGCTGACCGTAGCTACCGGGGGTGACAGTTCTCGCTCGCCATGGACGTCGCCGCCGTGGCCGCGGTTCGCCCCGCCAGCGCCACTTCTCCACGCGGCGGGTGGACGGACGTGTAGACCTGGTGCCGCTCACCCCGGCCGTGGAGAGCTTCCCCGATCCAACCTCTTGGAGGAAGATCATCAGGGGCTTAGTCGATTGAGGGGCTCTCGAAGCTGCTGCACACGGCGGCTGGGCCTGCCCCGAGCTGATTGGCCAGGTGCTCTGCGGCCGCCTCGTGTGCTCCTTGCGCCGCTAGTTCATCGGCTCGTTCGTTGTCGGGATCGCCGGAATGGCCCTTGAGCCAGGACCAGGCGATCTTGTGTCGGCTGGCGGCCGTGTCGAGCCGTTTCCACAGGTCGATGTTCTTGACCGGCTCCTTTTGCCTGGTCATCCATCCATTGCGTTTCCAGGTGCTGATCCACTGGGTCATGCCCCGGCGCAGGTCAGGTACTGGCTGTCGGCGTGCAGATGAACCCGCGATGGCCGGGTGAGGTGTTCCAGTGCTTTGATCGCTGCCAGTAGCTCCATCCGGTTGTTGGTGGTGTCGGCTTCGCTGCCGTACAGCTCCATCTCGTGGTCGCCATAACGCAGGACGGCTCCCCCACCACCCGGTCCGGGATTGGGCTCGCAGGCACCATCGGTGGACGCCTTCACCACGCCACCGTCGACTCCAGAACCGCCGGTGGCGGATGGCGCGTCTGGGGCGTCCATGTCGGCTGAAGGGCCGTGGCGCTGCTCCCACCGCCGCGTCAGCTGCTGCTTCCACCCTTTCGGCGGAGGCCAAGGCACTCCTCATTCGGCCAGTTGCGCCCGTGTCCAAGCGCCTCCAGCAGTCCTAGCAACCTCGATCTCTTCCGGGGACGGATCCGCGTCGGCGAGCCTAGCCCGACTTGCTCTCCGATCCCCACCAGGACACGGGAGAATGCGGCTCGATCAAGAACGTGCCACCCAAGCACGCGCTGGGGTCCGAGTCCGGTCTCCGCTCGCGCTGACGGGCCGAGCTGAACCTGGGCAGTGGCATACATCGGTCCCACCAGTAGGATCGCCCCCCGGAGGACACTGAATCGGTAGCGCCCATCTAGGTCGAACTCGTCCTCCTCGATGGGCCGCTGGGCCAGCGCCGGCGCCCGAGGTCTGGCTTTTGAGCATGCTGACCACTCGCCTCACCTAACAGGGGTTGCGGAAACCCGTGGCCGACCGCAGCGGTCACCGCCTGCGGCCAGGAGATCGAGACCCGGCTATGGGAGAGGTAGGCAGCGTGCAGCCGGCGCACGCCAGCCGAGACCTCACGATCCAGAAACCGCTGGAGCGGGTCCGCGCCCCCTGACGAGGCTCGCTGCTAAGTTTGTGGCTCCGATGCGCGACTTTCTTCATGCGCTACAACAGCGCGAAATCCGGCGGTTGATGCAATCCTAGGTTCATAAAAAGGAGGAGAGAAAGAATCGCCTTCCTATGCGGGCCTCAACCGGTCGATCTGTTTGTCGAGGTTGCGCACCTGCGTTGAGTCGATGCCGAAGGTGTCGGCCAGAAGAGGGCGAATGGACTTGAGCTCCCTCAGTGCTTCGTCGGGCTGCCCGGAACTTGCGAGCATCTGGGCAATGACGAAGCGTGACTCGCGAATCTGTTCCGCCGTGTCCTCGTTCGCGGAGGCGTCGGCGTTATGCACGTAGAACCGCAACTGCGGAAGTGCCTTATCTGGATTGCCGATCTCGGCATGGGCGTGGCCTGCGTGGTAGGCACAGTCGAGTACGTACGAGTCGATCGGGGGTAAATGCCTGCCGTAGTCACGGCCAACGACTTCGAACAGCGACGCGGCACGCGTGTACTCGCCAGCGTAGAACAGCGCTGCGGCTAGGAAGTGACGCAGGCGCAGTTCCAGGAAGGGGTCGTGGCCAGAACGTGCGACGCCGTCCTCCAGGAGCCTGATCGCCTCCGATGGCCGATCGTTGTCGAGGAGTACTTGGACGTTGGCCTTCAACTCTTCGGCTTCGGCCTCGGTAAGCTCGGTACGGCTGATGTTCTGTCCGCGCCGTTTGGCCGGGGCCAGCAGCGGTCGACGGAAGGGGCGTGTCGGATCGCGATTCTCATCGCCCCCCGATGACTCACCGGGCGCCATCACGAACGGCAGGAGTGCGTCGTAGAGGGCCTCCGCCGACGGCCGCGCCTGCGGGTGCTTCGCCAGCATCGACGAGACGAGTGCGTCGAGTGGCGTTGGAACGTGCTGGCGTCGTGCCCTCACCGATGGCGGGGGCGTCTGAAGGTGGTGGGCGCGCAATGGCATGTCGGTCGTTCCGTGGAACGGCACATCACCGGTCAGCAGTTCACACAGCAGGCAGCCGAGCGAGTAGATGTCCGATGCGGGGGTCACCGCCTGACCGAGGCACTGCTCTGGTGACATGTAGGGCGGTGTGCCGACGGTCCGGTCGACTTGTGTAAGCCGCGGTAGTGCTCCCGCGCCGCGCAGGATCGCGATGCCGAAGTCCAGCACCTTCGCTAGGCCGCCGTCGACGATCATCACGTTGGCGGGCTTGATGTCGCGGTGGACGATGTCGACCCGGTGTACGTCGGTGAGGACCGCCGCGATCTGCGCAGCGATTGACGCTGCCCACGACACGGTGGGCGGTGTAGTGGCGAAATCCATGCGGTCGAGCATCGATTCCAGCGTCGAGCCGCGTAGCAGTTGCATGACAAGCCACAGTTGCGTGCTGCCGTCGGGGGCCGTGTCGACGCCCGTGTCGTAAACCGCTGGCGTGCCAGGATGTTCTAGCTGAGCGGTAGTGCGGATTTCGCGCAGGAACCGCTTGCGATCGCGGTCCAGAGCGTCGAGGATCTCCGCCGCCTCGGGACTGTCCGGCGCGGCCGGGATCGCCTTCGCCGACGATGGCCGCAGAAGCTTGATCGCAATGCGCCGGTCTAGCCGCTCGTCGTAGCCGTAGAAGACCTCACTCATGCCGCCGCGACCGAGCGACCCGTCGATGCGATAGCGCCCCGCCAGCATCGGTCTCTCGTCTGGCTCCGGCTGCCTTGCCCTGTCCTCCAAGGCTTACCGCCTCTACCACAGTTGAAATAGTTAACCGGCCCCTACGGCCAACCGCCAGGCCACGCGACTACAGTCCGGCTCGGCCGCCTGTTTCCCGACGCATCTCCGCACGCAACCGCGCTAGCGCCTCGTCCCTGGCAGGCTCTGTGATGATCTTGTATGCGCGTTTGCGCGCCGCCTCCTTGATCGCCCTCTGGAACTCGCCGTTATCGAAGTACAGCTTCATGAAATCAGTGTTGCGCTCGGCGTTCTCGGCGACGATGTCGTCTAGCCTGTCGTCGGCGACCTGACCGAAGCGGGCCTCGTCGTTCATCAGCGCGATTTGCTGCATGGTCGTGTCCTCAACCAGATTGGCGACCTGCTGGTAGACCAGGATCTGGTCGGACGTGCCCAGGTCCAGCCCAAACCGTTCGTTGAGTTCCTCGATTACTTCCGATAGCGGTTTCACCTCCGGCTCTCGGGGGCCAGCACCATCCGCGGCATGGCCCCGCACCGCGCGGTCACCGCCGGGCGACAGGGACACGTTGTGCCGCCCAGTGAACTCCAGTCGGAAGTGGCTCAGATCCGCGTCCCCAATGTCGATGGACGCCGAAGGCTGTCCCGGCAGACGGATCAGCAGAATCCTCCCGTACTGGTAGAGGCGTTCAAGATCCCGGTCTCCCCAGTCGACGATCTGTGCGATGAGGCTGTAGGCGCGCACGTAGCCCTGCAGCGCGCTCCGAAAACCCTCACGCTCGTCATCGGTTTCGAGGGCGGTGAAGCGGTCAAGGGCTGGCTTGAGGTATTCGTGTAGGTGGGCGTGGAGCCTGCGTTCGGCGGCATCGGGCATCCGCTCTGGCCCTGCCTCGGCCAGGATCCGGATAAACGCCTCCATCTCCGAGGCGACCAGCAGCCCGTAGTCCATCACCTCACGCTGCTTGGTGTAGAGGAGGTTCGGGTCACCCGGCTCGGTGATCGTCGTCTCAAACCAGTCCGCGAACGCGGCCTGGATGTCGGCGGCCTGGTTGGCAAAGTCGAGAACGCGCACGTCGTCCTGCGATTTCAGCGGATGGATGCGGTTGAGCCGCGACAGGGTCTGCACAGCCGCAACACCGGTCAGCGGTTTGTCGACGTACATGCCGCACAGCAACGGCTCATCGAAACCGGTCTGGTACTTCTCTGCGACAACCAGCAGCCGGTACTCGGCCTGGTCACGTGCGACCGCCTGTGGATCGTCGGCCTTGGTGTAGCTGAACCGGTCCGGCAGCTGCCTCTCCGGAAAACCATTGAGCTGGGCTTCGGTGAACTCCAGGTCAGCGTCGTCCTTCAGCGTGCCGGAGAACGCGATGAGCGTCCCGCAGTCGGTGTAACCGCGGTCGTCGACATAACGGCGGATCGCCTGGTACAGGTCGAGCGCGTGCTGCCGGCTACTGGTGACGACCATGGCCTTGGCGCGGCCGCCGAGCCGCCCGACGATGTTCTCCCGGAAGTCGTCGACGATCAGTCTCGCCCGCTGTTCCAGCGATGTCGGGTGCAGCTTGGCGAGGCGGACCAGTTCCTTCTTCGCCTTGCCCGCGTCGACCTCCGGGTTAGCGATGCGCGACTCGGCCTGCTCAACGGCGGCGTTACGCAGCCGCCATTTGGTGTCATAGGTGATGTAGTTGGCTAGCACATCGAGGATGTAACCCTCGTCGATCGCCTGCCGCATCGAGTAGATATGGAAGGGCTCATACATGCCGCGCTCGCCGGTGCGCGGGTTCAGCTTGTCCGGGTTGAAGCGGCCGAACAGCTTTAGCGTCGACGACTTCGGCGTGGCGGTGAACGCGAAGTACGACAGGTTCGGCTGACGACCACGCACCCGCGTCATGTACTCGGCGTCGTCCTCATCCTCGTCGCGCGGTATCGCATTCACACCGAGTATCTGCTTGAGCCGTGTCGCCGATTCACCACCCTGCGAAGAGTGGGCCTCGTCGATGATGACCGCATACCGCTTGCCGGCCAGCCCCATGTCGGCGACCTTCTCCAACACATAGGGATATAGCTGGAGCGTGCTGATGATGACCTTCGAGGTGGCGTCGTCGAGTGCCTCGGCAAGCTGCCTGGAGTCCTCGTCGATCTTCTTGACGACGCCAGGCGTGTGGTCGAACTGGAAAATGGTTCTCTGCAGCTGACGGTCAAGGACGCGCCGGTCGCTGATCACGATGATCTTATGGAAGACCTGCTGGTTGTCAGCATCGAACAGGTTCGAGAGGCGATGCGACAGCCAGGCGATCGTGTTCGACTTGCCCGAGCCCGCCGAGTGTTGGATGAGGTAATTGCGCCCGGCTCCGTGCGTCCGCGCGTGGGCGATCATCTTCTGTACCGCGTCCCACTGATGGTAGCGCGGGAAGATGCGCGGCGAGGCGTGCGGGTTCTCCTTCAAGCCCTTCTTGTCGGGCGCCTTGACGTGGATGAACCGGTGCAGGATCTCCAGCCAGTTGTCGGGTTGCCAGATCTCTTCCCACAGGTAGGCGACGCTGTAGGAGCCGGGGGCGGCGGGAGGGTTACCGGCCTCGCCGGACCTCCCGGGCCCGTTGGAACCGACGTTAAACGGCAGGAACTCGGTATCGGCGCCGCGCAGCCGTGTTGTAATGAAGGCGCGGTCGGGATCGACGGCGAAGTGCACCAGCGTCCGCTTTGCGAAGAACACATCGTTTGGGTCGCGTTCGAACCGGTACTGCGCAATGGCATGATCGGCGCTCTGCCCAGTGTTCGGGTTCTTCAGCTCGGCGGTGACGACGGGCAGCCCATTAACGAAAAGCGCCATGTCTAGAGACCGGTGCGGGTGGCGCGTGCTGTAGTGAAGCTGCCGCGCAACCGTGAGCACATTCTCGCGGTACTCGGCAAGGGCATCGGCGGCCAGAGTGTGACCAGGACGGAAGTAGGCCAGGTCAATCTGCACACCTCGGTCGCGCACACCTCGGCGCAGCACGTCTAGCACACCGCGCGCGTCGATCTCAGCGGCGACACGCTGCGCGAACTGCCGCTGTGCAGTCGTTTGAACGCCGCTGTAGAGCTCAATGAGCTTTTCCCAGCGATCCGGCTGTGTCGCACCGATGAACCGGTACATCTCACCGGTGTCGATGCCAAGCTCGGCGTCAAAGGTGTTTGCCGCGCGCGACCAGCCACGTTCCAGAAGTTCGGCCTCTACGCGAGCTTCGAAGGCCATCTCGCTGAGGACGTGGAGATTCACAGGGACGCACCTTCGCCCGGGGACATGCCACGTACGGTCGTGACGTCGATCTTGCCGGTAACGGCGGAAGTGATCAGCGCCTGACGGCGTTCAGCCAGTAGGCTAACCTGCCGTTCAGCCGGCCCTCGTAGCGCATCCATTCCCGCCAATGATTCACTCACAAGGCGGACCACCCGGCGTTGCTCAGAGACTGCAAGCATCGGTACGCGAAATCCCGTGATTTTCGTGCTACTCGTGTGAGCGATCCCAGTTGACTTACTTGCCGTCACTTCGAAATAGGTACGGGCGTATCGCGTGCGAGTCACCAGCGCGAGATACTCTGGCAGTAGTCGCGAGTCAGGTCGGACCGCGAAGATGGCATTCTGGTGCAGGCATGGTTCGATGTCGCCGGACCAGACCGTCCCCCTGCCAAGTTTGTCAGGGTCCCCACCCTCAGTCATCAGGACATCACCTGACCGCAAAGTGCATCGCTCGGCCAATGATCGCGGCAGTGTCACTTCCTTGATATCTTGCAGGGCAAGTGAGCCATCGAGAACGTTCGCTACCCGCAAATAAGGCAGGGTCACGGAATCAGTCCCATGGTTCCTTCCCCCATCCATCGTGAATCCGCTTTGGACCGCTGCTACGGCACCCAGCCGGACACACTTCATTCCGGCAACGCCCACCGGACTACCATCTAGTCCATGGATCATCGCTCCTGGAGCGATCTCGTTGATGACCGCCTGGACGCGCTCATCCAGCAAGGCGATCATTTTCTTCTTCTTGCCGATAAGAACATTGATCCGTGCTGTCTCGGCGTCGAGGAAGTCGGCGATGCGACGCTGCTCGTCGAGCGGTGGGCGAGGAATGGCAAGGTTGCCGACCTGCTCGGCATTGAGATTCGCCTGTGTATTGCTTCTCGCCTGTTCCAGAAGGTTCGGTCTCAGCGAAACCAAGGAGTACCGCAAGAACCGAGCATCGCTGGTCGAGTCAGGCCACAGCCCGAGGATTGCTTGATTCCAAGCTGCCGGAACTCCGAGCCATGCCGTATGCCCGAGGCTCGCGTACATACTGAAGAGGATCGTTCCGGGTTGCCCCATCTCGATTCGGGCCGAACGTAGTCCGTCTTCTGAGATCCGCCTCGCCGTCGTAGTAACGATGTCAACCGAAGACATATCGCCGATGGCCGCCCATGCGTGCCCGTCCTCACCATCCGACCAGTAGGTCGGCTCACCCACAGAGGGGGTACCCCCTGCCCTGAGCGTTGCGATCCGCTTCAGTGGGATGCTGGTCCAGCTCATCCTGTCACCTTGTTCAAGAGCTTTTGGATCTGGCTCTCCAGTTCGCGCAGCTCGGCGTCGATCTCCGCCAAAGGGCGCGGCAGGGAGTACACGTAGAAGTGGCGTGTGAAGGGGATCTCGTAGCCGATCTTCGTCTTGTCGTAGTCGATCCAGGCGTCTGGGACATGTGGAGAGACCTCTCGGGCGCAGTAGGCGTCGATGTCCTCGTCTAGCGGGACGTTCTCGTAGTCGCGCAGGTCTGGGTCGGGCAGTACCGTCCCGTCCTTGGCTTTCTGGACTTCGCCTTTGGGGTCGGACACTGACACTGCGTTCCAGAGTGCCTTCAGCGGAGCTGCGTTGCCCGGCCACAGTCCGCCGCCCGCCACGACGCTGGCGTGCATGGCGTTTGCAGCTTCTCTCTTGGTCCACCAGACCGAACCGAGCAGCGGTCGCAATGCTTCGATCAGTGTTGCCTGCTCACCCCATTTGGCGAGTGCCTTGGAGTTCTCCAGTGCAGCGAGTGTGTCCTCGGTGATCTCGAAGCGCAGCTTGAGGGGGCGCTCGATGGTGATGCGGTGGTAGCCGAAGTCGCGGGTGTTGAGGACCTTTACGCTGCGGTGCTCTGAGCGCCCAGGGTCGGCCGCGACCTTCAGAGCGTCACCGTACAGCTTGGTGATGTGATCGATCTGGTCGTCGCTGATCTGCTTGCGCTTGTCGCCCAGGGACTTGCGCATCTTCTCCCACTGATCGCGGGCATCGACCAGGATCACCTTCCCACGCAGCTCGGCGGCCTTGCGGTTGGACAGGATCCAGAAGTAGGTGGAGATGCCGGTGTTGTAGAACAGCTGGTCCGGCAGGGCGACGATACCTTCCAGCCAGTCGTTCTCCAGAATCCACTGGCGGATCTTGGATTCGCCAGACTCGGCCGCGCCGGTGAATAGCGGGGAGCCGTTGAAGACGATCGCCAGCCGAGCCCCTTTGCCTTCGACTGGCTCCATCTTCGAGATCATGTGCTGCAGGAACAAGAACGAGCCGTCGTTGATGCGAGGTGTGCCGGCGCCGAAGCGGCCAGCGTGACCAAGTTCGGCCTCGTCCTCTACTGCCTCCTTGACCTTCTTCCACTCCACGCCGAACGGCGGGTTGGCAAGCATGTAGTCGAAGGTCTGGTTTGGGTAACCGTCGTCGCTGAAACAGTTGCCAAAGTAGATGCGTCCGCGCTGGTTGCGCATCAGCATGTCCGACTGGCAGACCGCCCACGACTCGGCGTTGATCTCCTGGCCGAAGAGGTAGACCTCGGCCTTCGGGTTGATCGATTTGATGTGGTCCTCAGCCGCAGTCAGCATGCCGCCGGTACCGCAGGCCGGGTCAAGGATGTTGATGACCTGCCCCTCGCTGGCGATGGTGTCGGCATCTGGGGCGATCAGCAGGTTGACCATCAACTTGATGACTTCGCGCGGGGTGAAGTGCTCACCGGCGGTTTCGTTGGAGTCTTCGGCAAACTTACGGATCAGGTGCTCGAAGACGTAGCCCATGTCGTGACTGCTGAGCTTGTCGAGGTCGCGCATCGCGGCGAACCGGCCGACGACCTGGTAGAGGATCTTCGCACCCGCCAGCCGGGTGATCTGGTTGTCCAGGTCGAAGCGGGCCAGGATCTGCCGGACGTTCGACGAGAACCCGTTGATGTAATCGCGCAGGTTCTTGGCGACGTTCGGAGCGTCGGCCGCGATCGTCGTGAAGTCCTGCTCGGAGACGTTGTAGAAGGGCAACTTCGCCGCGATCTCCAGCAGCCGGTCCTTGTTCTGAATGTCGAGGGAGGCGTTGCGGGTCCGCACCGTCGCCCGCGTGGGCGCCATGACCGCGTCGAGTCGGCGCAGCAGCGTGAACGGCAGGATCACCTGACCGTACTCGTGGCGTTTGTAGTCGCCGCGCAATAGGTCGGCGACCGACCAGATGTCGCTGGCCATCCTGGCGTGGGTGGGTCCTGAGCTCACTCTGTCGTCTCCTCGTCAGCCGCATCAGCGACATCAGTGTTGTTCATCACGGTGAAGTCCGGTGCCAAAACGCCTGTGGTAAGCCCTTGAACGGTCTGGTCGATCACGTGCCCGCTCACCTTCGCCAGTCCCGCGAGCGCACCCTCCAGGTCCTGCAAGTGGCGGAACGCATCGCCGTAGCGCCGCTGTTCGGCCAGCGGGAGCCGGGGAACACGGCAGCGGCGTAGATCCTCGCGGTTGAGAGCACCGAGAGTGTTGGCGACGGGCAGTGCGTTGGCGTCGGTTCGCAGGAAGGCCGCCAGGAAGTGCGCATCCAAGCGGTCGGAGTCGATTTCGACCACCTGCGCGACACCCGCGTCGTCGTCGGCGGTACCGGTCGCGACGACCGGCACTCGGCCGAGCGTGCGCACCAGCAGGTCGCCCGCACGCGGGGTGTCGTCGCGGGAGCGAATCACCAGCGCACCGGCGCGCTCTAGCTCACCGAAGGTCACGTACGAGTGGCGGGTCGGCCCCGATGGAGCGGCGAAGCGCGGCAAGCCCCGTCCGACGTGGGCGTAAAGGTTGGCCAGCCGGTCGGTGACGCGAGCGAAATCGTCGGCACTCGCCCGGACGTTCGCGGTGACATGGCGGGACGGTCGCAGGTCGGCGTCTCCGTCGAGGAGCTCCAACCGCGGAACGGCCCGAAAGATCGTCGGGTCAGCGTCGTCGAACAGCCGCTGCCAGGCGGCGAACTCGTGCGGGACATCGGCCGCGTCGCCCAGTCCCGACAGGTCGACCATCCACACCGCCCGATGGTCGGGGGCGCTTTGGGGCCGTTGCATAACCCAGAGATGGAGGTTGGTGTCGGGCACCGACCCCATCCCTTTGGGCAACGCAATCACGTCACGCAGCACACCGGAGCGCACCAGCCCCGAACGGACGGACTGCCCAGACGGCTGGACGCACGTGCGTGGCGTTACGGCGACGACCGCCACGCCGTGCAGTCGCAGATGCGCGTAACAGTGCTGGACCCAGGCAAGCTCGCCGTCGCGGGGGGCCGGGATGCCGAACTCCCAGCGCGGGTCGGTGGCCAGTTCGGCCGACGGCCACTGCGGCTTGTCGAAGGGCGGCTCGCAGACGACGGCTGAGGCCGCGCCCAGGTATGCGTCGAGACGGTCGTCCAGGAGGGAGTCGCCGGTATGAATCTCGTAGGTCACGTCGTAATTGCTGCGCAGGTTGAACGTGGCGACCGCAGCGGCTGACTCCTGAATCTCCTGTCCGACGAGCGTGACGCCGTCGCCAAAGCGGTCAGCGACGGCCATCAGCAACGTGGCGTTGAAGCACGCCGGATCGAGCACGGCAGGTACGTCAACCGCGTCGGCATCCGCCGGCCGCGCGGCGGCCGTGGACGGCGGCAGCAGCGACACCATCACTCTGGCCAGCAACTGGGCGGGAAGCAGGTCGGCAATGCCGTGCTCCGGTGTCAGCTCCAGGGCACGCCGCGTCCACTCGTCGCGGAGGTCCTCCCTGGACGACGAGTCATCCTCGACTCGCTGCGTGCCGGTGTCCGTACGGCCGGCCGTCGCTAGTTGGTCACCCTTGCCGGTCTCCTTCAGCCACGCCTCCACTTCGGCGCGGGAGAACGTAGGGCTGTGCGGGGTGCCGCCGATCGGCTTCGGAAACTCCGGGTAGCGGCGGCGCCAGTTGGCTACGGCTGCACGACCGACGCCGGCCAGCCGCGCGATCGCGGCGGCCGTCAGTTCGTCGTGCTCATCGGGATTCACGCAGGGAACCGTACCGCGCCGTCCGGCCATCCTGCAAGGCTTCTGTGAACTTCGTTGCCTATGTTCACAAATGCTGATACCGTGCGTGGCTAACGCGGGAACCACCCACTCAATCACCGTGAGTTATGGACTGCACACGTGCTGAGTGCCCTGGTCCGTCTGGACCGCGGTCGAGGCCACCGGTGATCCATGGATGTGAACATCCATGGCCGACTGCTGCCACGGAGTACGGAGCCGCGCTGATCCCGGGAAAGCGCCGAACCCGCCTCCCGTCGAACCCAGGGCCGCCCGGCCCTCCGCCTCTACAAGGACCGAAGTGACCAACGAGAATCTCCGCGCTCCAACCGCTGCCCTGGTCAAGAACCCGCTGGCCACCCGCAAGACCTCGCTGTACCGGCTGCGCGGCACCGGACCGACCGGGGAGCAAGACCTGCGCTCTTTTGTCCTGCCGCGCTATCTGAAGCGCGACGGCTTCGAGGCTCGCGAGGTCGACCATGACGGCATCTCCGGCCTGCTCGTCTCCGGCACGATCGCACCTGGCCCGGCCGACTGGTGCGAACTGCTCAGTTTCCTGACCGGAAGATCCGTCTCCGAGGAGAATCGGACGGCTCTCGCCCTCCTCCTAGTCCGCACCGAGAAGGCGATCTACGGCCTGACCTACGGCATGGGCCACCTGATGATCGACCCGATCCGGATCGATCCCGGCTTCGGTATCGAGTTCGCCGTCCGCTGCCTGAACGAGGACCGCATCACCAAGGTCCGCCGCCAGATCATGGACGCGCGCGGCCGCACCGACGAGAACTCCGCCATCAGCGGGGAGAACATCCGCGGCTTCGGCATCGAGCAGTTCGGAGAGATCGTCAGCCAGATCTCCGGGCAGATCGTCGGCGTCCCCCTCACCTTCACCCGGGATGGCACCCGGCCCGCGCACGTCACCGGCAACGACCGTTCGATCAAGCTGCACCTCGGCGGCACCCCCACCGCCATGCTGCACGACCTTCAGCAGATCGAGGAAGTCTGTGCCCGCCCCAACCCGCTGCCCGAATTTGAGTTCATCGCCCAGGTCCGACCGCTCAGCCCGAAGTCCGAGCAGGTGCGACTCCTCGATGAGCGCCTGGACATCATGCTCGGCGAAGGTGGGGCGAACCGCATGGCGTTGGCGGTGCCGAGCGTGTGTCGGGACAGGTTCGAATTCGCCGAGTCCTTCAAGGTGACGCTCGCGGGCAGCGCGCAGTCCTACGCTGAGCTCGATATCGACCAGCTCGTCGCAGCCGTCCAGCATCGGCCCCATGGGAGCCGCTTGGCGGCTCTGCGCAAGGGCCGCGTCCAGATGTTCGCCGACACCGACGATGCCGAGCCGATCAGCGGCAAGGTCCCTGCCGACCATTGGTTCACCGCCGAAGTGCCTGGCGGAGTCGTCCACTACTTCTACTGGCAGGGACGGTGGTACGAGATCGGTGCCGAGTACCTCACCGTCATTGACCGCAGAATCGCTGAACTCCTGGCTCGCCCCGCCACCGTCACGATGCCGGCCTGGACCAAGAGCGCGGAACACGACGAGGAGGACCACGACGAGGGCTGGTACAACGCGCAGATCGCCGCCCAGGACGGCTACGTGCTGCTCGACAAGAACACCGTGCGCACCAAGCGCCTGCGCGGCGGCGGCCTCGAACTCAGCGACGTCCTCGGTCCAGGCGGCCAATTCATCTGCGTCAAGAAGGCCGACAAGAGCACCGCACCGCTGAACCATCTCTTCGCGCAGGGGCGCGTCGCCATCGAGACCTTGCGCTACGACCTCGAAGCCCGCAAGAAGTTCCTCGCCAAGCTCGACGAACTTGCGCCCGACCACAATCTGGACACGTCGTTCAGCTCACCCACCGTCGTGTACGCCATCCTGCTCAAGGACGGGGTGCCGGTGACCCCGGAGTCCCTGTTCGCCTTCGCCAAGGTCTCGCTGCTGAACACGGCAACCGCGCTGGAGGGAATGGGCGCGCGCGTAGAGGTCGTCTCCATCTCCCGGACCACGACGACCGGGATGCTCTGACAACCGCGAGGACACTCCTCTGGGTCGACCTCTTCAAGAACCCGCTCCGCGCGCGGGTCCAGGCGAACCACCACGTACAGCACCTGGCGCAGTTGCTGCCCCGCGTCACGCAGTCACTCCTAGACTGCTCCTGGATGCTCACCGTGTTCCAGCGGAAGGCCCTCGCGGCCAGCGACCATCCCGTGTCTGTCGTCCCGAACGCCGACGCGACCCGGATGGGCATGGGGACCGGTGTCGAGAACGCGACCGTCCTCCATGCGCCACTGACCCGCCGCCACTCGCTGGCGATGTACCTACCGTCCGCAGTGCCGCCCGAGATCTCGCCCCACGGGCGTGACATCCGTGTTGCCGGGGTCGCCGCAGTGGCGCTATACAGCAACTCGTGCACGGTTAACAGCGCCCGCCGGTTCCTGTTCCACCACCCGGAGGACACGCCCCTGACCGGGTTCGATCTCCCGCACCCCCGCGACCGTGAGGTCGCCGTGACCGCCCAACTGTGGGGCTGGATCCCGGAGGATGACCGGCAGGTGTTGCTCGATGCCGGGTTCGGGCCCGAGGACCTCGACGCCCTCCTCGAATAGAAAGTGTCTCCAGTTGGCCGACGCCTCCCAGGGCGAACTTTACGGCTGGCGTTCTTCCCAGCGACGGACGTGACGGTGCACGATACCTGGCACACGGCGGGACTGCGGCCGAGTGTGTCACACGAGGGAGAGGTCGCCGGGAAGCGCTGGCCGACCTTGGTCGTCGCGCTCGCGCTGATCCCCGGAGGCCACCTCCTTCTCGATCATCGCCGGGGTGGAGCCGAGGATCGGCCTGTTCGCCTCGTTCACCATGGCCGTCACGATCGCGATCGTCGGCGGACGGCCCGCGACGATCTCCGCGGCGACCGGCGCGGTCGCCCTGGTCGTCGCCCCCATCGCCCGCGAGCACGGCATCGGCCATCTGGTCGCGACCGTCATCTTCGCCGGGATCTTCCAGATCGTCCTCGGGGCGCTGGGCGTGGCCCGGCTAATGCGGTTCGTGCCGCGCAGCGTGATGGTCGGGTTCCTCAACGCCCTGGCCATCCTGATCTTCCTAGCCCAGGTCCCCGAACTGAGCGACGTGCCCTGGCCGGTCTACCCGCTCGTCGGCGCCGGG
This sequence comes from Actinomadura sp. KC216, assembly GCF_004348535.1. Taxonomy (GTDB): domain Bacteria; phylum Actinomycetota; class Actinomycetes; order Streptosporangiales; family Streptosporangiaceae; genus Spirillospora. Next base: position 38,361 of record NZ_SMJX01000010.1, read on the forward strand.
CCGGCGCTGATGATTCTCTTCCGTCGGCAATCGAGCCGACCTACACGTAACGATCATCGCACGACCCTGAGCGGCTCGACTGGTCGGTTCGCGGCACGACGAGGGATAATCCGGGCAATCTCAGCGTCCCGGCAATGCTCCGCCTAGCGAACGGCTCTGAGGCAAGCGTTCTCGTGCAAAACGTGAGCGTCTCCGGCCGCACCTTTACTGTTGTGATGGCGGGGAGCGGGGATCTGCCGTCGTGACTCCGGAAGAGAGCGAGCCGGCCCCCGAGGTTCTGGCCATGGCCCAGTCGGGCCTGCCGGCCCTGGCCTTCGGCTGGCTGGACGCAAATGCGCCGCGCAGATTCTGATGAGATCTGGCCATTGAGCGATCCACAGTTCCGCCTGGCACTCGCGCAGATGTGGATCTGGCACAACCGCACTGCACTCCAAGCCACTTTCGGTACTAGTTTCGATTGAGACGAGTTGGCCACGCACCTGACCGAAGAGACCCCCACTCACCCGCTATGGGAGCCGTGCGGTCGTGCGAGCCTCCGCACCCTCCGGCAGGCGTGCGGCGAGATCCTCGATGAGACGCTCGGGCTCGGCGGTCAGCCGAGGATGCTTGGGCCTGACCTTGAGCTTGTGCGGTTCATGCCCACCGGAGACCTCCCACAGGATGAGAACGGCGTGGCTTGGGCGGCGCCCGGATCGGTCAATCGAAACCTGTCGCTTGTCGTCAGGCATCGGGACGGCATCTGACGCGTCACAGGAATCGGTCACCACCTCCTGCGGCCAGGCTGGCCGCCCTCGCACATTCAGGTCGCCACCCCTGACGATTGAGACCGGCCAGCTCGTCAGGAGCTCGGTGACCTGTACATCGCTGCCGGACCGGGACCGAGGCCCTCGACCATTCGTCGCTCGGCCGCCTCGCCCGCGCCCTGTGCCGCAAGCTCACAGGCGCGCTCGTCTTCCCGATGTCGAGCCCCGTCTCGCCGCCGCGTGGCTTGGACCTCGTGTCCCTTGAGGGCCGCGTCGAGGCGCTCCCACAGGCTGCGGTTCTCGATCTCCTCCCCGTTACGCTTCTTCCAGCCACGGCGCTTCCAGGCACCGCGCCAGCTGTTGATGCCGTTACAGATGTAGCTGCTGGCGGAGATCACCTGGACGCGAGACTGCTGGGTGAGTTGCTCCAGTCCCTGGACGACGGCCATCAGTTCCATGGCGCCGCTCTTGGTCTCGGGGTCGCTGCCGTGCATCTCAATCTCGGCGCCATCCGTTTTGAGCATCAGACCCCAGCCGCCGGGACCGGGGTTTGGGTCGCAAGCGCCAGCAGTGAACAGCACCACGTTCGAGCGCTGGGCTGTCATGGTTCTCGCACTCCCACTGTCGCGGTCCGAGCTCTGCGCCAAGGACGTTAGTTGGGGCGGACTCCCTGTGTGGCCAGTTCACCGAACAGGTAGGTGGGTACATCAGCGAAGTGTGGCTCCCGTGAAAGCGTTCCCCACCGTCCGGGAAGGCCCTTCCGGGGTGGGAGCGGGTAGCAGTTCTGTTACCGACAGGGGCGGCAGCAGGGAGACTCCAATGCCCGAGAGCGATTGCCAACTTGCCGGAGAGTGCCTGCTGTATGAGCTGCTCAAGATCGCTCCAGGCTCCATTTGCAAGCTCGCAGGGCCTCACGTCCACTCCCCCGAAGAGGCGTCGCAGATGCTCGGTGGCCTGTCTGCTCGGACTCTGCGTGACAAGGCCAGCCGCGGCCAGATAGCCCACACCCGGCCCGCGGGGACCAACCGCATCGTCTTCAGCGACGACGGCATCGCACAGATCATCCGCGCCGGGGAGCGCCGCTCCACCCCTCTCCGCCGCGACTCCTGACTCTGGGTGTCGCACTTCACGTATTGAGTTCGTACTCGACATCGACATACTCATTGCCCAGGTCGGGCGGATATTGTCACACTCTGTCGATATGGTCCGGCGTCATGACTGCGGACTACACCGCCGCCTGGATGCCCGACGACCGACCAGGCCGCGACAACGAAGTGATGGCCGGTCTCGCGGCGGCCTGGGTTGCAGCCGAGGCCAGGGAGCAGCAGGCGGTCCCCTTGCTCGTAACAGCACAGCTGAGTGTCCAGGAGGGGATCGAAACACTCTCTCGGTTCGCGCGGGATCACGCAGCAACCACGCCCCGAGGCGAGATGCGAACCGGTCGTGGCGCCAATCGCGGGCGCGGCCCTGTGCTCGGCTTCCTCCTGAACTACAAGGAGTTCAGCTGGGCTGCTCGGTTCGCACGAGGCTCGTCCCTGACACTAGTCGAGGACCGGAATTACCCATTGATCGGATGGGCAATGGAGACCGGTGCGCTGAACCTCAGCACCGGCGAGCCAACGCCTGATCGCCGGACCGAATATCAGCGGCAGCAGCTCGACCACATCCTGTCCAACGGCAACAACGGCTGGAGCCGTGGGACTGGGGCCGACCGGACGCTGCAGATCTTGCACGACCTACACTGCGAGGAGCCCATGTCAGCGGACGTCATCCTGGGGACAATGCTGGCTCGCGGGAAGAGCGGCAGCGCCTTGACCGATTTGGCGAAGCTCATCAAACGTGCAAAGCAGAACGGCGACGGTACGGCCGACGATGCGCACGGCAGCCGTCGATGGTGAGCCGCGGTGGCTGGGTTGCAGTCCGCAGTGCAACGCCGCCTGACTCTCCAGGCATCGTCGAGGCCGCTGAGCACTGCGGCACGTACTTCAACACCAGCGACTACCTAATCAAGAGTATCCCCACAAGCATGGAGGTGCTGGTCGCGGTGGACGATGACGGATCAGTCCTCGGCTACCTCGAAGGTAGCCTCACCGGGAACGTGGCTGAGGATCTCCGGATCCCAGGGTGCAGGTCTGCCTTCCTCTTCACAATCGCGGTCGCGCGCGAGCATCAGCGCAGTGGCGTCGGGCGGCAACTGCTTGAGGAGTTCGTGCGACGAGCCCGCCGCGCAGGTTTCACAGCTCTTGCGCTCATCCCTAGGAGTGGTTCACCGGAGTCCATGAAGAATCGGACTGCGTTCTTCCTGTCCTCCGGCCTGCGGTGCGTCAATCCTCAAGACCCTAACGAGGGGATGGTGGGCGAGTTGGACACGATCGCGCCCAGACTCGCGGCCACATGCGGCGATGCCTCTAGCCCCCAGGGACGCTGAACGCCGATGCTCGCTCCATGATGAACAAGCCCTCTACGCGCAAGTTCCCGGCGGATGCGTCGAAGATCGAGCTGACCTACACCCAGCGGCGCCGTGCCGTCATGGACGATGACGACGAGATCGAACGCTGGGAAGTCAGCGCGGACGTGCGCGACTACACCGAGGGCGGGGAGCCCATCCTCGTCTCCCACGTCGGTGACTTCACCCTGTATGCCTTCGACCCCTACCAAGCAGGTAGTTGGCAGGTCGCCCTCGAAGGGCGCGCGTGCAGCGGTCAACAGATCGTGCGGGCCATCGGCAAGCCCGGCTATGCCGCCCCGCTCCGCGAGGAGGTAGAAAATCTCCTCGATGCCACCGGGCCGGCCTACTTGGTGCTCGACACGGCCCGGTTGGAACCGCAGTGGCGCGGGTCCGGCCTCGGCGCCTATCTCGCCGGCAGCGCCATCGAGACGTTAGGCCGAGGATGCAGCGGCGTGTTCCTGGTAGCCGGTTCGCTTCCCGACGAGCCCCTAATCGCTGACGAGGACGTCGCCGCAAGCAAGCTCGGCCAGGTCTGGCGAAGCCTCGGCTTCGCTCCGCTCGTCGACAAGGTCTACGTGCTGAACCTTGGTGTGACGACCCTCCAGAAGAACATGGCCGCAATGCGAGACGCTCTCGGTCTCGCGTGAGTGTCTGCCTGCAGCCGCGGGAGGCTGTGGGACAGCCGTGGGACGATCAAGGGCGCAAGAGCGCGCCAGGATGCGTCTGGCGGTGGGCGAAATTTCTAGAAAGGAAGACCATAGGTGGGGTCAGCAACTTCAGGTCTAACGACCGCTCCAGGATCTCCCTATTTTGCCCTTCATACGTTGACCTGGCGTGATTTTCAGGATCTCTGTACCGCAATTCTTCGCCATGTCTGGGGCCAGTCAGTAGCATCGTTTGCCGACTCGAATGACGGTGGCCGCGATGGCGTATATTATGGTTCATGGGACAATTCACTACATGATGAGGCTAATGAAGCCATCCCGACAGCACCCTTCGTCATTCAATGCAAACACAGTCAGAGTGAGAGTTCGACGCTATCTCTCTCCAAACTAGAGAATGAGTTCGAAAAGGTTCGACTGCTAGTAGCGCAAGGGATGTGCACAACATATGTCCTCATGACCAACGCTCGCGTGAGTGGGGCAACAGAAGGACGGATAAGGAAGCGGCTCAAGGAATGCGGAGTAGAGCATCCGTTGATTCTCGACTCCCAGTGGATCTGTGACACCATTGCCTCCCATCGCACACTTAGGACGTTTGCACCTCGCGTCTACGGCTTGGGTGATTTGTCTCAAATTCTAGATGATCGGGCATGCGAACAAGCCAAAATGCTGATGATCTCAGCTGCAGGCCAGATCTCAACATTTGTTGCCACCGATGCCTTCCGGAAAGCAAATACGGCTCTTCGGAATCACGGATTCGTGCTATTGCTCGGCGAACCTGCCGTTGGTAAGTCCGTAAATGCGCTTATGCTTGCGATGGGAGCTATCGATGAATGGGGTTGCTTTGTTGTAAGGGTGCGCACATCCCGAGACATAGTCAACCATTGGAACCCGCACGAGGAACGACAACTGTTCCTAGTTGATGACGCGTTTGGTGTAGTCCGACATGAAGATAACCTGACTCGTGACTGGTCGCGGGATATGCCCGCCATCATGGCGGCGATCGATGCTGGCGCAAAGGTCATCCTAACTTCGCGCGACTACATATACCGAGAGGCTCGCCCCCAGCTGAAAACCTATTCCTATCCATTGCTCGAAGAGCAACAGATTGTAATTGACGTTGCGAATATTAGCCAGTCTGAGCGTCGGCAGATAGTTTACAATCACCTTAAAGCCGGCGATCAACCTCGCGAAGTTCTTGCTGCAATGAAGCCCTACCTTGAAGGTGCTGCAGACGTCAAGCCATTTCGTCCGGAAGCCGCTCGACGCCTCGGCCTGCGGGCGTTTACTCGCAACTTAGAGGTGAGCCTGCGAGGAATAGAACTATTCATGGCTCAACCGGGCCAGTTTCTGAGTGAGGTTTATAGTCAACTAGATACGAACGCTCAAGCAGCTTTGACCCTTATTTATATATCGTCATCTGGGTCTCTTGTCGGTCCAATCGAACTGGATGCCATCGGCCGTAGCTTGCTGGAGCAGATTGGCTCAACACTTGCCGAGGTAAATAGGGCCTTGACAGTCTTGGATGGGCCATTTGTAAAGCAGGCCCGGCACAGTGATGGTCGACCCCTCTGGTCTTTTAAGCATCCAACCTTGAGAGAGGGGTTTGCGGCGTGGCTGGCGCGACAGCACCACCTGTTGGTTAATGTTCTTGTAGGAATGGATGACAACGTTCTGCTTGAGCGTACAGATTGTCTAGCGCCAGATGAAGAGGGGCGGCCGGGCACGCTACTGCGGATACCTGCTTTTCTTTATAGTGAGGTCTCTCACCGTCTGGCTAATATGTTTGAACGGTGGCCCGGAGGCTCCTGTTGGACGCATGACGCTCTCCTATATCTTTGGAGAGATTGTAGCGATGAGATGCTGGCGTCTTTCCTGAAGGTCTATCCACAGATACTAGGTCGGATAGTCACATTCGATTCATACTGTGAATTCGTTCCGGAGCCTAGGCTTCTGGCCCGATTTCACCGGGCTGGCCTCCTCTCGAAAGAGGTTCGGGAGGCAGCTATCCGCCGTATGGCCGATCTCGCGGTAACGGTTATCGATCCTGCCTGGGTGCGGAGCGAATGCTGGGAATGGCATGTACTACTAGAGGACAGGGATCGGTTGCGCCTTTTCGAACTAGTACGCAACTCGCTCTTGCCCCACCTGGAGGAAGCGCTAGAGGAGGGTTGGGCGGACGATGTTTATTGGCGCGGAGAAGAAGGCCTCACTGGCGATTTCGGTGTCGACGATGCGCTTCATGCGTACTCGTCTGCCTTCAGAAATATTGGCGAATTCGAGACCGCGGATAGATTCGCCAAGGCGATAGACTTGGATCGCATTAAGGCCCATGGTGCGCAAAAATTTAGATCTGAGGTGCTTCGATCTTCCGACAATGGAACGCAGTCATCAAGTGTCTTCGATGACATTGACCGTTGAAACATCATGCCTGTGTAGGACGCTTTCGCCCCCGCTCAAGGAGGTTCGGCGTTCCACGATCCGCCCATGGCGGATGTCCGGGGCCTCATCATCCGGGACAGGGGGCCGGATGGTTCCGTTCCGCCCTCTCCCGGAGTGGCGCTCGTCAGCAAGGTCTATGCACTGCTCCACGCCACGATGGGAGAGGTCTCCGCATAGCACCCCGACCGCACTGACTCCAGCGAAGCCTTGGTCAAGAGCCCTCTGGGCGCCCTACGCGCCGACTAGGCTCGCTCGACCGCCACAGCAACCTCGCGGGCGAGGAGCTGCCAATCGTCTCGCGCACCCGGCGGAAGGTAGACGGCACCTGCCCTGAGTCGTTGTTCGAGACCGTAGTCACCGGCGAAGGGGTCCAGTGCCAGTGAGGGCTCACTGGTCTCGGCGAGCTTGGTTCGCAACCCCTCGATCAGCTCGATGACCTGCTCCGCTGGGAGGGGCGTAAGCACGCGTGAAGCCCATTCGGTCGACCAGTCGTCCGCGGTCAGCCGCCCGCTGGGATCGATGAACAGCCCCTCGAAGACGGCGCTCCGATACGCGTCCGGCCAAATCGTCAGGTCGCCGCTCTGCGCACACGCCTCGACGCCCTCGCGCCGGACGACGAAGGTCTCGCGCATCGCGCGCTGCGCTACGGCGAGCCCGACCCGGCGTTGCACTGCTGGATCCAGTTCGGCCAGGCCAGCCGAGTTCAGACGCTTGGCAAGGTCGCCTCCGTAGAAGGTCCCGTATTCGAGATCCTGGATCAAAGGCTCGGGCATCGAGAGCGTAAGGACCCCAAGCCGACGAAGCGCCCAGCGGGACCACAGCAACGCACCATCGAGACACAGATGGACCATCTCTTCGTTGACCGGGGGTTGTTCGGATCGTCCGTGCCCCGTCCCGTAGGCGTTGCGGATCGCGCTGAGTTGAGTGGCGATTCCCTTCGCGCTCTGGACGAGCTGCCTCAGCGTCTGATCATCGCTGAGATCGGGCCCTGGTAGGCGATTCAAGGCCTTGTGCGCCTCAGTTACGCACTTGTCGTAATCCATCAGGGCGCCAGCGGCCTGTCCACGCGTCGACATGACGGTCTTCGCGATTGCCTCGACCAGCTCCTTAGCCGTCCCGACGGCAAGCGGACGATCTTGGGCATCAAGAGCCGCGCCGAGACGCCGCTGCGTCGCCGCGATCGCCTGCCACGCCTCGTCCTTGATCCCGGTCGGGCGTTCGAGGGTGAGCTGGTACACGAACGGGAGCGTCGGTGCATCGGGGGCGGACGTCATCGGCTGTTCCTCTCAGGCCGGCCAGAGCGGCGCCAGGTTCGAACCGATTCAACACCTCCTTCACCCGTCACCCGGACCAATTTCCAGGCCATCGGCGCCCGGGAGCCTGGGTCGGCATCGGCCTTCACAGCTGGAAAGAGCCGTAGAGCGCCTACCGAGGGCACGACACACGAAATCCCACCGCCACGCGAAGCCTGTGCGGAGAAGGTGGAGGTCCTCAGAGGCGCTGATCAACTCATCGCCGCTGAGCCGTGAGCAGTTCGATGCTCCGCAGGGTCAGCGGCGGTGGTGAGCCGCAGCGGACGGCGTGCGCCTTCCTGGTGGGTCGACGCTCTTCGCGGACGCGCTTGTCAAGATGATGTTGTAGCCAACGGCCAGCGCGACGAACTCGGCGGCCCTGCACGAGGACGTGGTGGACAAGAGTTTCGAGATGCCCAGTGAGGCGGCGCATGACAGCAGGACGGTGACGAGCAGCATCACCGGCATGGTGGTCGCACTCAAGCACCTTCGGGACTATGATGTTGAAAAATGAAGCGGGACGCGCCTCTGCGTGCCGCAATCCTAAGCCGGGGGTTGTCATGCACGCTGAGCCACCGCCGTCGCGTTGGTCCTCGGACCGTTTCGGTGAAGGCGCTGTACCGGTCCGCCGCGCGGTAGCCGAGGCGGTCCTGGAGGCCATCGAGAACGCCCGGGATGCGCAGGGCTCCTCCGGGACCGACAAGCAGCACCCCTTCGGGTTCACCCTCATGGCGCGCAAGTTCGAAACGCTCGGCCGCTCATTCACGGACATGCCCGGCGTCACCACGATCAGGCCTACGGGCTCCATGCACGAGTTGACCGTGGTGTCGGGGAACTTGCTGTTCCCGTTCGAGTTCGCCAAGGATCGCTCGACGAATGTGATGAAGGCCCAGATCGGCGGGACCGCCAAGGTCTCCGGGCTGCTCAAGATCCTCTTCCGTCGTTTCGGCCCGGAGCCCTCGATGGTGCAGCTTGCCCTCGACACCGGCGACGACGGGGAGACGCGCAGGCTTGAGGCCGTCGCCACTAGCCTCGCGCGGTTGCCCGAAGGCACGAGACTGGTCCTGATCGCTTACGCCTGCAACTCTCAGGCGGGGCTCCTGGAACTGTGGTGGGGCGAGGCCGAACTACTGGACGAGCACGGCAGGATCAGGTGGGTCCACTGCGAGGAGATTCCCTTCCGCAAGGCGCCTCCATCAGGGGGACAACTGCCCGGCACCGGCTCTGGTCCAGGAGACCTTCCGTCCTCGCCGAAGTTCGATGAGGGACCGATGCCCACGCCGCCGTTGAACGCACGCCCGGCCGTCGAGGTCAAGAATCAGGACGCGTTCCCACCGCGCACAGAAACCGAGACACCTACGCAGGGCGTAGCCGACGATGAAGGACACTGAGCAGCTACACATCTTCGGTGACCGAACAGCAGACGGCTCGCGACCGACTCCGAGTCTTGTTTCTACTGCGTTCGAGGCCACGCGGCTGACCCAGGCCCGCAGGCTGGCCGCCCTCACTAAGAAAGAAGTTGCCACGCGTATCGGAGTATCGCCCGCGGCTGTCGGCCAGTACGAGGCGGGGGCAAGCAGACCGCGCCCCGATCTAGTGCCTTTGCTTGCAGAGGTCCTGTCCGTACCGATGACCTTCTTCCTGCCCGGACGACCTCACGGCAAGCTCGACGGCTCCATGGCACACTTCCGCAGTCTGCGCTCGGCACGGGCTTACCAACGAGCAAAGGCCGTCGCCTTCGTCGAACAGGTCTGGGAACTGACCTTTGCGCTGGAGAAGCGCGTGCAACTACCGCTGGTCGACCTGCCCGGGTTCGCTGGCGGAGAAGTCGCCTCAGGCGTGGATCTCCCTAGGGACCCGACCCAGGCCGCTCGGGCACTGCGCGCACATTGGGGTCTGGGCGTCGGGCCGATCAGTCATCTGGTGCGGCACATGGAAGCCCACGGCATCGTCGTGGCGTTCCCCAAGCAAGACGAGGACGCGGTCTCGGTGGACGCCTTCTCGACCTCCGGCCTCCCCCGCCCCATAGTGGTACTCACACCCAACCGATTCGATGACGTCTACCGGCACCGCTTCACCGCCGCCCACGAACTCGGCCACCTCGTCCTGCACGGGGACGCCGCATCCGGGGACATGCGCCAGGAACGAGAAGCGGACGCCTTCGCGGCGGAATTCCTGACCCCTCGCGAAAGCGTCCTGCCCGAACTGCCCACACGGACCGACTTCAGACGGCTCGCCGAACTACGCACGACCTGGGGCGTCTCCGTGGACTCGCTGCTGTACCGCTGCCGCGAACTGGGCCTGCTCTCCGACTCAGCCGCCAGCAGAGCCCACCAGAAACTGCACAGTCTGAGAGAACAACCAGGCTTCAGGAATGAGCCCGTAACCGGCTACCCCGGAGAACAACCGGTCCTACTGTCCAGCGCATTCGAACTTGCGACCACGGAGACAGACCTTACGGCTCCGGCCCTTGCACGCGAACTGTGCTGGAGTGTTCCCCGCGTCCGCGAACTGATCGGCCTCCCCGATAAGCGCCCAACGCTGAGGCTGGTGCCATAGCGACCTCGCCTCTTCCCTCGACCGTCGCTCTATTGAGACGCGTCCAACACCCGTGTAGGACGCGACGGCGTCAAGCCGCCCGGCACGGCCAGCCTGTTTGACCAGCCGTCCCCAGCGCTCACTGCGCCCGAACTGGCTGCCGATCGCCTTCCCCGGCGGCAGGTCCCCCGCGGGCGGGCGGTGGGCCGCCGCCCACTGCCACGCCCGCCGTTGTATGCCCACATCTCCTGCCCTGTCCACATGAGACGAGGACCGCTGTGACCGCGCGCCATCGACCGCGCCACGCTGTTGAAGCCGCGAAGAGTGTCTGAGGTCCAAGATCTGATCGGTATGCGCCTTCTCCGAGGTCGCGGGCCGAGCGGCTGGACTCCTCAGAGTCTCCTCTGAGGCCGCCGGGGCAGCAAACGATCCCCTATGGGTCTTCTCAGAAGGGCTGTGCGTCGCCACGGAGATCCTACGAGCGTTCTCAGAGGTCATATGTACCGCTTCGGAGATAACACCGACCTCAGCGTCGTCGCTCTCCATTCTCGTGACGGAGGTGTGCCTGATTTGCCGCATCAGCAGTTCATAAGCGCCGATGAGGGCGCAGCTGGGCCAAGCGGCGATGAGCCGGCCGACTATCGATGGTTCGGCGACGGCGACGTTGGCGGCCAGGCTGGCGGCGCTGCCCAGCACCAGCAGCGTCCACGGCAACATGCCGCTGCGGCGGCCCTGCCGGGAGTCGACCAGCAGCGACATCGAGGCCACCGAGATCATCCCGTCCACGCTCACCGGCAGCAGTGCCGCCGTCCAGGACGTTTCTCCGTACCGCAGCACGAGCTGGTACATGTGCTAGTAGCTGATCACTGCCGCGATGCCGGCCAACACGATGACGCTGGCTGTGGAGGCCCACCGGATCACCCAGTCTGCGAGGGAAAACTCTGCCCTTGCCATGGCCGATCAGTCCTCTGCCTCGTCGACCAGGGCTGCGGTGTTTAGTGGTACCTCGCCCAGGAGTAGAGTGATATATGGGGATTTGGTTCGTGTCCGGCCTCGGACTCAAACCCCCCATCGGACGAGCTTTGGCAGGCCTCAAGACGCAATCGCGTCAAGGCGTCCGGCAAGACCTGCCTGCTTGACCAGTCGTCCCCAGCGTTCACTTCGCCCGAACTGATCTGCAATCACCTTCCCGGGCGGGAGATTTCCCTTCGGTGTGCGGTTATCCATCGCCCAGAGCCACGCACGCTTTTGGAGATCAAGATCCTTTCCAGCGCGCGTGCGCTGCGTCGACCGTCGTGCGCGTGCGTGGCAGGCCGCATCAACAGGATGTGATTCCTCTGAGGAATGTATGAGTTCGAAGGCACGATCCGTACGAGCTGCCTCTGAGCTCTCGCCTCGGGCTCCGAGATTGCTGACAGGCCCAGCCGAAGGTGCCAGCGCGGCGCGTGGCGTGCTGGGTGATGTCTCAATCGGACCATGAGTCGACTCCGCGTCGACGCGAATCCTCCCTGAGGTCGTAGTACGGGACTCTGTGGTCGGTCCAGAACGGTGACGGACCTGGCGCATCAACAACTCGTAGGAGCCGATCAACGCCGCCGAGGGCCACGCGGCGATCAGCCTGCCCACGAGCGAGGGCTCAGCCACGGCCACGTTGGCCGCCAGGCTGGCGGCACTTCCGATCACCAGCAATGCCCACGGCAGAAAACCGCTGCGCCGTCCCTGCCGGGAGTCGCCCAGCAAAGTCATGGACGAGACCGCGATCATCCCGTCCACCGAAACCGGCAACAGCGCCGCCGTCCAAGAGGTCTCGCCGTACTCGCGAACCAGCATGTACATGTGCTTGTACGACAGCACTGCCGCGATCCCGGCCAGCACGATGACGCTGATGGTGGTCGTCCACCGAATCGCTCGATCGCTCCAGCCCTCAGTCACGACCGCTCCCCCTTCCCCGCGGCTTACCGGGTAGAGAGAACCGCTCCTCCACGATGAGAAGCCTGGTCGAGCCTGTTCCCATGTCTTGCGTGCCCTGCAGGGGGCGCAACCAGGTGGGTCGAGACAGCCACTGACCAGCACACGATGCGGAAATCTGACGCGAATCGGGCCGAGGAATCCGACAGTGCGCGAACCTTCCACACAGGAAGCAGCTAACCAGATTCGCTCCGTCGACTGTGGTGTAACCAGACGCCTTCGACCCCTGAAGTACTGTCAAGCCCAAGTCGTGTCCCCCCATCGCTCGCTCAGCGGCAAAAGTGGATGCATCCGGCGAATCGTAGGGGTCGATACTGTGGCGATGGAGTGTCTCTTTGCCCGGCCGACCGGTGCGCCCGCTCTTCTGCGGCTCGCGCCGGTCCTGGAGAGCTGGAAGCCAGGGAACATTCAGATCAGCGTCGGCTACGCGCCTACCTCGATGAGGTCGAGGCCTTGGCCTTGGCGTGCGTGCAGCCACCGGATGAAAACGTCGCGGTGGAATTGACCGTAGGTCTTCCTGCTGGCGTCCCGCTGATCGGTGGTGGTCGTGACCTGGACAATTATCTCTTCCCGGTCGCACGGAGGATTGGCGCCGCACGTATACACGCGGCGTTTGACTACAAGCGGGCCGCAGTGCCCTCGGGGATCGCGATCTCCCCAGTGGCCCGGGAGAGCGATCCGCCGGACGAGCCACGACTCACGGTGCACACCACCGTCTCTGGCCAGTCACCCGCATGGAAGCAACAGATCCACGATGCTTGCGACGCCGTAGTCGGCACACCGCTGCTTGCCGGGCCGGTGGCGCTGGTCATCCGGTTCAAGGTATCGAGCCGACGCAACTGGTCAACACTCTGGAAACCCGCCATCGACGCCCTCGGGCCTGTGCTGGGGGCACTCGACCCTCGCAAGCCCTTCAGCCCGAACGATGACCGCATCAGCACCTCGCGTTGCATCGCACTATCGATGATTCGCTGGCCGACGACATAGACATCGCCATGTGGTGGCATCAGCCAGCCGTCTGACCGGCCCGTCACCTGCAGCGCCTATACCCACCGCGGCACGGGAGGATTGCGGTGCAGGGCGATTGCGAATAGGGCCCTGACCCGGGTCGGGGAGCCTGCCGATACCTCAACGACCCCAGTGGAGTCGCCGCGCCGCCTTCCTTTGGGCCTTCGGCACCCCGACTCCGGCTGATCATGGACGGCGGGACGAGACCCGTGTGGGCCGCTGGCGGGGCCAGGCAGAAGAACCCCGGAATTGGGGAGAGAGTGGGAGCTACCCTGTCGTTGTGGCGATTTCAGTCGACGCATCCCGTGCTTTCCTGCTCCCCTCCCAGCTACGGCGTTTGGCCGAGGCCGTGCGTGACGCCGGCCAACACGACGAGTCCAGTTGGATCGAGTGGAAGAGCACCCTCCCGCTCGGTACCGATCAAGCGCGAGTCCATCTGGTCAAGCACATCCTGGGATTGGCCAACAGGTCACCCGAGGTGGCCGCACGCTGGGCCGAGGGCCATGGTTACCTTCTCGTCGGAGTGAGCCCCGGCGAGGTCAAAGGCGTTACCTCGATAGACCACAGCGTCATGGAGCAAAACCTCAAGCCGTACATCGGCCCGGATCTGGTGTGGACCCCCGAGTACGTGGAACTTGACGGCAGGGACGTACTCATCGTGGTGGTGGCCCCGCCCAGACAGGGCGACCCCATTCGCTACCTCCGCAAGCCGCTGCCACACCCTAAGCACGACGGGTTCGTCCACTCCGAACACACGGTGTTCGTACGCCGCAACGCCCAGACCGTGAAGGCCGAGCCCGAAGAATGGCAGATGCTTCAACTCCGGTTCGCCGCTACACAGAATCGTCTTGATGCGGAAGTCGTCGCCGCACAGCAGCGGATTGAGCGGCGCGCGGACTTTCCTGAGCACATCAAGGTGGACCTTGGGCGGTACCGGGAGTGGTTGCTCAGGGGCCGCTATCACGGCAGTGGGAGTCTGCACACGGATCCTGGGTGGGAGAAGCATGTCGCCGAGGTCGACGCGTACCTGGGCGCCCTGGAACAGGGTTTAAGGAGAAGGCTGCTGGACGAGCTGGCGCGGCACCTGCCGGCAACACTCTGTCTGGATCTGGTGAACCGGGTGGATCGTCCCTTCCCGGGCGTCAAAGTCATTCTAACGTTGTGCGCGGATGGTCGGCTGGAGTGCCCAGGGCCCGTTAGCGAACAGCTTCCGTTCTTCCATCCCCAGCATGCGCCGAGGCGCTACGGCACTTCCCTCGATATCGCTTCGGAAGAGGCTTTTCTCAACGCTGTAGATGAAGACCGGATAAGGCACCAGGCAGATGACCCGCCGCCTGGTGGATTCCGTAGCGAGGAAGTGCGGCAGGGCGACGGCTTGCGTATCACCTTCGATCCCGTAGACCTGCGTCCTGGGGAAACGCTGCGCCTCCCGCGTGTGCCGCTGGTAGTGACCGCCAACGTTGACTCGGTTGTGACCGTTGAGTGGAACGCGGCGGGACTTGGCGCCGACGGTCACGAGAGCGGGCGCATCATCCTCCCGGTCGCCGTCTCCACCCTTACACCGATGAAGGGCGACGACCTCGGCATGGCGATCGCCCGTGCGCTCGACCTGCCCACGGCAACCCCATAGGCAACAGGTTGACCAGCTCCATTAACAATGGCGATCCGGTCGCGAGGATACAGGTCAAGTAATGCACGCTTATCGGCACGTCTGCGCTGCACGCAGGAGACGTCGCCGCTGGCGGTCTTTAGTCGCGCGGCGGCGGGCCGACCAGCCGGTCCAGCAGCCCGTCCGAGGCCGGGCCGACACTGCGACGCCGGCGCACCCGGCCTGACAGGCGTTGATGTAGATCTTGCCGTCGGACCCGACCACAGGTCGTATTCCGTGGGGCAGAGGCAAGGCTCGGCCGAGCCTGCCAGAGCGGGCCCGGCCACAGCAGGCCCGGCCAGCGCGCCCAGCACGACCGCCAGGACGGGTGAAGATCAATCTGGGCGGGTGCCTGGGACCTGCACCGCCCCGGCGATCCCGCCGCCGAGGACTGGGTCGCCACCCACGCCCTGGCGCTGCTGGCCGGACAGACCGGCCAGGTCATCACGGCCCTGGACGCCCAGGCCGCCGGGGCTCCCCGCCCACCGCCGCCAACAGATCGACACCGCCTTCCGCTACCTGACCGGCCGCGCCGCGTTCCTGCGCTACGACAAGGCCCTGCAGGGCGGATGGCCGATCGCCACCGGCGCCATCGAAGGCGCCGTCCGCCACATCTGGCCGACCGACTCGACATCGGCGGCGCCCGCTGGGGCTTGGCCGGCGCCGAGGCCATCCTGAAACTGTGCACCGTGGGTCGCCAACAACAAATTCCCGGAATACCGGCGCTTCCACCTCGCACGCGAACACCACCGCGTTCGCCACACCCACAACCAAGGAAAGTACGAGCTCATCGCCTTCTGTGGTGCGTCGTGCCGGGCTTGGCATTGGCGGTGTGAGCCGTTCACCCTCTTTGGACCGTCCCTCCCCCCGTCCTGCTCACGATCATCAGCCTGATCCCGGATCCCCGGCCTCGGCGGGAGCCGGTCATCGGCTTTCGCGTCCCGGTCAACGTGCTGCTCGGCGTGAGAAGATCCCGGGCCCATGTACCGGCAAGCCGCGGCCAAGCCTCGCTCACGGTCGATCAACGTGAGTTGATCTTGTGTAGGCCCCGGGTAGGTCGCTGGGACCAGTCGTCGGGGGGTGGATATCGTGGCGAGGAAGTATGCGGCGGAGCTCGTGGGGACGCTGCTTCTGGTCTATTTCGCGGTGGGCGTGGCGACCCTGTCGTTCGGTTTCGGCCTGGCCGGCAGGAGTCTCGCGGCGGGCGTGGTCGCGACGGCGCTGGCGTTCGGGCTCGTGCTCCTGGTCCTGGTCTACGCGATCGGCCCGATCTCCGGCTGCCACGTCAACCCGGCCGTCACGCTCGGCGTGCTGCTCGCCCGCCGGATGACCCCGGTCGAGGCGGTCGGCTACTGGGCCGCCCAGTTCGCCGGCGGGATCCTCGGCGCGTTGCTGCTGTGGGCGACGTTCACCGGCTCGCCGATCTACCGGCGGTCGGTGACCGGGCTGGGCGCGGACGGGTGGGGCGCGGTCAGCCTCATCCGGATCGACGTGGGCGGCGCGTTCCTCGCCGAGGTCGTGTTGACCGCGCTGTTCGTGTTCGCTGTCCTGGCGATGACCAGCGAGGCCGCCATTCCGTCGGTCAGCGGCGTCGCGATCGGGCTGGCGCTGACCACCGTCCACCTCGTCGGCATCCCGATCACGGGCACCTCCGTCAACCCCGCCCGCAGCCTGGGCCCCGCCATTGTCGTCGGAGGGACCGCCCTGGAACAGGTGTGGCTGTTCATCGTCGCCCCCCTCGTCGGCGCCGTGGTCGCCGCCGCCGCACACGCCTTCTTCCAGCACCCGACGAAGGAGACCCCGCTACCGCCCCCGGACGACATCGCCCCAGAATCAGACTCTGCCAGGTGACCAAGGCGCGCCGCCGCCAAGCATTCGTGGGTTAGGCGTTGGTTTGGCGCAGGGGCAGCCGGAGACCGAGGGGAGTACCGCTGGGCGGCACCGTGAAACTGGACGGCAGAGCTCATGAATCCGGCAGCTGCGCCGGAATCCGCTATCGCCGCAGAAAGTCGCTGCCCGACCGCGGGACCGCCAAACGAGCCATCCAGCAGTCGGATGACCTCGCTGACGGCTCTGATGTGACGCTCTACCGAGGGAATAGCCCAAACTAAACACCATTTATCCTGAAATCATCACCCGCGAAGCGGGACCTCTAGTCGCGAGCTCGGTTACACATCCGCCGATCTCGTGCCAAAAGTCGATCGACTCTGATTAGCTCCCGGTGGCCCTGGTCGCCCCAGTTGTTGCTATGCGTGAGCCACGCTACCGGTTACAAAGGAGACAAATTCGCATATGGGCAGGCGCCACGAACCGCGGCTCGTAAGCCGTCCATCCCATCATGCGGAATGGTCGAAATCGGCCCTGATGGGAGGGCTGTGCTGATGTCCTCGTTCGAGCGTGTTCCGTTGTCGGCCGCGCAGCAGGGCATCTGGTACGCCCAGCAACTGGTCCCGCACCTACCGTTCCACATCGGGCAATACGTCGAGATCGATGGTCCTTTCGATCACGAGCTGCTCGATCGTTCGGCGCGCATCGCTGCGCGCGAGTTTGCGCGCGAGTTCCAGACGCTGCACGTCCGGCTGCGCGAACTGGACGATGTCGTCTGCCAGGAGCTCGATCCCGATCCGTCGGTGTCGATCCCCCTGGTCGACGTGGGCAGTGAGCAGGACCCCCGAGCCGCCGCGACTGCGTGGATCAACGGCCGCCTGCGCGACGCGCTGCCGCTGGATGCCACACGCCTTTACGAAACGGCGCTGCTGCGGCTGTCACCCGGCCTGCACTGGTGGTTCCTGCGCGCGCACCATGTAGTTCTCGACGGTTACAGCGCCTCGTTGATCGGCCGGCGCATGGCCGAGGTCTACACCGCCCTGGCACGTGGCGGGGCCCACGTTCCCGCCGAGCGCGGCTGCTATCGCGCGCTGCTGGCCGAGGAGTCCGCCTATCGCGCATCGGAGAAGTTCGAAGGTGACCGCGCCTATTGGACCGGGGCTTTGGCCGACAAGCCGGTGCCGGTCGGTTTGTCGGATGCGATGGCCGACCCCGCCATCGACCATCTGACCGGGACCGCCACGCTGTCTCCGGAGGCCACCGCGGACCTGGCCGCCGGGGCGCGTCGGCTGCGCACCGCCACCGCGGGTCTGACGATCGCGGCGACCGCGGCCTATGTCGCGCGCATGACCGGCGCCCAGGATGTGATTCTCGGTTTGGCCGTGACCGGCCGCGTCTCCCGGCTGACGCTGGAGACGCCGTCGATGTCGTCGACGGTGTTGCCGCTGCGGGTCTTGGTGCGGCCGGATATGACCGTCCACGAGCTGGTGCGCACGGTGACGCGGGCGACTGCGCGGTTGCTGCGGCATCAGCGGTACCGCCGCGATGACCTGCTGCGTGACCTCGGGCTGCTGGGAACCCGGCATCGGCTGCACGGACCGGTCATCAACGTCATGGCCTTCGACTACCGGCTGGACTTCGCCGGGACGCCGGGACGCATGCACCCCCTCATGACCTGGCCGATCGACGATCTGGAGATCAACGTCTTCGACAACCTCGACGGCCACGGCATGCGCGTCGGCTTCATGGCGCACCCCGCCCTCTACACCTCCGATCAGGTCACCGCCCACCAGCGGCGCTATCTGCGTCTGCTGCGGTCGCTGGGCGACGCCGATCCCGGTTCCCGGCTCTGCGATATGGACGTGCTGGACCGGGCCGAACGAAGGCCGGTGCTGGTGGGGCGGGACGAGGACGCGGCTGCCCGGCGGTGGTGCGTGCCGGAACTGTTCGAGGCGCGGGTAGCGGCCGCTCCCGCGAGCACCGCGGTGGTGTCCGAGGGCACCACCCTCACCTATGGCGAGCTCAACGCACGCGCCAACCGGCTGGCGCGGTCCCTGGTCGAGCGTGGGACCGGTCCCGGTGACGTGGTCGCGGTCGCGGTCGCGATGGAACGGTCTCCAACCTGCTCGGCAGCGAGCCAACCCGGCCTCTGCTACCCGAGCACCCGGCCTATGTCACCTACACCTCCGGTTCCACGGGAGAGCCCAAAGCGGCGGTCGTCCCGCATCAGGGCATTGAGCGGCTCGTGTGCCGGTCCGATTATGTCCGGTGGCAGAGCGACGACGTCGTCGCTCACATTGCCTCGATCTCGTTCGACGCGGCGACATTCGAGATCTGGGGAGCCCTGCTCAACGGGGCGAGTCTCGCGATCGTCCCGGCGGGCGGGTTCTCCGTCCACGAGCTGGGACGTCTTCTGTCGTCTCATCGGGTCACCGTGCTGTTGCTGCCGACGGGCCTGTTCCACGAGGTGGTGGACGCAGACATCACAGCCCTGCAAGGCCTGCGCTACCTGCTGGCCGGGGGCGATGTGCTGTCCACTCCCCGATGCCGGGCGGTCAGAGATCGGCTTCCGGCAGTCCGATTGCTCAATGCGTACGGGCCCACCGAGAACACCACGATCACCACCATCGGCGCAGTCGAGACGATCGACCTGGGGGCGGGCACGGGCGTGCCGATCGGCCGCCCGATTCGCGATACGCGCGTGTACGTGCTGGACGGAGCGTTGCGGCCGGTGCCGGTGGGCGCGGTCGGCGAGCTGTACACGTCCGGCGCGGGTCTCGCGCAAGATTACCTGGGACGGCCGGGGCTGACCGCGGAGCGGTTCGTCGCCTGCCCGTTCGGCGCGCCCGGGGAACGGATGTACCGGACCGGTGATCTGGTGCGGTGGCGTCCCGACGGGCAACTGGACTTCATCGGCCGCGCCGATGACCAGGTCAAGATCCGCGGTTTCCGCGTCGAACCGGGCGAGGTCGAATCCGTCCTGCTGTCCCATCGGCACGTGGCACAGGCCGCCGTGGTCCCCCGGGAGGGTCCGTCAGGCGACCGCCGGCTGGTGGCCTATGTGGTGGCCTGCGCCGACCGCGGGCAGGACGAGGAACAGCGGCAGGTCGGTGAGTGGCAGCGTCTCTACGACTCGTTGTACGAGGGGTCCACGGCACCGGGTTCGCCGCATTCGGCACGGACTTTTCCGGATGGAACAGCTCGTACACCGGTGAGCCGATCCCGCTAGAGGAAATGCGGCGATGGCGTGAGGAGACGGTGCGGCGCATCCGGTCATTGGGCCCGTGCCGGGTCCTGGAGATCGGTGTGGGGACCGGGCTGCTGCTGGCCGCACTCGCCCCCGGATGCGAAGCGTATTGGGGCACCGACGTGTCCGGTCCAGTGATCGACAGGCTGCGGCGGCAGGCGGCGCAGGTCCCGGCGCTGGCCGGACGGGTGACGCTCCGGCAGCAGGCCGCCGACGATCCCCGCGGGCTGCCGGCCGGACGGTTCGATACCGTCGTGCTGAACTCGGTGGCCCAGTACTTCCCCAGCGCCGACTACCTGGCCAAGGTGCTGGACCAGGCGCTGGGCCTGCTGGCTCCCGGCGGGACGGTGTTCGTGGGCGACGTGCGCAACCACAGGACCCTGCGGCTTCTTCGCACGGCGGTTGAACTGCACCGCGCCGACCCGTCCGCGTCGGTCGGCGTCGTACGGCAGGCGGTCGAGCAGGCCATGAGCCTGGAGAAAGAACTGGTCGTCGACCCCGACTTCTTCACCGGCCTGGCGGCCCACAGCCGGGTCAGCGGCGTGGACATCCGGCTGAAGCGCGGGGAGCACCACAACGAGCTGACCCGACACCGCTACGACGTCGTCGTCCACACCCGTCCTGACCTGGTCGAGGTGGCGGACGTCCCCCGGCTGCGCTGGGGCGTGGACGTACCCGGTCTGCGGCGCCTGGCCGGTGAGCTGACCGTCCGCCACCCCGGCCCGCTGCGGGTGACCGAGCTGCCCAACGCCCGCCTCACGAGAGAAGCCGCCGCAGCCCGCGCCCTGGACGACCACGGAGAAGACCGGACCGGCCTCTCGGCGGGGCGGATCGCGGGCCTTCTGGCGCAGGACGGCGGGGTGGACCCCGAGCAGCTCCACGACCTCGCCGAGCAGGCGGGATACCAGGCCGCCCTCACCTGGAGCGACACCGCCGGCGAGGATCACCTTGACGCGATCTTCTACACCACGGCCGGCGGCCGCGCACCGGCGCTGACCGGCACCTACCGGCCCGCCGGTCAGCGGCCGCCTCGGCCCGGCCGCACCAACAGCCCCGTGGCCGCGGCCGATGACAACGCGCTGGTCAGCGAACTGCCAGAGGGACGACCCCGACAGCCTGTGGAACAGGCAGCTGGCCTATTGGAAGGAGGCGCTCGCGGGGCTGCCCCGGCAGATCCGGCTGCCGGCGGACCGGCCCCGCCCCACGGTGCCCACCCACAACGGTGCCCTGATCGGCTTCGACATCGGCGCCGAGGCGCACCGGGCGCTGGACGACCTGGCCCGAGCCACCGGCGTCACACTGTTCATGGTGTTCCAGGCCGGGTTCGCGGCACTGCTCTCGCGGCTGGGCGCGGGCACCGACATCGCGATCGGGACCCCGGTCGCCGGCCGTACCGACAAGGCGCTGGACGACCTGGCCGGGGTCTTCACCAACTCGCTGGTCCTTCGAAACGACCTGTCCGGCGACCCCACGTTCAGGGAGTTGCTGGCCCGGACGCGAACGACCGATCTGGCCGCCTTCGCCCACCAGGACCTGCCCTTCGATCAGCTGGTCGAGGCCCTCGACCCGGCCGGTTCCACAACCCACCATCTCCTCCCCCAAGGGGGGCTGGCCCTCAACTCCACGCCCCCGCCCGATCCGGGTCTTCCCGGGTTGAGCCTGGCGATCGAACCGGTGCGGCCGGACGCCGCCAAGTACGAACTGGCGTTGAGGCTGACCCCTCGTGGCGGTGCGGGAGTGACCGGCGAGCTGGAGTACGCCACCGACCTGTTCGACGCCGGTACCGCTCAGGGGCTCGTTGACCGTCTGTTGCGGCTGCTGGAACGGGTCGCCGCCGATCCCGACGTCCGGCTCGGCGAGCTGGAGTAGCCAGAAGGTGCCAAGTATGCGAGATCGGCGATGAAGGTGCGCCGGGGGCGGAGCCCATGCCCCCGGTGCACCTGATCACCTTCTGGCCTCGCGGTCTTCGTGGCAGGGTGGCGTGGTGGTACCGGCCGGTCCCCCGTGTGCGGTGCCCGCAGGGCGTCCGCCGCGTCCCAGCGTGAACAGGCCGACCAGACCGCCCACCAGCACAAGACCGGCCCCGAAGACCAGCCCGGCCGCGACCGCCTGCCGGAACGCCTCCGTCCCCGACGGATCGCGCGAGCCCGCGGCAACGTCGATCACGACGCCGAGCACGGCGATGCCGAAGGCACCGGAGACCTGCCGCACCACGGCGACGACCCCGCTCGCGACCCCGACCCGCTCGTCCGGAACGACCTGGAGCATGCACAGCGGCAGCGGCACCACCAGCGCGGTACCGATCCCGAGAAGCGCCAGCCCCGGCATGAGGTCACCGAACCCGTCGCCCCGCCGCAGCAGGGTGAACGCGACCATCCCCGCCGCCATCAAGGCCATGCCACCGCCGATGGTGAAGCGCGGGCCCAGCCTCCCGGTCAGCCAGAACGCCACCGGGGCCAGCGCCATGACGGTGAGCGCGGGCGGCAGGAAGGCCAGCCCCGCCTCCGACGGACGGAACCCGAGTACGTCTTGGAGGAAGATCGTGCCGAAGTACAGCAGGCCGTTGAAGCCGATCCCCCACATCAGCAGCGTGACGGTCCCACCGGCGAAGACCGCCCGCCGGAAGAGGGCCAGGTCGACCATCGGATCCCGGCTCCGCCGCTCGACCAGGACGAACGCCACCGCGGCCGCGACGGCGACCGCGAGCGCGGCGAGGACACCGGGGGCACGCCAGCCGTCCTGCCGGTCGCCGGCCGACATCAGCGCCCAGGTGACCGCGAACACCACGGTGGCCGAAGTGAGCATTCCGGGTAGATCAACCGCCTGCCCGCGGCCTCCACGTCCGTCCAAGAAGATCCACCCCGGGACGACGGCCAGCACACCGATCGGCACGTTGACCAGGAAGATCCAGGTCCAGTCCCAGACCTCGGCGACGTAGCCGCCGACCGTCGGCCCCACCGCGGTGCCCAGCGAGGACATGGCGAGCCACACCACCTGACCGATAGCGCGCTGCCGTCCCGTACGACCAGCCCGGACCGCCACCAGGGCGGCCGACACCATGAGCGCGGCGCCCGCACCCTGCACCACCCTGCCCGCGACCAGAACATCCGCCCGCCCGGCCAGCCCGATCAGCGCCGAGGCCCCGGCGAACACGGCCTGCCCGGTCGTCAGGACGCGGCGGCAGCCGTGCACATCGGCAAGCCGCCCACCCGCGATCAGCAGGCAGGACGACGTCAGCAGGTAGCCGGTGACGACCCATTCCCTGGCGGCGTCCGACAGGTCAAGGTCACGCTGAACGATCCCCAATGCCCCCACG